>JAGALX010000020.1 GCA_017625035.1 Clostridia bacterium
AAGGAAAAGAGGTCTGATATTTCTATCAGACCAGTATCAAAAAGTTCATATTGAAATATAAATTGAATCGCCGTATGCCGAACGGCACGTACGGTGGTGTGAGAGGGGAGAAATTCACTAAGAATTATCCTCTACTCGATCTTAGGATATTATAAAACCTAAAAAATGAATATCTAGTCAGCTTGTAAAACATATAATGTTATGATAAGATTAATAAAATTCATTTAGAAAGGCAAAAAAATGAAAAAAAGAAAAAATCATTTGTTTTGGAGAAAATTAGATAATTCAGCAAAAATATTTCCTATGTCTACAGGCAAAAAATATAGTACAGTATTTAGACTATCTATTGTATTAAAAGAAAATATACAACCAGATATTTTAAAAGAAGCTGTAATTAGTAGTTTAGAAAAATATAATATATACAAAGTAAAACTAAAAGCAGGATTGTTTTGGTACTATTTAGAAGAAAATAGTAAAGAACCCATAATTGAAGAAGAAATAGATTATCCTTGCAAATATATAAATCCAAAGAAAAATAATGATTATTTATTTAAAGTAACATATTTTAAAAATAAAATTAATATAGATATTTTTCATGCACTAACAGATGGAAATGGAGGTATAATTTTTTTCAAAGAAATTATATATACTTATTTAGAAAAATGTTTACCTAATGAATTAAATCTAGATAATAGAATAATTAAAAAAATAGAATATGATGTAGAAGATAGTTATGTAAAAAATTATAATAAAAAAATAAGTTCGAATTCTCCCAACAATAGAGCATATGAACTAAGGGGAAGAAAGTTGAAATTAGGGGCGATAAGTGTAATTCATGAAATAATTGACATACAAAGTTTAAAAATAGAGTGTGAAAAATATAATGCAACAATTACACAATATCTTACAGCTGTTTTAATATATTCGATATATAATGAAAATTATAAAAAAACAAAACCAATAAAAGTATGTATTCCAGTTAATTTAAAAAAATATTTTCCATCAAAAACAATGTCTAATTTTTTCTCATACATTATGATTGTGGCAAATTCAAAAGAACAAAATTTAGATTGTTTTGATACAATTATTAGTTTAGTAAAAAATGAATTTAAAAATAAATTAGCAGATGAAGAAATATTAAAAACAATGTCTGCTAATGTAAAATTAGGTAATCATATTTTAATAAAATTAATACCATTATTTTTAAAAAATATAATAGTTAGACTAAGTTATTTAGAAATTAGAAAACATTCTACTATTACATATTCTAATATTGGTAGAGTTGGAATTATTGGAGATTATCAAAATTATATAGATTATTTTTTAATGCTCATATCTCCTGATTCAGTAGAAAAAATAAAATGTTCTAGTTGTACTTTTGGAAATAAAATAGTATATACTTTCACTTCAATTTTAAATAATAATAAAATAGAAAAATCATTTTATGAATTTTTGAAAAATAAAGGAATTGACGTAAAAGTGGAAAGTAATGGGGTTTTAGATGATATATCCACAGAAAATATCGTATAAGAAAAGTAAAAAAATAATTAATATATGTTTAGTTATTTCAATAGCAATCGCAATAATGTTAATTATTATAAATAAATTAACAACACCTGAAATTAAATGGTCTGCACTTGCAAATTGCGGAATCATATATACATGGATTACAGTAATGTATTCTATAAAAAGCGGAAATAATATAGCAGGACATGTACTTATACAGACAATTTTAACATCAATAGTAACAATATATATTGATAATGCAATAGGATTTAAAGGATGGTCTATATATATTGCAAATCCAATAATCTTAATCACAGCTAATAGCACAATGTCGATATTAACAATTATAAGCTATAAAAAGTATATAAAATATGCAATTTATCAATTAATAATAGTATTAATAAGTATGATTCAAATAATATTATTTTTGAGAAGTATTATGGAACTAAAAATATTAAACAATATTTCAATAGGAATTTCTATTTTTAATTTAATACTTAGCTTAGTTTTATGTTATAAAGATATAAAAGACGCGATAGTAAGGAAATTTCATATGTGAGTTTTATGAAATAAAACTCCGAAAAATAAATTAAAAACAAATTAAAAAATAATAAAATTCGGGATTACTATATAATTCCGAATTTTATTATTTGGAATTTATTAAATATTCTATATGTGTTTTATAGCATATTGTACATCTCTAAATGTTAAATAACCAACTCTGTCCTTTGTTACACTTCTAAGGTTTGGTCCATTATATATAACTCTATTAGATATCTGATATCCATCTAACAAATATTTTCCAAATCCCAATACAATAGTGGTAATATCTGTTAAGCATTCATTGTCTAAAGTCTTATCTAATTTTATATTATTAGAAAGCAAAAGATAATGTGAACATTCATGAGCTAAAATCGATATTACGGTATTAAGAGACATATCATTTTTTAAATTCAATAAAATTTTATTACTATTATGTTTATCTTCTGAAGAATATGAACCAGCATATTTTATAGAATATTTACTTGAAATATAATTAACTTTAAAACTGATTTTATTTTTATCCAATTCCATGTAATCTAAGATATCATCTAATAAATCTCTTAAATATTTTTCTTCAAATCTTGAAAATCTTAAACGCCTTTCCAAATCAGCATTTAAAACATATTTTTTATTAAAATTTATATGTAGTTCAGTTAAATATTTTTTTGATAATTTTATATATCCTTGAATATCTTTATTACTTAAATTTCTTTTCTTTATACCGATTTTTTGAATTTTTTTTAGGCTATGCTTATTTTTTATGCTAACATGGCATAACTTAAAAAAGTAAGCAATAAAATGTCTAAAAATGTAAATTGTTGCTAATAAAGATATAATAATTACTAAAACAATAAAAATATAGTTACTCATAAAGACTCCTTTGATTACATTATTTATTATTATTCCATCCCTTAATATTACTTCTTTTTATAGCTCCATACAAATTAGCTCTAATTCTTGGAATATCTTTTTGAAAATCTAAAATAAGATTTTTCATATCTTCTCGTTTAGAAGTTCCATCAACAGGACAAACTTTTTGCATAATAGGAATATTATTTCTTTTTACAAAATTTCTTATATATTTTTCAGGCGCATAAATTAAGGGTCTTATTAATGTCAAATTTGATCTATCCATATAACTTGTAGGTGCAAAAGTATTTATAGATCCTCCATATAATAGATTAAGGAAAAATGTTTCAAGTACATCATCTTCGTTGTGCCCTAAAGCAATTTTATTGCAGCCTTCACGAATTGCTACACTATTTAGGATTCCTCTTCGTAAATTAGCACATAGTGAACAAGGATTTTTTTCATTTCTTACATCAAAAACAATTTCTTTTATATGTGTTTTTTCTTCTATAAAATTTATTTCTAAGCTTTTGCATAATTCAGATAAAGGACTTGTGTCAAAATTTTCGAAACCTGGATTTAAAGTAACTGCAATAATTTGGAATTTTTTAGGATAAAATCTTTGTAGATTTTGTAAACCTAAAAGAAGAGTCATAGAATCTTTTCCTCCAGATACAGCTACAGCTATTTTATCTCCTTCTTCAATCATATTATAATCTTCAATTGCTTTTCTCATATAGCCTAGGATTTTTTGCATAAATTCACCTCATAATTAATTTTTGAAAATTATAACATAAAATGTCTGATTAGTAAATCGTAACATTCCTTCCTGTGACACATAATTCTGAGATTCTATAACAATATTTTATATAAATTTTAAACAGAAGTATATAAAATGTGATAATGGAAAAAATATAAAAGTATTTTAAATTAAGATATATTCATTTTAGGGAGACATGTAAAGTGAGTTTAAAAGAAAATAATAAAAAAATATTAGATAAAAACATAGGAATAGTAAAATATCGGGAACATTGAATGCTTAGCATATTGCAAGCCTATAGCTAAGTATGATTTGAATGACGAAAAATGGAAAAAAGTAAGTATCCAAGAACAGTTAAGAGCATTTTCAATAGTAAAATATAATACAAAATTTGGTGAAAAGAAAAATCTAACTGATTGTGAATGTTTTATTATAATGACAGGTATGAGAGCAGAAAATTATTCTGCAAATGGAAATAATACGGGATGGGGAACAAATAATTTTTTAAGTGCGATTGAAAAAACTAATAAAAATGTTAATGTGTCAGTTTTTTTATTAGATAATGATGCACCTTTAGAAAAACAAGCAGAATTGGTTGCTAGATATATTAATCAATTAAAAAAGAAGACATGTTGTAAAAAGATTCATATTTTAGGAGTATCAAAATGCGGAACAATGACGGTTGCACTATTAAAGTATTTAACTGAATTACATCTAGATAAACTAAACATTATGGCATATTCGGCACCATACTTAGGAACTGTTTTTGCATCTCCCGTAATATTATATAAAAAAGTTGATGAAGTAATGGGTAAAGCACGAAAAAAATTAGTAAAGAAGCTAATTCCAGATTTTAAAGAAATAAAGCCCAAAACGAAGCGTGAAAAAAATCTAGAATCAGGATTAACAGATATATTAAAAAGAAAACATAGGATGGTTTTTAGTCAATCACATATGGATTATGATATATCAGAAGTAAACGGAAATGGAGTGCCAAAACAGCATAGGAATAGGTATGATAAAAAATATCTGGAAAATATGTTTGAAGAAAAAACGTTAGATATGCTAAGAAAAGTAAAGTTTACTAATATTACCACAGTTTGTACTGATAGAACATTAAAAGAGGTTATAGTAACACGAAATCTATATGGAGTAATGTTATATTTATCAAGTAAAATCATATTTGACAAAGAGCCATCAGATGGAATGGTTTCTTTAAATTCAGCAAAATATATAGAGAAAGTTTGCAAAGAAAATGGCATAAATATTTCTACCAAAACAATATTAGATGGACATCATGATATTTGCAGTGATGTAAGAATAATAGAAGAAATAGTACAAATATTAGAAAAAGAAATTGGAGAAAAATAATTTTTGCATAATTTTGCATAATTGTTGTTGACATTGAATAGAATAAATAGTATAATAGCAAAAGTTACACATCGCGGGGTGGAGCAGTTGGCAGCTCGTCGGGCTCATAACCCGAAGGTCGCAAGTTCGAGTCTTGCCCCCGCAACCAAACAATTTACTAGAGGTGATATTTATTCACTTCTATTTTTTTTAGAAATTACCAATAAAAAATTACTTTAATAATTAAGTCAAAATAAAAAATAATTAATATATAATAACAAAAATACATGTGTGAGTAGCTCAGTAGGATAGAGCAACGGTTTCCTAAACCGCAGGTCGGGGGTTCGATTCCCTTCTCGCACACCAAAAATATATTATTATAAGAAAAATAAATTATCCAAAATATTAAATCAAATATAACAATACAATTAACTTAAACCGAAAAGAGAGGAGGCTATGTGTAGCAAACGTTTACATATACTAACAATATGCAAGAAAAATACATGAAATTAGCCTTAAAAGAAGCTAAAAAAGCATATAATAAAGGAGAAATACCAGTAGGTGCAATAATCGTAAAAGATGATATAATAATAGCCAAAGCACATAATTTAAAAGAAATAAAAAACGACACAACAAAACATGCAGAAATATTAGCAATCCAAAAAGCCAGCAAAAAACTAAACAGCTGGAGGCTAGAAAACTGTGAAATGTATGTAACTTTAGAACCATGCAGTATGTGCGCAGGAGCATTAATTCAATCTCGAATAAAAAAGGTATACATAGGAACAATGGATTATAAAACCGGTGCTTGCGGGTCTGTATTGAATCTGTTAAAAGATTTCAAATTTAATCATATAGTGGATGTTGAAACAGGAATTCTAAGCAAAGAATGTGAGCAAATTTTAAAAGAATTTTTCAAAGAGCTTAGAAAAAACAAAAAAATACAGAAAGGAGATTTATAAAGTGGATAATAAAAAAATGCAAACAATAAAATTAATAATTGCCATATTTGTCGTTATAGTAGTAGCAACTATTGTTACAGTAAGAATATTAAAATATCAAAAAGAAGGCGAAAAAAATATGCCATTTAATTTATCTAAAATAATAATAGTAAGCACTGCAATAAAAGATGATACTCAATCAGCCGAAAATCAAGATCAAAATGCATCTATATGGAATTTTAATGTTATACAAAATAATGATATATACATTTCAATAGAAAATAACAAAAATAACACAAAAAATAATGAAAAAATAAAAAGTATAGTAATAGAAAATATTCAAATATTACAAAATCCATCTATAGGAACCGTAAAAGCATATATGCCAAATAGTATAGATGGAGAAAAATATAAATATACAGATGAATATATAGTATCTCAAAGCCTAACATATAGAGGAGCAGAAGAAAATAATTTTAAAACCCTTCAAATATCTAAAAATGGTGGAAATATAGGAATAAGTTTTGCCAACAAAGAAATTGGAACATATTCATCAGGAGAAGATACAGAAATTACATATAATGGAACAATGTTATCAAAATTAGGTATAACAAACGAAAATGTAAAATCTAAAGTAGCATTTGATTTAATAATAGAATTAGATGATGGAAAAAAATATTCTGGAAGAGTAGAGCTAGATTTATCATGCGAAGGTCTAGTAGAAACAGGAACTTCACAAACTGAAATAACAGACTTTTCCAATATAATATTTAAAAGAATATAAAAAATACTTGATTAATATAAAAAAACATTATATAATCCAAATAGTATGAGAATATTACTAGCCTTTGTATGGAGGGTAATGTCAATAAAAGCCCATGAACCTTGTCAGGTCCGGAAGGAAGCAGCAATAAATGGTAACTTTTATGTGATAATTACTTTCCATAGAAAGGCTAGCATAAAAAAAATCTCATACTATTTTTTTAGTAGAGGTGATGTAATGTCTTATACAGCATTATACAGAAAATACAGACCAAAAACATTTGAAGAAGTAGTAGGGCAAGAACATATTACAAAAACATTAAGAAATCAAATAATATCAGGAAGAGTTGGTCATGCCTATCTACTTAATGGTGGTAGAGGAACAGGAAAAACTTCATCTGCAAAAATATTAGCTAGAGCAATAAACTGTTTAAATCCACAAAATGGAAATCCATGTAATGAATGCGAAATATGCAAATCAGCAATAAATGGTTCACTAACAGACATTGTAGAAATGGATGCCGCATCAAACAACAGTGTAGAAGATATAAGATCTATAAGAGACGAAGTAAATTTTTTACCAACTGTTGCAAAATATAGAGTTTATATAATAGATGAGGTTCACATGCTATCAATAGGTGCATTTAATGCTCTATTAAAAACATTAGAAGAGCCACCAGAGCATGTAAAATTTATTTTAGCAACAACAGAGCCTCAAAAATTACCAGCAACTATATTATCAAGATGCCAAAGATTTGATTTTAAGAAAATATCAGTAGAATATATAAAATCAAGAATAAATTATATTTGTGAAAAAGACAACATTAATATAGAAGAAGATGCAATAAATACAATTTCAGTTTTAGCAGAAGGCGCAATGAGGGATGCACTAAGCATACTAGAAAGATGCTTGCAAGAAGGAACCAATAAAATAACAAATGAGCAAGTAAAAGAGCTAGTAGGAATTCCAAAAATAGAATCTGTAAATAAAATCATAAATAACATATTAGATTATAACCTAGAAGAAACAATGAAATGTATAAACGAAGTTTTATCAGATGGAAAAGATATATCAAATTTAATATGGGAAATTATAAAATATGTAAAAGATATATTAGTATATAAAACAACAAACAAATTAGAATTATATAATAATAGCGAATTACAACAAATAAAAATTTTATCAGATAAATCATCAAAACAAAGATTATTAAATATAATTTTTTATTTATCAGATTTATCAAACGAAATAAAAATGACAACACAAAAATCAATAATGTTTCAAGTTGGAATAATGAAATTATGCAATAAAGAAGAAAACGAAACACCCAAAAATGTAAATAATTTTAATAATAGTGATTACAATACAAATGACACAAGTAGTAATAGCAATAATATAAATTCTAGTATGAATAACAACAATAATACTATAAATACGGCTAGTACAAGTGATATTATTAATAATACAAATTCAAACAATATAGATAATAATACAAACAACATAGATTTAAGCAGTTATGATAACAGAATTTTAAACTTAGAAAATAAATTACAAAAAACAGTAAATGCTATTCAAAAAATAATAAATAATCCAGAAGTTATCAACAATTCTTCAAAAAATGTGGATAACACTACCGAAAAAAAACAAAATCAATCAAATAATTCAAGCAAATATAACCCAAACTTAAAAAATCTCATAACAGATAAGTCAGATGGAAAAAAAGTTGAGTGTTGGGGCAAAGTTGTAGGTGGCATAAAAGAATGTGGAAAAGTAATGCTATATTCAAATTTAGCTAATTCAAATGCAGTTGAATTAAATGATATGACAATTGGAATAAGTTTTCCAGAAGGACTAACACCATTTGGAAAATCTGTAATTGGAAAATCAGAAAATATTACAGAAATAAGCAAATTAATTTCTATGGAATACGGAAAACCAATGCAAATAAAATTAATAGATAATACTAATGCAAAATCTAACGAAAACTCAATAGATAGTATAGCAAAAGGATTAGATTTACCATTAAATATTATAGAGTAAAAGAAAGGATGATAAAAATGGCAAAAAGAGGCTTCCCAGGAATGGGCGGAGGATTTGGTGGAATGAACATCAACCAATTAATGAAAGAAGCAAAAAAAATGCAAGCTGATTTAGAAAAATCACAACAAGAATTAGGAAATAAAGATTTTTCTGCAACAGCAGGCGGAGGAGCTATAGAAGCAATAGTTTCAGGAAATAAAGTTTTAAAATCAATAAAAATAAAACCAGAAGTTGTAGATCCAGAAGATGTTGACATGTTACAAGATTTAATTTTAACTTGTGTAAACGAAGCATTAAAAAAGGTAGATGATGCACAATCATCAGAATTTGGAAAATATAATATTCCAGGAATAATGTAATTAGAAAGTGGGAAAAGGGGACGGTTCTCTTTTCCCATTTTTGGGAAAAAGGGACAGTCTTGCTAGCAAATAAGAGAGTGGACGGCAAATTCATTAATTTAAGAAAAAGCAGTTATCAAAATTTTGATACGTGCTCTTAACTCAATGATATTAAATAGACGGAGTTCTAAAGCAACGGCTAAACAATAGAATTATTTCAAACCAAAAACCACGCAAATAGGGCAGGATTTTTGGAACGCACATTGGGGACATAAAAAATGTGCAAAAATCTTTGCACGTTTTTTACGTCACCATGTGCGCCCGATGTGCGTATTTTAAAAACTAAGGAAAGGAAGTTTAAAATGTCATATTATTCACCATCAATAGAAAAATTAATAGAAGCTTTTGAAAAATTACCAAGCATAGGAAATAAAACTGCAGCAAGATTAGCTTTTTATATACTTAATTCAAGTAATGAAGAAACAAACGAATTTGTAGAGGCAATACTAAATGCAAAGAAAAATTTAAAATATTGTTCCGTTTGCTATAATATTTCTGATACAGATCCTTGTACAATATGTTCTAATTCAGGAAGAGATAAATCTCTAATTTGTGTTGTAGAAGATGTTAAAGATGTTGTAGCAATGGAAAAAACACATGAATTTAAAGGAGTATATCATGTATTACACGGCTCAATTTCTCCAATGAATGGAATAGGTCCAGATGATATAAAAATAAAAGAGCTATTAGCAAGATTAATGGAAGGAAATGTAAAAGAAGTAATTCTTGCCACAAATCCAAGAGTAGAAGGAGAGGCAACTGCAATATATTTATCTAAATTAATTAAACCATTAGGAGTAACAGTTACAAGAATCGCACATGGAATTCCTGTTGGTGGAGATTTAGAATATACAGATGAGGTGACTTTAAGTAAAGCATTAGAAGGAAGACGAGAAATTTAAAACAATACTAGCAATTCACATCCAGACAAATTATCTAAACACATAAAAAACACCTCATTATAAAAATATGAGGTGCATTTTCATTTGTGACTAATTTTTTAATATTATTTCACAAATATTTTTTGTAGAGTTAATATGAGCTAAATTATATGTTTTGTCTTTCATACTAGAAAGTATATCTTCAGAATTCAATAATTTATTTATAACTTCATTTGGAAAATCGTCTTTTTTTAGCCAAACTGCAACTCCAGCTTGTTCTAAAAATTCAGCGTTTTCTTCTTCCTGACCAGGAATTGGATTAATTATTAAAATAGGAAGAGCCGAAGCTAAACTTTCTGTTATGGTCAGCCCTCCAGGTTTTGTAACAACTAGACTTGATATACTCATTAGTTCAGGAACATTATCAATAAATTCATAAATTTTTAAAGATGAGCTATTAGAAACAGTAGATGCTATTTCTTTGAACGCTGCATTCATTTTAGGGTTTCTTCCTGAAATTGCGACGATTTGATAATTGTCCAAGTAGTTTGTCAAACATTTTAATACTTCTACGGTTTTGTTTTTTCCAAGACCAAATTCTCCGCCACCAAAAAATAATATAGTCTTTTTTTCAGGACTTAATTCAAATAACTTGTATATTTCATATTTATCAAAGTTAAAAGAAAATTTGCTAGATAAAGGAATTCCAGTAGTAAACACTTTTGATTCATTTACATTAAAATTTTTTATTAAAGCTTTTTTCATGCCATCATGAGATACAAAAAAGTAATCTCCATATTTATGACCTACTAACCATTGGTCATGAGGTGCGAAATCAGTTAAAATAGTTGCTAATTTGCAATTAACTTTACCTTTTTTCTTTAAATAACTAGTCATTTGTGTACTAAAAGGATGTGTAGATATAACTAAATCAGGATTATATTCTTCAAATAAGTGAAATAATTTTCTTGCAATAAGTTTATTTGTAGCGCTACTTATTTTTGAAAGAGCACCTTTTTCAGAATGATAATAAACTCTTTTCCAAGCCCAGGGAGCTTTTTTGGCCATTTGTTTATAGGCTTCAGTAGTTATTTTATCAAGAGATTTATTTATATATTTTATACAGTCCACTAAATTAGTTTCTACATTTTCAAAATTATTATCTATATATTCTTTTAAAGATTTTGCTGCTGAAAGATGTCCACCTCCGTAAGCTGCATATAAAATTAGAATTTTTTTCATTTTTTTTCGCCTTTCATAAATATTATGAAAAAATTGTAACATAATAAATTCAAAACAACAAGTAAAAAAGAAAGGACAGAGATCAAAAATGAAAAAAATTATAAAATATATTATTGCATGCGTATTAATATTAGCAATTTTATTTGCATTGATTTTTAGAATAAAAAATCAAAAAGTTATATATGCTGCTACAAATAACAGTACATCAGATATCCAACTAATTGCAAGAGCAATTAATGGTGAGGCAAGAGGAGAACCCTATGAAGGTCAAGTAGCTGTTGTAGCAGTTATATTAAATAGAGTAAAAAGCTCAAAATTTCCAAATACAATAGCAGGAGTTATTTATCAATCAGGAGCTTTTACGGCGGTAGCTGATGGACAAATTAATGTGCCTATTGCCGAAGATTCAACAGTAGTAAAAGCTGCACAAGATGCTTTAAATGGATGGGATCCCACAGGTGGAGCTATTTATTATTTTAATCCGGATACTGCCACGAGTAGTTGGATATGGTCAAGACCACAAATTAAAACAATAGGAAGTCACATCTTTTGTAAATAAGTTTTAAAATAAAAGAGAGGAATGGTAACGTGAATAATTTTAAAGAAAAAATGAAAGATTTTGGAAAAAAAGTGAGAAGTAAACGCTTAAATATATTGGCAGTTGCATTATTAATTGCTTTTATAACTATAGTAATATACTCATACAGAACCCAAAAGAAATATAGGCAATCTATAGAAAATAGTTATAATATGGCATTTTATCAACTAGTAGATTATGTACAAGCCGTAGAGGTATATTTAGCAAAATCAATTATTTCAAATTCTCCTGAAAGTGGAGCAGAAAACCTAACATATATATGGAGAGAAGCAAATTTAGCTCAAACATATTTATCAATGCTACCAATGAATAGTAGTGAATTAGAAAACACAGCGAAATTTTTAAATCAGGTAAGTGATTACAGTTATTCTCTATCAAGAAAAACCATAAATAATGAGCAATTAACTCAAGAAGATTTAGATAATTTAGATCAATTACACGATTATAGTTTACAACTAGAAAATACGCTAAATCAATTATCTGTAGATATAAACGACGGAAGAATAACGTGGGGAGAATTAACGAAAGAAGCTACACCAGTATTTGCAAAGCAAGTTAGCAATATATCACAAGACAGTTTCAGTTCATTAGAAGAAAATTTTCATGAATATGCAGGACTAATATATGATGGAGCATACTCTGAACATCTAACAAATCCAGAAAGAAGAGGACTTACAGGAGAAGATATAGATGAAGAAACTGCAAAAAATAAAGCAATAGAATTTATTGGTCAAGATAAAATAAAAGAAATTGCAAATAATGGCTCCACAGAAAATGCCAATATACAGTCATATGATTTTACTATAACAACAAATAATGACGAAATTATTTGGATATCAATTTCTAAAAAAGGTGGTCATGTAATTTCAATGAACCATAATAGAGAGGTAACGGCTGAAATAATAAACCAAGAAGAAATAGATTCAATAGCTAGTAAATTTCTTGAAGACAAAGGATTCAAAAATATGAAAAAAACATATTTTATTAAAAATAGTGGAATCCAAACAATTAATTATGCATATGAACAAGACAATGTTACAATATATCCAGACTTAGTAAAAGTAAAAATTGCTTTAGATAATGGAGAAATTTTAGGAATAGAAACAACAGGATATTTAAATTCGCATACAGAAAGAAATTTAGCAGAAATTAAAGTTACAAAAGAAGAAGCAAAAGCAAAAATAAATCCAAATTTACAAATAGAAAGCGAAGGATTAGCAATAATTCCAACAGAATTTCAATCAGAAATAATGTGCTGGGAATTTAAAGGAAGAGTGGATGATAGAGAATTTTTAGTATATATAAATGTAGAAACAGGAAAAGAAGAAGATATTTTAGTAATTTTAAATAGTGGAGAAGGAACATTAACAATGTAAAAAAATACTATTATAAAAACAAAAAAATAGAGCAAAATATATAATGAAAAACAAATAACAATAAAAAAATTAATTAATTTTAATTAAAATTTATTGATAAAAATGTTTTTCAAAAGGGGGTTTTGTTATGTCTAGAAGAAAGACTATGATGTCTGAAGCTTTAAAAGAAGAGATAGCAAAAGAGCTTGGAGTATATGAACAAGTAAAAAAAGACGGTGGATGGCAAAATGTATCATCAAAAGATTGTGGTAATATAGTTACTAAAGCTATAGAAATTGCAAATAGAAAAGTACAAGAGTAGGATAGAACAGTAAAAAGGGAACAGAGAAATTGATTCGACTAGAATCAATTTCTCTGTTCCTCATTTTAATTCATCCGTCCTCAAACTTTTATATCAAAATTACTTGTAAAATACAACTTCAAGACATATAATTAAAAAAAATCAACAGGAGGATATTTTATATGTACAATATAACAGTAAAAGATATAATAGAACAATGCAGTGGAAAAATAATAATGGGAGACATAAATAAAGAGTGTATAGATTTTTCTACAGATACACGAAAAATAAAACAGGGAGATGTATACATAGGATTAAAAGGAGAAAAATTTGATGGTTCTCAATTTTACAAACAAGCACTACAATCAGGTGCAAGTGCTTGTATTTTGCAAAATATTGAAATAGATAATGAAACAAAAGAAAACTATAAAGATAGAACAATAATAATAGTAGAAGATACATTAAAAACATTACAAAAATTAGCAAAATACAAAAGAAGCAAATATAATATTCCAGTAATTGCAATAACAGGAAGTGTAGGAAAAACAAGTACAAAAGATATAATAGCCAGTGTAGTAGCAACAAAATACAATGTATTAAAAACAGAAGGAAACTTTAATAATCACATAGGTTTACCCCTAACAATACTAAGACTAAAAGACCATGATGCAATGGTTGTAGAAATGGGTATGAATAATTTAGGTGAAATAAGCTTACTTACAGATATTGCAAAACCAACAATAGCAGTAATAACAAATGTAGGAACTGCACACATAGGAAACTTAGGCTCTAGAGAAAATATTTTAAAAGCAAAATTAGAAATATTAGAAGGTCTAAGCCAAGATGGAACATTAATTATCAATAATGATAACGATATGTTACATATGTGGAACGAAAAAAATGACATATATAAAGTTTTAGACTTCGGAATAGAAAATAACAGTAAATTAATGGCAAAAGACATAAAAATAAATTCGACTTCAAGCCAATACAAAATAATAGATAAAAATGAAGAAATTAATATAGAAGTGCCAATCGCAAGCAAAGTATTTATATATAACAGTTTATCAGCAATATGCGTAGGAAAAACATTAAATATAGAAATAAATAAAATAATAGAAGGAATTAAAAACTTCGAACTTTCTAAAAATAGAATGGAAGTAACTACCATAAATAAAGTAACAATAATAAACGACTGCTATAATGCAAATTTTGATTCAATGAAAGCATCAATAGAAAGTTTAGCCAAAATGGAAGGAAGCAGAAAAATTGCAATACTAGGAGATATGCTAGAATTAGGTGAATTTTCTCAAAAATTACACAGCGATATAGGAAAAGAAATTTGCAATAATAATATAGACATACTAATTACTGTAGGAGAAGAATCAAAAAATATTGCTCAAAACGCAATAGAAAATGGGATGAATAAAAATAATATTTATGTACTAAATAACAATACCGAAGTTATAAATTTAATAACAAAAATAAAGCAAATAAATGACACTATACTAATAAAAGCATCAAACGGAATGCATTTTATTGAAATAGTAAATGAATTAAAGGTTTTGTTAAATAAAAAATAAAATGAAAAATCTATCAAAAAAACAATTGAATTACAGCCATATTAGTGCTATAATGCGGTAAGAAAAAAGCAAATTGGAGGACGTTAAACAAATGATTTTTAAAAACTACTACAAATTATTAGAATTAACAAAAAATATAAAATCCACACCAGAAGAAATAAAAACTGCATATAGAGAGCAAGCAAAAAAATATCATCCAGATGTAAATGTAAATAACAAAATTGCAGAAGAACGATTCAAAGACATAAATGAAGCATATAGAATACTATCAGATCCACTACAAAAAAGAAAATACGATAAATCATGGTACAATTATGTTGGAAAAAAACTTCAAAAAGAAAAAATGAGTGAAAAAGAAGTTAGAGTTAATGACATTGTAAATATGTTCTTTGGTGCATCTGTATCTAAAAAAGTTAGTGAGGCATCTAATCCACCAATTAAAGGCGAAAACATAGAAACCAAAATTGATATATCAATAAAAGAAGCATTTGAAGGAACAGAAAAAAAACTATCATTTGCATCACAAGGTGAAAAAAATAAAATAATAACAATAAAAATACCAAAAGGAATTGGACAGGGCAAAATTGTCAGAATAGAAGGAAAAGGCAAAAAAGGAAAAAATGGAGGAAAAAATGGTGATTTATTAATAAAAATAAACATAACCAATACTCCAATGTATAAGTTAATAGGCAATGATATACATGCAAATTTATACGTAACTCCATGGGATGCAGCACTAGGTGCAAAATTATCAGTTGATAATATTGATGGCGAAGTATCAATACTAATACCAAAAGGAACACAAAGTGGAGATAAAATATCAATTCAAAACAAAGGATATTATATAAACGACACACAAAGAGGAAAATTAGTAATAGAAACACAAGTAGTAGTTCCAAAAAAATTATCAGAAAAAGAAAAAGAATTATTTGTAAAATTAAGAAATGCATCAAAATTTAATCCGAAAAATACAGTAAACATAAAGTAACAATGACATAAATAAAAATAGTTTTTACATTTAAACAATACATTATATTTAGTAAAACATATATAATTAGATATTTATACAACAAAATCAATAAAAACAACTGAACGAAAGTTACATAAACTAGTTGACAGTATGTGAAAATATTGATATAATAAAATGTGTATTTAATACAAAAATATCTAATAAAAAAGGGGTGTATTGTTATATGGAATACATACAAGGCAAATATTTTAGTGTAAAAGATTCTAAAAATGTAAAAACAGTTATTTATGAAATAAATAAAACACCAGAATCAAAATTAAAAGAGCTTCCTAAAATTACAATACAAAGATTAGAATATATAGAAAAAGTAAAAAACAACCAAAAAAGAAGAATCTTTTTTGTTGATAAAATTAAAAAATCTGGAAATAAATTACTTTTTTTATCTTTTGAAGGGAATAAAGTAACTTTAAATATGGCAATATTAAAAGATAGTGAAATAAAATATATAAAAAAACCTATTCTAATAACCCTTAATACTATAAATAATAATTCAGAAGAATTATATAAAGAAATTAATTACACACCAAATGCAAAAAGACCAATAATAATAATAGATCCAGAAACAGGAAATGAAATTAGAGCAATTACATCTCAAGAAAATAAATCTAACAATGGGATGTGTAAAATAAAATTAAATAAATTATATTTTGCTTTTGAAATAAAAGTATAAACTTGTAAAGATAGGGGGATTTCTAATGAGTGTGTTTTCTGGGGTTGGTATACATGTAACAAATAATAGTATAAGAGTAGAACCAGGTTTTCAAAGTCAAGGTGAATATACGCCGCTAATAATAGGACGTGCAAAATCGTTCTATCAAAATCCACAAAATGGAAAAAGAATACCAGGAGAACTACAAGAACCTAGAGATGAAAGACTTTAAATAAGAACATATAAACTACAAAAGAGAAGGTGAATAAAATATGAATTTATTAACGGAAAAAAATAAAAAGAAAATAATAATATATTTAATACTATGGCTTACATTAGCCATAGTATTTGTTCTGCCAATATCTGTTGCTGCAATCGATTCCATAAATGAAAAATTTGAATTAAACAAATTCACATCAATAGTAGGAAACTATATTCTAAATATAGAAACAAGAGTTAAAGCTTTTCAATCAATTTATATATCAAATACAAAGGCATTAATAGGATATTATACATTTTTTTATTGTTTAGTATTAATCGTAATATTTCTACAAAACAAAGGAACTAAAAATTACTATAATATAGAGCATGGTTCTAGTGATTGGTGCAAAGCAGGAGAACAATATAAAATATTAAGCAGAAATTCTGGAATTTTATTAGCACAAAAAAATTATTTACCATTAAATAAACCAGGCAACATAAATGTGCTACTAATTGGGCGGATCAGGTTCAGGTAAATCAACAGCATATTCAATGCCAAATGCTTATCAAAAACTAGGATCTTATGTTTTCACTGATCCTAAAGGTGAAATATACGATCAAACAGCAGGATATTTACAACAAAATGGCTATAAAATAAAAGTTTTCAATTTAGTAAAACCCCAAAACAGTGACGGATATAATCCGTTAGCACACATCAGAAGTGCTTTAGATGTAGATGTCATTGCAGAAACAATTGTGCAAGGATTAAATAAAACTAATGTATCAGATAAATTTTGGGATGATACTGCAAATATGTTATTAAAATCATTAATATATTATTTAATTGCAACAAGGCCACCAGAAGAACAAAACCTTGCAAGTTGTGCGGAAATGATAAGAGCAGCAGCTGAAGATAACGAAGGTGATAATTTATTAAAAGAAATGATGAGTGTTTTACCATATAATCATCCAGCAAGAATATTTTATAAGAACGTAGAAGTAGCATCAGAAAAAACATTTAAGTCAATTTTAGTAAGTTTGCAAGCAAAACTTGGTAAATTTGATTCAGAAGAAATAGCAGAAGTTACATCAACAAATACAATAGATTTTGAATCAATAGGGAAAGAAAAAACAGCTATATATGTAATTTCATCAGATACACATGATGCATATGATTTCTTATTAACAATATTTTTCGATCAAATGCTGCAACAATTATATGATTTAGCAGATACATTACCAGGTAACCACTTAACAGTGCCAACATATTTTATTTTAGATGAGTTCGCAAACATAGGTCAAATACCAGATTTTCATAAAAAAATATCAACAAGTCGAAGCAGAAAAATATCATTTAGTGTTATATTACAAAATTTAGATCAATTAAAAAATATATACAAAGAAACACATGAAACAATAATTGGTAACTGTGATACCCATGTCTTTCTAGGAAGCAATTCCCTAAGTACAGTTGAATATTTTTCAAAAACATTAGGTGAAAAAACTATATTTAGAAATTCTGCATCAATAAATAAAGATAAAAATGGAGATAAAACTGGAACCAGTAATTCAGAACATATTTTAGGTAGAGCTTTAATGACACCAGATGAATTAAGAAGAATGGGAGTAGATGACTGTATAATTTTTGAAAAAGGCTTGAAGCCTATTAAAGCGAAAAAATATTTTTATTATAAAACACATATGATAAAAGACTTCAACAAATTTAAATTAAACCATAATAATTTTAATGCAGGAGTAAGAGGAGCTTGGAAAAAATTTAACCCATATGACCCAGATTCAGAATTAGAAGGAGAAAATATTGATTTAAAAGTTGAATCATTAGATGATTTATTTAAAGATGAGTCTGAAACAGATAAAAAAATCAACAATATAAACTCATCAGCAATAGATGAATTATTTTATGATGAGCAGGAAAATATAAATAAATCAATAAATGAAAAAAACATAGCAGATTACGCTTTAGATGAATTGCTATCAGATTATAACGACGAAGAAATTGTAAAAGAAGAAAAAAATATTGAATCAATAGATATACAAAAAGAGCTAGAGGCGAAATTTGACGAGTTATTTGGCTCAAATGAAAATATAAAATAATAAATTAAAATACTACATAAAACAGAAGGTAAAATCTCATAACTAACCTTCTGTTTATTTATAAAATTTGAGTAAAACAAAAATATGAAAGGAACTCAGTAACAATCAAAGGTATGAAATTTTTATCATAATTAGAATAGGTTTATAGATAAATCCTTAGTTAAAAATCTAAATACATAATGTAGGAGTACATGGTATATTTTTACCATTAAATATATCATAATAAAAAATATATGCAATACGATGAGTGTTATAAACCATATTTAAAAAAAGCTATAGAATTGTTAAAAAAGGGGAATATAGATGATATAAAAGAATATATGTACCAAATACCTAAAATGCCATCAGAATATTGGGTGAATTTAATAATTGAATCAGGAAACATAGAAAAATATTTAACTACAGAAAATTGTTCTGTGTTTGAATTTAGTCCGTTAGATATAAAAAAATTAATAATAAGAACAGGAAATATACAAAAATATTTAACTATAAGAAAATGTAGAGAATTTAATCTTGTATCATCAGATATATGTGAATTAATAAAAGAAACAAGAAGACCAAAAAAATATCTCAATACAAAATTTTGTAGAGGATGTAGATTAGATAGTTCAGACATAGCAGATTTAATAGAATCAACTGGTCAAGTAGAAAAGTATATAAATCCCCAAACCTGTAAAGAACTTGGATTGAATACTACAGACATATGTGATTTAATATCTAGAAACAAGAAGATATCAATAAATTCAGATTTTTTAAAAGGTTTTGGGTTAACAAGTCAGCAAATTTTTTCTGTATTATCTAATAGAAAAATACAGAATTTGTCAATAAAACAAACAGTAAAGTACGGATTAGAGCCCATAGAAGCGTACCAAATGCTAAAAGATAAAAACAATATAAAAAAATATCCATCTATAAAAAATGATATGCAACATCATAATAATATTTTGATTAATTTGCCAGAAGATATGACAATTGGTGTAGAGCTCGAATCAGTAGGAAAAAATTCTACTAAAATATTAAGAGAGTTTTATATATTAGATTGGAATAGTAGACCAGATGGGTCTTTAACAGAAAAAGATCCAAATAGTATAATCTCTAAATATGGAGTAGAAGTAGTTTCACCCATACTAAGAGGAAATAATCAAAATCGCTCTCGAGAAATATTATTTATGACATCATTTTTGAAAAATTCAGGGCAATATACAAACGAAACATGTGGAGGACACATACATATTGGTGCTGATTTTTTAACAAGTATAGAATCATATAAGAATTTAATAGAAATATGGACAAATTCAGAGAAAATACTATACATAATTAGCAACAGAGAGAGAGAATTACCAAGAAATTCTATATTTACATATGCTTTCCCAATTTCTGGTGAGTTGGAAAAAAAGTTAAATAATGGAAGTGTTAATCTTAATTGTGCAATGGATTTTCATAATTTTAAAAACACACTTAAGAATATTAATAATTGTAAGTATGGAGGAATAAATTTTATAAATTTAGACAACAATGAGAAAAAAACAATTGAATTCAGATTACCAAATGGTACGCTAGATTATAAAACATGGATTGAAAATATAAATTTATATGGTGGAATAATAAGCGTTTCAGAAGAATTATCAAAACTACAAGCCAAAGAACCTTCTCAATTGAGTGAAGAAGAAATAAGAAAAATAAATTTATTTAATAGTTTAAAGAACCCTATTTCTGACAGGGCAAAGATGAGAAATTTAATTGACTTAGTATTTCCAAATAAGAAAGATAGGGATATATATATAAATAGGTATGACATCAATAATAATTTATTCTTAAAAAATAATGGAGCATTCGATATAGAAATTAGCAAAAAGATATCAAAGGAGCCCATTCAAATAGGAAAAAATAAAATCGGAGGAGCAATTTTTACTGGAGATGAACCAGTTAGAGAATCAGAGTATGCAACTTTGGCTAGAAGTGTGGAGCGAAAATTACAACCACCAGATAAGAAACAATCTGTTGTCAAATAAAATATTGGCAAAAAATTGCTTAGAATACAAAAATTATAATTATAAATTTAATAATTCAATTACAATTAATGCTGTTAAGATATAAAAGTTATAAGGGAGAATAAAATATGGATGAAAAAAATCCTCAACATGAAGAGAAAGCCTTAGAGTTACTTAGAATAGGTGATTTGAAAGCGATAAAAGAATTCAAGGCACGTACACCAGAAATAAATACTGAAAAATGGAAAGAATTAATAAATAAAACAGGAAACGTAGAAAAATTTTTAACGAAAGAGTGGGTTGAATTATTCGAATTTCCACCTTGCTATGTAGGAATGTTAATAATTGAATCAGGAAATATACCTAAATATTTGACCAAGGAGCATTGTAAAAATTTAGGATTAGATTCGTTTATTATAAGTTTATTAATAAAAGAAACAAAACAAATACCACAATACATAAATCCGCAATTTTGCAAAGGTTTACTAGATCCTCCTGAGATAATAGAATTAATTAACGCAAGTGGTAACGCAAAAGAATTTTTAATACCAGAAAATTGTAATGGATTAGGTTTAAGGAGTTCAGATATATGTGAATTATTGGTTAGTAATCCTGAGGTATCAGTAACTCCAGACCTTTGCAAACAATTCGAACTGACCAGTAGTGAAATTATACACTTGTTATATTATAGAGGAATAGACAATTTGACCATAGAAGAATCAGCAGAATATGGACTAGATGCTATAGGTGCATACCAAATGTTGCCAGAATCAAGCAAGTTGGATATAAAGAAATATCCACTGATAAAAAAATATATGAAACATTCTAAAAATAATCAAATAAATTTACCAGAGGGCATGACTATTGGAGTAGAAATCGAATCGGTGGGAAGAAACTCGCGTGCAATACTAAGAGAGCCTTGGATATTTGGTTGGAGTTGTAGACCCGATACAACTGTATTCGAAAAAAATCCAAACAATATATTTCCAGAAGACGGAGTAGAAGTAGTTTCTCCAATTTTAAGAGAAAAGAACAAACAAAGCTCCAATCAAATAGCATTTATGACAGCTTTTTTGAAGAGTTCAGGACAATATATAAATAAAACATGTGGAGGGCATGTACATATTGGAGCTGATTACCTAACCAGTGTAGAATCATACCAAAATTTAATCGAAATATGGGCAAATACAGAAAAAATTCTATATATAATTAGTAATAAGGAAGGAGAACTTCCAAGACCTAATATAATGGAACATGCACCACCTATTTCTGGAAACTTGAAAGAAGGAAGTGTAAACCTTATGTCTACACAAAATCTTAATGATCTTAAACGAAAGCTTATGGAATCTCAAGATAATGATAAATTCAGGGCAGTAAATTTTAGCAATTTAAATAAAACTGATAAAAGAACCATCGAATTCAGAATATCAAACGGTACACTAGATCATCAAACATGGTTTGAAAATATAAATTTATATGGTGGATTGATGACAATTTCTGAACAATTATCAAAAATACAGTCCAAAGAACCTTCTCAACTAAGTGAAGACGAAAAAACAAAAATAAATTTATTTAACGATTTAAAGAAACCTATTTCTGAAGAAGAAAAAATGGAAACTCTAATAGCTTTGGTAATTCCAAATGAAGAAAACAGGAATGTATATAGAAAAAGATACCTTAGCAATAGTAAATTACTAGAAGAAAACGAATCCTTAAACTCAGAAATCAACGAAAGGATATCAAAAGAGCCTACAGAATTAAGAAAAAGTGGAATTGGAAAAGCAATTTTTACTGGAGATGAACAGGTTACAGGACCGGAATATCAGCATTGGGTAGAAGGAATAAAGCATCAATTAGAACAAACAAACGATAAGAAAGGAGTTGCTAAATAAAAATATGCTAAAAAAATTAATTATAATAGAAAATAATATAGATTATCAATTCGACAATCTAACAGAATTAATAAAAAATTTGATAGATGAAAATTATTATGAACTAAAAGAACAAGAAAAAAAACAAAAATTAAAAATGCTAGCAACAGCCAATTGCATAGGGAACGATTTAAAAGTAGTAGAAGAATGTACTCAAATATTAGACAAAGAAATTATAATAAAAGATGAAATAACATATCTACTGTCTCTAGTATTAAATAATAGATTTATATTACTCGAAGAAAAAGATGCAAATATTTTAACTAAAAATCTAGATAAAGCTAAAATTGAAAATAATTATATAATAGTTAATACTTTTGCAAAAGAGCTATTAATTAAATATTTAGAAGAAAAATAGGAGAAAATATGATAAAATCATCAAATTTACCAAATGCATATAAAGAAGTATTTGAAATTTTAAAATATGTAAATAAAGACGAATTAAATTTAATAAGCAAAGAATTTATTGACATGATACAAAAAAATATGAATAATGATTATGAATATAAATATGATGAAAGCAAAGAATTTGAAAACCAAAATTTATTAAGAGAAACAAAAGTAATTTTTGCATATATATATTTAAATTTTTGGGCAAATCCGGAAGAGAAAAAAAGAATACAATTAAAATTCAAAAACGATATAAGACAAGCAGAAAAAATTAAAAAAGAAAAATATAATGTAAATAATTTATTTGCAGAAAGAAATAATAAAAAAGATGATATAAATAATAATAAAAATAATGAAATGGCAACAATAATGCATAAGGATACATTTATTAATAAAATAAAAAAATTATTAAAAAGAATATTAAAAAAGAATTAAAAAAACAAAAAATCCAGTTAAATAGTTTAAACTGGATTTTTTGTATAATAGAAAGAATCAATAGAAAATCAAATTTTAACTACACTAAGATTGCTATATAATAAAAACACCTTGTTAAAACACAAATTTTATGATACCATAACTTCCGTAAGAAAAGTCAAAAATTCGGAGGAAAAAATGAGTACAAACCTATCAAAAGAAAAACGAGAAAAAATAATAAAAAATATACAAATAATGAGAGAAAAACTACAAGAAGACACAGACCTTGTAACAACATTAAACGAAATTGAAACACAATTAAAAAGAAAAAAATACGGACTAGTATGGGAAAGTCACGAAGAAAAAATAGATCAACAAATAAAAAATAAAATTCCTGTATTCGAAGAAAACAAAGAATTAGAAATAAAAAAAGATGATTCAAAATCTACTAATTTTATTTTAGAAGGGGATAACCTACACAGTCTATATTTACTAGAAAAAACACACAAAAACAAAATAGACTTAATAATAATAGATCCACCATACAACAGAGGACTAAACGATTTCGTATACGATGATAATTATATAGATAAAACCGATTCATTCAAACATAGCAAATGGATTTCATTTATGCATAAAAGACTAACAAAAGCAAAAAAATTATTAAAAGATAATGGAGTAATTTTTATAAACATAGATGATAATGAATTTGCACAATTAAAACTATTATGTGACGACATATTCGGAGAAGACAACTTTATTTCTTGTTTCCCATGGCACAACAGAACATCAATACAAAACGATACAGATATAAGTATAAATCACGAATATATAATAGCCTACGCAAAAAAAAGAAGAATAACAAATCGCAGACTAAAATCAAGTAATGAAGATATTTGGTACAACTTAAATGATTTTGTAATACAACCAAAAGAAACAGATTCCAGCAAATATTCAAATCCAGACAATGACCCTAGGGGAATATGGAAAGCAGACCCTTTTGATGCACCAAATATAAGACCAAATTTAACATACGAAATAGAAAATCCAATAACAAAAGTAAAATATTTACCACCAAAAGGAAGATGCTGGAGAACAGAGCCAGAAAAATACCAAAAATTATTAGAAGATAAAAGAATTATATTTGGAAAAAACGGAAATTCAAAACCACAATTAAAAGTATTTTATAATGAAGTAAAAATGAAAGGCGAAATACGCAACAGTTGGTTCGATTCAGACATATATGACACATCAACAAATGGAAAAAAAGAACTTTTATCAATATTGCCAGATAAAAAAATATTCAACACACCAAAACCAGTAAACCTATACAAAGAAATAATAAAAATGGCAATATCACCAAAAGTAGAAAAACCAATAATATTAGACTTTTTTGCAGGGTCAGGAACATTACGGACAAGTAGTATTAGAAGAATATCAAGGGAAAGATGCAACATTTATATTATGCAACAGCAATGAAAATAATATTTGCAAAGAAATAACATATGAAAGAATAAAAAGAATAATAAATGGATACAAAAATCAAAAAGGCTATAATGTTCAAGGAATAGAAAGCAATTTAAAATATTACACACTAAAATATATAAACAGATATAATCGTGAAGACGAAGGATATTATATAGTAAATGAATTATCAAAATACATTAAAGAAATGGTACAATTAGAAAACGGAAAAGATATAACACATGAAAATATTCAAATATTATTTTCAGACGAAGATGTAGATGAATTCGCAAAGAACGAAGAGCTAGTAAAAAAATGTAAAATAATATATTTAGATAATAATGCACTAATAACAGAAGAGCAAATTGAAAAATTCGAAAAAAATAATATAAAAATATGTTATATACCAGATTATTATTTTGAACAAGAAATAATGGAAGTAGAACAATGGTAATAAACAAAGGAAAGAAATAGTAAAAAAATAAAAATAAACAATAAATAATACTAAAAAATAAATAAAAAAAATCCAATTAAAATATAACAATTTTATACAAAACGGAGGTCGAACGATGCTAGGAATCAAACTAAAAGAATTTCAAGAAAAATGCGTAGAAACTCTACTAGAGCAAACCGTATTCGGAGAAAAAAAAGAAATTTTAATACAAGCACCAACAGGAAGTGGAAAAACAATAATCTTATTAGAATACATAAATAGATTTCTACTAGAAAACAAAAACTATGTATTCATATGGCTAACACCAGGCTCAGGAGAGCTAGAAGAACAAAGCAAAAACAAAATGAACAATCTACTAAAAAACAGATCAACAAAAACACTAAATGACATACTAAATAACGGATTTGAAAAACAAGACACAGCATTCATAAACTGGGAAAACGTAACCAAAAAAGGAAACACCGCTCTAAGAGAGCTAGAAAAAAGTAATTTATACGACCAAATAGAAAACGCCAAAAATGATGGAATAAAATTCATAGTAATAATAGATGAAGAGCACAGAAACAAAACAGAAAAAGCAGAAAATATAACAAGCCTCTTTAATGCAGAACATATAGTAAGAGTATCAGCAACAACAAAAAGAAATGATGAAGCATACAACATAAAAATAGACGAAATGGAAGTTATAAACTCAGGATTAATAACAAAATCATTATACATCAACCAAGGAATAGAAAATAACATCATATTAGAAGATGAAATAGAATATTTACTAAAACTAGCAATAGAAAAAAGAAGGGCAATACGAACAGCATGTACAGAAAATGCAATAAATTACAACCCACTAGTAATAATTCAATTACCAAGTATGAGCGAAGAATTAATACAAAAAATAGAAAAATATTTAAACAAACAAGGATTTACTTACGAAAATGGGCTACTGGCAATTTGGCTAGCAGACAGAAAAGAAAATATAGAAAATATAAGTGACAATAATAGTAGCCAGTGTTTTTTAATAATGAAACAAGCAATATCAACAGGATGGGATTGCCCAAGAGCCAAAGTACTAGTAAAAATAAGAGAAAATATGCATGAAGATTTCGAAATACAAACACTAGGAAGAATACGCAGAATGCCAGAAGGAATTCACTACGGAAATGAACTATTAGACAATTGCTATTTATACACATTTGATGACGAATACACCGAAACTGTAAAACATCAACTAGGAAGACATGCAAGTAATGTAAAAAGTTTATTTGTAAGAGATGAATACAGAAACTTTAAACTATATAAAGAAGTAAAAAACACCGAAGCAGATAACTTCGCACCAAGAGAAGCATTTTATGCAATATACGAGTATTACTGCAAACAATACAACTTACAAAATCCAGAAGAAAACAAAGAAAAATTAAAGCAAGCAGGATATAATTTCAATCAAAATATAACAAACGAAGTAGTACAAGGAAATGCAATACAATTAAATAAAAAGAATTTTATAAATAGTGAAAAAATACAAATACAAAGCACAGTAGATACATACAAAAATGGATTAGATTTACGTCACTCAATAAATGTAATAGCAACCAAAATAGGAATAATATACCAATATTTATCGCCAATTTTACAACGATTATTTTTAGAAAATGCACCATTTCCACAAAAAATATTAAAATTATCAAAAAAAGAATTTTATTCATTTATAATAAATAATGAAAAAAAATTAGAATACGATATATTAGATGCAGTTATACAAAAAAGAGAGCAAAAAGTAAAATTACAAAAAGAATTTAAAAAAGTAGAAGAATTTATATTTCCAGAAAGAATAACAGTAAAATACAACAAAAAAGACCCAACACTAGGCGAAATGAGCAAAAATGTGTATTACGGATATCCATCAACAACACTAAAATCACAATCAGAAGAAAAATTCGAAAAATACTGTGAACAATCAAACAAAATAAAATTCTGGTACAAAAACGGAGAATCAACAAATGAATTTTTTTCAATAATATATCTAGACAAAATGAATAAAGCATGGACATTTTACCCAGATTACATAGTAGGAGATAATAAAGGAAATACCTGGATAATAGAAACAAAAGGCGGTCAAGATGCATATGGAAATTCAAAAAATATAGATATAAAAGTAGAAAATAAATATGAAGCATTAAAAACATATGCACAAAAATACAACCTAAAATGGGGATTCATACGAGATATAGAAGACGAAATTTTTATATCATTTGCAGAAGCGTATAAAGAGGATATGAAACATGAAAGTTGGATGAATGTACAAGAAATTTTATAAATTAATATTTCAAAATACATAAATTTATATTTGTATATGAATAAAAAATGTTAATTATAAAAATTTAATAAATAAAAATAAAATAACAAAAAACAAAATACCAAAATAAAAAAATTCAGAATAATTATAGTTTTTTGTATTATAATAATAATATATAAAATCTTATTTTAAATTATATAAGAAAGGAAAATTATAATATGAAAACTATAGATGTAATAGCGTTAATATTAGTAATAATAGGAGCCATAAACTGGGGATTAATAGGAATATTCGATTTCAATTTAGTAGATACAATATTCGGCACTATGTCGTTAATATCAAGAGTAATATACACACTAGTTGGAATATCAGGAATATGGTCAATAAAATTTTTATTTGACAGAACTTAAAAAATAAGTTCTAAAGTATACAAAAATTAAACAAAGGTTTAAATTCTAGTATTCTTTAGGACTTATTTTTTATAATATGAAACAATATGAAACTTTTTAGTTTTGCAACACGAAGCAAGCTTGTCAATAGCTTAAAAATGTATTCAAATTTAAATTTTCAAAAAACATTTTAAAACAATCTACCAAACAAATAAAATACATGTATCAACAACGATTATGTAAATAAAAAAATGTAAAAAATGCAAAACATGTATTGACAACAACAAACAAACTAGGATATAATAAAACACGTACACAAAAAACGAGTGTACATCCCAAGCAAGAATAATTGCAATGCCGGAAGGAGGGGAATATTATGTCAGAGACTAAAGTTAAAGATGGAAATCTAGAAGAAGCATTGAAAAGATTTAAAAGACAATGTGCTAGAAATGGTGTATTACAAGAAGTTCGTAAAAGAGAGCACTATGAAAAACCAAGTGTAAAAAGAAAAAAGAAATCAGAGGCTGCAAGAAAAAGAAAGTTTTAATATAATTAAATATTATTTTTATAAAGGGGTAAGCCAAAGTGTTACCTCTTTTTGTGTTTATATACAATTATAATTACTGCGAAAATAAGAAAACAAGTTAAAAAAACAGCTAAAATCAGCACATAAGCGAATTTACAACAAAAATATTGACTAAAGCTAATTATTGTAGTAAAATAGAGTTATAAAAATGTGTAAAAATGTTGTTATTTGTAAAAAAGGAGGACGGTAATATGAAAAAAATAGTAAAAATACTACTAATTGTATTATCGCTTCTTATAATATCAAATTTAAATTATACATATGCAAATGAAGACATTTTTGAGTCACATAATCCAGTAATAATAAGAACAGATGAAATAGATGTAAGTTCATTTAATCCAGCCAATTATGGCTCTTTAGACTCGGAATCAATAATAAAATATACAAACCACATATCGTCAACACTTACTGTATTAGCAGTAGTTATGGGAGTAATAGCCTTAATGATAATAGGTTTAAAATTTATAATGGGAAGTCCAAATAAAAAGGCCGATTACAAAAAACACCTAATGCCAATTGTAGTTGGAATAGCCATTGTAGTAACCGTAACTACTATTGTAACAATACTTATAGGAATTGGTAATGAAATAAATGAAAATGCAGCTATAAATCAACAAACAACTTTAGGAAGCATAACCAACGAAAATTTAAAATAAGCAAATTATAAAAAGTAAGTTTGTTTTAACATAAAAATAATACAATAATAATATCAATAAATGCACAGAAAAAATGCAAAGGAGGTAGATTGGTATATGTTAAAATTATTTAAAATAATGTCATTTACTATTATATTTTTAATATCAATGCTAACTTTTAACAATATTACATATGCCGAATCTATACAAGATATAATTTTAAACGGAGACAAATTTGTTAACAGTAGAAATGATTCAAAAACAAAAATATTTGATACAGAAAAGCAAAAAGAAGGTGTTTCAGAATTATATTACATTACACTAGGTGTTGGAATATTTGTAGCAATTGTTATAGGAATTGCATTAGGAATTCAATTTATAATAGCTGGGGCAGAAGGAAAAGCAAAAATAAAAGAAACACTTATTCCATATATAGTAGGTTGTATTGTAGTTTTTGGAGGATTTGGAATATGGAGTATAACAAGAAAAGTTACACAATATGCATTTCCACAACAAACAATTCAAGAAACAACTTCAGAAACACAAAAATAATATAATTAAGTTATTAACATTAGTTTTTATATAAAAATCATAAAAAAAGGAGGAAAAATAAATGAGTAAAAAAATCAAAATAGTAGCAATTATTATTACAATATTTACATTATTATTAACAGTTGCTCAACCAACAGCATTAGCTGTTTCAGGACAGGGAGATATTACCATGCAGGAGATAGTAAGAGCAGGAAAAGAGGCAGCAGCACAGTCTGATGGTTCAGGTGGAGTTTCTAGCATAATTGAGGAAGTAAATCCAGAAAATGGAATTACAGATAAAGAGACAACATCTAAGATTACAAAGATTGCAACAACAATAACAGGAGCTTTATGGGTAGCATCAATAGTTATAGCAGTTTGTGTGCTAGTATACATAGGTATTATGTACATTATGGGAAGCCCATCAAAAAAATCAGATTATAAAGCAACTCTTACTCCATTAGTAGTTGGTATAGGTTTAGTTGTAAGTGCGACAACAATAATTAACTTCATATTTGGTGGATTTGGAGCAAAATAGTAAAATAAAAGGGATTAAAATTACATAAATTTTAATTCTTTTTTTTGCCTAAATATATTCACCGATAAACATATATTACGGAAATAAAGCACAAAATTAAGCAAAAATGTGACAAAAATGTAATATAATGATGAAATTATGCGTTTGCGTAGAGAAAAAAGCATAAATTTGTATAATTGGACATTTGACAAACTTTATATAAAGCTAGTACAATTTAATAAATATAAATAAGGAGTGATTTTATGGGGTCATATTATATTCCAAGAAATACAAAAGGAGAAGGTCGTCTTTTTTATATTTTCTCTACTAAAGCGCTGATATATACAGTAGTAAGTATATTTATTGGATTTATATTTAAAAAAATATTTAATTTTTTCGGTACATTTTTTCCAAATATTGGAGGTGTTCTTAATACAATAGGATTAGTATTAATCGGCTTGTTTGGCATTATCGGATTTGTGGTAGGTACATGTAAAATTCCACAAATAGAAAAATTTGAAATTACAAAAAAAACATCAGGAATAAATATTGATACTGTTATAATGGAGTGCATAAAGTTTCGTGTCAAAAAGGATAAACAATATGTGTACGATGTAACAGATTTGATAAAAGAAGAATTAGAAAAAGAGCAAAAAGAAAAAGAACTGCTAAATAGAAAGGAGAAATAAAATGAATCAAAATGGTATGATAGAAATAATGTTAGTAGGAATTTTGATAATAATTGTTATATTATTAGCAGTTCTAGCATTTATATATTTTAAAGATAAAATTCAAAATAAAAGTACTGAAAGTAAACCAGAAAAACCTAAAGCGGAAATCCAAAAAAGTGATAAAAAATCAGTTTTTAGATTTATGGAATTTGATGCTATAGAAGATAATATGATAGTTCAAGATGCGGGGGCTAGGTATTTAATGGTAATAGAGTGTAAAGGAATAAATTACGATTTACTTTCAGGAATTGAAAAAACTAGTGTTGAAGAAGGTTTTATACAGTTTTTAAATGCTTTAAAACATGAAATACAATTATATGTGCAAACAAGAAAAGTAAACTTAGCCCAAAGTACACAACACTATAGAGAAAAGCTAGATTTAATAAAACAAGAATTAAAATCAGCTGAAGAAAAATACGAAGAACTACAAAGAACAGGAAAGGCAACATCAGACGAAATACTAAAAGCAATAAAAGAGGTAACCAAAAAAAGAAATTTATATGAATATGGAAAAGACATAGTAGAAAATACAGAACAAATGGCAGAAGATAGAGATATTACTACAAAACAATATTATATAGTAATACCATACTACACCGAAGAAATTACTTCAGCAGGTGAGTTTGATAAAAGAGAAATTAGTAGTATGGCATTTTCAGAATTATATACAAGAGCTCAATCAATAGTAAGCAGTCTTTCTGCTTGTGAAGTAAGAGGACGAATTTTAAATTCTCAGGAATTAGTCGAACTATTATATGTAGCATATAATAGAGAGCAATATGATATATATGATTTTGAAACTTATATGAATAATTCTGAATATCAGTCACTATATACAGTTTCTGAAAATATATTAGATAAAAAAATGAAAGCAATAGACGAAGAAATAATAAAAAAAGCAAATATGAGGGCAGTAGAAGCATTTGAAATAGTATCTGAAGAAGAAAGAATAAAAAGACAAGCAATAGAAGAAAAGAACAAAAAAATGCAAGAATATATAAACGCATTAGCAATGAGAATGGTAGACAATGAGTCAGCGTCTATGGGAAAAAGAGCAACTAAATTAACTAAAGAAAAAATAAATGAATTAGCGCTTAGAGAAGCAGAAAGAGTTAAGCAAATTAATAATGAAAAAAAGAAAGTAAAAACCCTTACTGAAGAAGAACGCAAAAGAAGATTAGCTCTAAAAAAGAAAAAAATGAAGAAAGAGAGGGAGGAAAATGAAAGAAAAAAAATTAGCAAAAATAAATCAAGCCAATAAAATTGAAGAAGAAGCAAGCAAACGAATTATAAGAAGAAAAAGCATTAAAGAAATGATTGCACCAACAGGCATAGATGCTTCCAATTTGGATCACTTAGAAATAATTTCTAATGTGAACAGATTTGCAAGAAGCTTCTTCGTAGCAAACCTTCCTCGTATGTGTACATTTCCAGAGCTTTTTAGAGAAATGTATATGTTTGGTGATATAAACACATCGGTATATATAAATCCTGTATTAGAGTCAAAATCTCAAAATGATTTAAATAGAGTTATTAATGAGCTAGAAACCGAAAGAATAATAGCAGAAGATAGAGGAAATATAAACAGAGCTAGAGTATTAACACAAAAAAGACTAGAAACAGAAGAATTAAGAGATCAAATAGCAGCAGGATTTAACAAAATGTTTGAATCAACAATAGTATCAACATTATTTGCATATGATTTAAAAACATTAGATATATATACAAGATTGCTTACAAGCGAAATGGCAAAAAGTTTGGTAGATATAAAAACCTCTTGGGCTGCACAAGAGCAAGCATTTCAAACAAATTTGCCATTAATGAGGCAAAAGCATGGTCAAAAACATTTATTTGATAGAGGCTCAATGGGAACAGTATTTCCGTTTACAACATCTGAAATAGGGCATTCAACCGGCATCCCATTAGGATTTAATGCTCAAACAGGTGTGCCAATACTATTTGATAATTTTCATGATAGTTTAACAAATTACAATATGGTAATATTTGCAAAATCTGGTGCTGGTAAATCTGTAACAATGAAAACATTAATTTCTAGATCCGCAGTTTTAATGGGAATAGAAAGCTTGGCATTAGATGCAGAAGGAGAGTATTCTTTAGTTGCGGATAGTTTAGGTGGAATAAATGTTGTAATAAGCCCAAATTCAGATACAATAATAAATCTATTTGACATAGAAACAGAAAGTATAAAAGATGAAATAACTGGAAAAGAAAGACGTGTGTTAAATGTAGAAACTAAAATAGAAGACGTAACTCAAGCACTAGTAACAATGGCAAAGGGGAGTACAAAAAGTATAGAGGTAAATGAGCTTACAAAACAAATAATAGCAGAGGCTGTAGCAGACGAATATGCAAGGCTTGGAATAACAAGTGATCCGTCTAGCTTATATGTAAATGAATCAGCAACTGTAGTAAACGGAGAATTTATGAGAGAAAAAAAGGAAATGCCTACTATAGGATCATGGTATAGACAAATTCTCGATAAAGCAGCTAATAATACAAATGAAGATTATCAATATCACTATAGTTATTTAATAAAAGTTATGAAACAATATATAAGAGAATATGATGGACAAATGGCATATTTTGATGGACAATCAACATTTGACTTATTAGAAGAATCTCCTTTTATAAATATAGATATATCGCAATTAGAAGAGCGTTTTGCAAGACCCCTTGCACAACAAATATTATTATCATGGATATGGGAAAAATATGTAAAGAAAAATAGTGAAGATAGAAAAAAAGCTAGAAAAAAACGTGTATTAGTAGATGAAGCATGGATGTTACTTCCATATCCAGAAGCTGTAACATTTTTAAACACAATGGCAAGACGTGCTAGAAAAAGAAATGTTTCATTATCTGTAATTTCACAAAGATTTCAAGATTTTTATGAAAAACCAGAAGTACAAGCAGTTTTAACTTCATCAGATACAAAACTATTTTTAGCACAAGATAAATCTGAAATTGAATATTTAAAAGAAGTATTCAAATTAAGCGAAGGTGAAGCAGGATTTTTAATAACATGTCAAGTAGGACAGGGATTATTAAAAGTAGGACAAGATTCTGCAATAATCAATATAAGACCAACAGCTAAGGAGTTCGAATTTATGGAAACAAATTTAAATAAAGTAATAGCGAAAAAATATGGAAGATAAAGACTAACAACCATAGAATTATGTTGACAAAACAAGAAAAACATTGTAAAATTAACTAATAGATTATAAAATAAGGTATTTGCGGAGGAAAGAATGAAAAAAAGTAAAATATTAGATAAATTGAAGAAAACACTAATAGTAACTATGTGTTCTATAACACTTTTTTTCGCCATGCCTATAAAAACTAATGCTTCAGCGATTGATAATGTAATGTACATTTTTCGTGTAATACCAGATGGACTTATGGTACTAATAAATAAATTCGTTGGGGATGACCCGGTAGAGGAAACTTCTAAAATGATTTCAGTAGACGATGCGATTGACATTAAATTTGATGCTTCTGTATACAACTTTAATGTACTACCAGACAGAATTTTTTCTTCAGGTACAATCGATTCAAATGGTGAAACCATATTACCACTATTAGATACTAATTTTTTTAGGAACACAAATGATAATGAAAATTCAGCAGACATATTAAGACCTGTTATTTCAAATGTATATTATAATTTAAGAAATTTAGTCATAATTCTTATGTTAGTTGTTTTGTTGTATGTTGGCGTAAGAATTATAATATCATCAGCTTCTAACAACAAGGCGAAATATAAAAAAATGTTACAAGCTTGGGGGGGTGGAATGTGTTTGATATTTTGCATGCAATATATTATGAGTTTTTGTATGTTTCTTAACCAAAAAATTATATCTATTTTAGCTATGAAAAATCAGGAGTCGCAATATTATTACATAGCAACAGAACAAAAATTAGATGTCGAAACCATGAGCTTGAGCGCAACTGGTACTGCGGCTGAAAATGTGGAAAAAGTAATAGATTTCTCAAATGCTTTAAATAATGCAGAAGCAATGATTGGAAAAGAAGGTCTTTGGGGAACAGTAGTAACTGTTGTACCAGAAGGAGTTGATACGGCGACAGATATTCTGATGGAAGGAGCATCTAATATTGCTTCAGGCATATCAGATGTTGCTGATGATGTGGCGGATACAACGAAAGATTGGTGGTTTGTAGGAGATGCAGCATCAAATGTAGCCTCTGATGTATCAAAAGCAACGTCTGACCTAGCAAAATGGATAGATAAGACTCATTACAATGAAGAAACTGAAGATATAATGGAAGGATCTGCTAGATGTTTAGAGTTAACACAAGATCGTAGATTTATAGCAGAACATTTTTTAGAAATTAATCAAGAAGATGAAAATTTAAAAATATTTGAGTTTAATTTTTTTGAGTATTCAAAATTAACAAGTGATGGAAAACTAAAAAATGATACAAGTTCTGAATGGAAAATAGCTAGTCAATATATATTTATAGATTCAGAAGGAAATTTATATGTTTTATACAAAAAAGAAACAAATATAAAACCTTCTGCTATAATTTGTGATAATTCGAAAATTGGACTAGGTACAGGTATATGGGCATATTTGCAAGTTATATCAGGAAATTATCTTGGAGCAGCATTTGCTACTCAAGACTTAATACCTACAGAAGATAGCCCTTTTAATTCGTGTAATTCCATTTATAAGGGAAACGTTTTAGAATACTTCAGAACAGTAGCATCTACAGATACGGAGGAGATACTATTTGTAAATCATAAAAACAAAGAAGTAACGGAAGGTTCATTTTTATTATCTATAGGTTACAGTGTGTTGTACATAATATTAGCACTAGAAGTAGTAGTGTTTGTATATCAATATATAAAAAGAGTAATAAAGTTAGCGTTTTTAACGATGATTTCTCCGGTTATAGCATTACTATATCCGATTGATGCTGTAGGAGATGGTTCTGCTCAGACTTTTAATACATGGTTTAAAGAGTATTTTTTTAATAGCTTAATTCAGCCACTTCATATGATATTGTATACTATATTTATAAGTAGTGCAATGCAACTTTTGGCGAATAATAATGGAGAACTTAATGTTGTATATGCTATAGTTATATATGCATATATGATTCCAGCCGAAACATTTATGAAAAAACTGTTTGGATTTAATAAAGCAGCTACAACTGGATTAGATAATGCGGCAGCAGGAATGTTAACTTTAAAAGGTATGGATTTATTAAAAAGTTTAAGTTCAAACAATTCAAGAAGTAATGCAGGAAATCAAAATTCTCAGAGAGCAAGAGTTAGACAAAGAGAGATTCCAGCAGGTATTGGAATAATGGGAGGTCCAGGTCCAACAGGAGGAGGTCCAGCACCAACAGGAAGAGGTCCGACACCACCAAGAGGAGGTCCAGAACCAACAGGAAGAGGTCCAACACCAACAGGAGTAGGTCCAGCTCCAACAAGAGTAGGTCCAGATCCAACAGGAAGAGGTCCGA
>JAGALX010000021.1 GCA_017625035.1 Clostridia bacterium
AGTATAAAAGCTTTTAATGGCTTTTGCACGTACTTTATTTATTTGATTTTTTCATTCATAAATATAAATAATTTTTTTATATTAAGTTTTGATTACAAAAATATTACAATCTTTTATTAATAATCGGCTGTGAATAGTAACTTTTACTTTTCACTTGAGCAGAATTTTGTTTTACACATTATAATTTACTGTAATAAAGAAGCAATTAACATTTTTTTGCACATATGTTTATAGAATTACTAAACAATTAAATTCTATTATATAAGATGTATCAATACAATAACGAAATTTTTTTAAGTATAATTTTCTTAAACCAGTCAATTTAAAATCTTTTCCAGATATCCTAGCTCTAATATTCTTTGTATTAATGTACTAATTTTAAGTAAATAGAATACTAATTAAATTTCGGTAGTCTTTCATCTCTAGTCTTTATTAATAAGAATATTATTATATATCTACTAATATAACATCATCACCAATGCATTTTATTTTATCCCATTCTATTACTATATCGTTTTCTTTTGAAAACATACTCATTAACTTTTTATTGCCTGGAACTATTACAGATGTTATTCTACCAGTTTCTAAATCTGCACATACATCTTGCACAAAACCTAATCTTTTACCATTGTTTATATTTATAACTTCTTTGTGCCTAAAATCCATTCCATTTTCTTTTATCATAATAATGCCTCCATCCATTTTGCAGGTTGATCCTTATACATTATATTAAATAATTACTTTTTTATGATTTATTGTTTATAAAAAAATATAAAATCTTCTTAAACTAATTTTAAGAAGATTTTTGCGTTAAATTATAATTTATACATATTAATTTTATTTTTCACTTATATATATTTTGCTTGCATATTTTTTTATTTATACCTTTTAAATTTATATGTTTTATTTATATTATATGTTTTCTATTTATAGACTTTATTTTATATCTTTTTATTTAATATATTATTACTTATAAATTCTTTTTATATGGTCTATTGCATTTTTTTCTAGCCTTGAGACCTGCGCTTGTGATATTCCTATTTCGCTTGCCACTTCCATTTGTGTTCTTCCTTCAAAAAATCTTTTTTGAACTATATTTTTTTCTTTTGCATTTAGCTTTTTCATTGCTTCTGCTATAGTTATATTTTCTGTCCAATATTCATCATTATTTTTTTTATCTTTTACTTGATCCATTAAATATATACTTTCGCTTCCGTCTCCGTATACAGGCTCTTGCAATGATACTGGTGTTTGAATTGCATCTAAACACATGATTACATCACCAACTTCAACTTCCAGTTTTTTTGCTATTTCTTCTACAGTTAATTCTTTTAATCCTTCCTTATTGCATTTTTCTTTCAGTGCTAAAACTTTATATGCTAAATCCCTTATTGACCTACTAACTCTTATTGAATTATTATCTCTTAAATATCTTCTTACTTCTCCTATAATCATTGGAACTGCATATGTGCTGAATTGCACATTTTGTGATAAATCGAAATTATCTATTGACTTTATTAAGCCTATACATCCTACTTGAAACAAATCGTCTGGATTTTCTCCTCTGTTCGAAAATCTTTGTATTACACTTAACACTAATCTTAAATTTCCATTAATAAATTGTTCTCTTGCCTCTTCATCTCCATTTTTTATTTTCTCTAATAGTTCTTTTTTTTCTTTATTTGATAGTAATGGTAATTTACTAGTGTTAACTCCACATATTTCAACCTTTCTAATCAAATAAAAACCTCCTTTGGATTTACTATATTTAAAGTATTTCCAAAAAGAGGTTTTTCATTCACCTTATATTTTATAATTTATAACAAGAACAAAAGCGGACATCTTTAAATTCGCATTTGTTTATAACATTTTATCGTCCGCGTCTTTGTTCGCGCGCCAATTTTTGAAAAAAATTGTGTGCAATGTTTTTTTATAATAGGAAAGTGTTCACAGTTAAACTTTACTCCACAATAGAACTTTCCTATTATAGAACAATAGTGGCGCATTTGAAATATTCTAACTTTTTTTAAATTATATTATGCGCCACGTGTAATTGTTCGGGCGCCAAATTTTGCAAAAATTTGTGTGCCCTGTTTTTTTATAATAGGAAACATTCGTAGTTAAACATTACTTTATGTTGAACTTTCTTTTGAAAATAAAATCTTAATTTATTTCAACTTTGTGTTGCAAGGTTAAAGTTTTCGTAGTGTTTCCTATTATATATAAATTGCATACTGAAAACAGTATTAGCCAGTCTTACTTTTTATCTCCTTTCTCATTTTAGATATAATTTTTTTCTCTAATCTTGAAATATAACTTTGAGATATTCCTAACATATCTGCAACTTCTTTTTGAGTTTTTTCTTCATCAGTTCCGAATCCAAATCTAAGTTCCATTATATTTTTTTCTCTTTTGCTTAATTTAGTAATTGATTCTTTTAATAATTTTTTATCAACCTCATCTTCTATTCTTCTAGATGTTATATCACCTTCTGTCCCCAATATATCTGATAACAATAATTCATTTCCATCACCATCTTGATTTAATGGTTCATCTATAGAAATTTCTCCTTTTATTTTATTGCTTTTTCTTAGATACATTAGAATTTCATTTTCTATACATCTAGACGCATATGTAGCAAGTTTTATATTTTTATCTGTATTGAAAGTATTAATAGCCTTCATAAGACCAATCGTTCCGATTGAAATTAAATCTTCAATACCAACACCAGTATTTTCGAATTTTTTAGCTATATACACAACTAATCGCAAATTTCTTTCTACTAATGTCTTTTTTATTTCTTCATCCCCGTCCGCTAATTTTTTTAATGCTTCATCCTCTTCTTTTGCATCTAGTGGAGGAGGTAATGTTTGACTTCCCGCAATATAGTATATTGGTAATTCTTCAATTTTATCTTTATTTAAATATTTAGCATACACTATATTTACTTTTGTTTTTAATATCTGTATTATATTCATTTTTAATTTTACTCCTTTCTAATATTTGCAATCCAAATAAAGCAGAATATTTATTATTTTTAGTAAGAGTATCATTATAAATTCCAATAAGTACATCATCTAATTCATTTACTTCGTCCTGATATTCAACTTTCACGCAATCAACTTTATATGCAATCATTATTCCATTTTTATTTCCAACAGAAATATATGGTATAGCTCTTAATCTTGCATTAAAAGTATCACCTTGTAATTTTTCATCACCTCCTAACAAGTTTTCTATTTTATCCATCTCGTTTCGTGGAATTATACTAATTAATTTTTGCTTTTCTACTATTATTACAGGTTCTTTGCTAATTGGATCTGTTAATAAATTCCCTGTATCTAATAGAGCATTTATTTTTACACTTTTGTCATTCAATCCTATTTCTATTTTGCAAATCATATCATTCTTAGTTAACTTTTGTTTTAATTTTATTAGTTTCATACTTGCTTTTATTAATAAGAAACTTACAACCGCTGATATTAAAACTAGTTCGAAAATGTATTCACCACCAATTATTATTCCATTAACTATATAAATAACTTTTGGTTTCATAAAATGTATAAATCCAAGTGCGCATCCAGAATACACAAACGATACCATTAGGAATATAATTGTTTCCTTTGTAATATTTTTTATCTTAGTTGAATTGAAACTTATTTTTACTAAAAGCATAGCTACTAGTATTTTAGAAATGTTCACTATATAATTTGGAACATCTATATATAATGAGAAAACATATAAAGCGCCTATTGAGCTAGCTAGTAGTATTCTGAGCTTTTTAATATTTCTATTTAATAACTTTCCTGCTGTATATAAAATTAAATAATTCATACATATGTTTTCTAAAATAATTAAATCTAAATATGCGACCATTGCCAAAACCTCTCTATGTTTAAAGTGATATTTGAATTTATATTAATTTTCAAAGATACCTATATAGCATATCCAGCAACTTATGAAAATTAAGATACCTATATAGCATAAATTCAAAATCAAATCTGTCCCCATTTCCCAAATCTGGGAAATTAGAACCGTCCCCTTTTCCCTTTTCCCGTTTCCCTTTTTCCATTCTACTACCAATTAAGAAAAAAAACTGTCACATCTTGAAGCAAAAAAAAAGAAATAATCTACACATATAGATTATTTCTTTTATATTTTAAATATTTTTGACAAATTATTATTTATTATTTGTTTTCTTTCTTAAGAAAGATGGAATATCTAAGTCATTTGTATTTACTGATTCTGATTGTGTTGGTATTGAAGTTACTTTTTTATCCCAAGCTTTGTTTACTATTTCATTTACAGGTATACTTCCTATTGATGGTTTTGTTTCTGTGTCAAAACCTGTTGCAATTACAGTAATTACTACATCTTCGTCTATGCTTTCATCTATAACAGCACCGAAGATTATGTTTGCTTCTGGGTCTGCACTACGTTGAACTATTTCTGCTGCAGTATTTACTTCATGTAATCCTAAGTTAGCTCCACCTGTAATATTGATAATAACTCCCCTTGCTCCTTCAATTGAACTTTCTAATAATGGATTTTGTATAGCTTGTTTTGCAGCATCTTCTGCTCTTGATTCTCCTGATGCTCTACCAATTCCCATGTGAGCTATTCCTGTATTTAACATTATAGTTTTAACATCTGCGAAGTCTAAGTTTACAAGACCTGGAACCGCGATTAAGTCTGATATACCTTGTACACCTTGTCTTAATACATCGTCTGCCATTTTGAATGCTTCTACTATTGATGTTTTTCTATCTATTATTTGTAGTAATTTATCATTTGGAATAACAACTAAAGTATCAACTTTGCTTTTTAAGCTTTCTATTCCTCTGTCTGCTTGTGATAATCTTTTTTTACCTTCAAATGTAAATGGTTTTGTAACAACACCTATTGTTAATATTCCCATTTCTTTTGCA
>JAGALX010000022.1 GCA_017625035.1 Clostridia bacterium
ATACTCAACAACATCATCAGTATCTAATTTAAGATTTTTCTTAATTCTATCAATACCCATTTCGGTAGTGTGAACTTTATCTATATTATTAAATAATACTTGTTTATCTTCCATAAATATCTCCTCTACAAATTACTATTTGTCTTTCTATTAATATTATAACATGAAAAAAGCAAATCTTATTAAAGATTCGCTTGATAAATTGTAATTTATCAATTTCTTAACTGAAATTATTCAGCCCACTCTATATATTCTTTATCAGTATAATCTTTACAACTGATAAATATTTTCCAATCCCATTTTCCAATTTCAACACATTTTGTTTTAATATATACCTTACAATACGATTTCCCATCTACATCTAAAAGTTTTTCTTTATCCATGCCTCCATTATAAACAAGATCTTGATGAGTTAATAAAGGGGTCCCATTTCCTGGATAACATTTTGGTGCTATAACATACATATATCTTTTTAGTTCAGTATCAATATCTTTTTTTATTTCTTCATATCTTTTTGTATTTTGCTCTTGTATTTTGTAATTTCTAATCGCAACAAATAGTACGCTTGCAATTACAATCAAAATCACTATTAAAATTATTATAAATATTTTTTTCCTCATACTTTATCTCCAAAACTAACTTTAATTATTTTCCAGATTCCAATTTAATCCATTATCATTACTAATAAATATCATTTCTTTATTTTCATATCCATCTTTATTTGAATTTATTTGATAAACAGAACATTTAAATTTCAAATTATTTTTTTCATAATATGGCATTTTTTCAATAGTAATAAATTCAACATTTTCATTTTTATAATTAATTTTTGATTCTAAAAAATCTTTTCCACCATTATTAGATACATATAAACTAGTAGTATTATTGGTGAACATTATTTTATTATTTTTGGAAACAAACATTAAATTTTCATTTAAAATTGTATACTTTGCTTCCGATGATACTTGAATAGGTTCATTCGTTATTGCATAATACTTTTTCCCATTATCTGTACTTTTATTTATTTGTATTAAAATATTTTGATTCAATGTATCATCGAGTTTTACAAATTTAATAATTGTTTTATCAAACTTTTTTTCATAAAGCGTTTTCATATCTTCTGGTAATATATAATTGTCATTTTCATTTATAATTGTTTCTTTATAATTTGTTTCATAACTTTCTTTCTTTTTTATTTCACCATTTTTATCTTTGATATAAATTTCATTTATTTTTTTTATTTCTTTTCCATTATTATCATAGAATATATACTCAACTTCATTTGATATATTAGGATTAGATATCGGATCATATCCACCTTTACCAAAGTATCCATGTACTTTTACTTTTGTTCCCATAAGTAATGGTCCATAATAATTGTAATAATCAACATCTACATTTATAAACGAATTTACAACTGCAACATACTCATCACCATATAATGTTACCTTATGTTCGGGTTTATAACTAAATGCGGCTGTAATAAAAATAAAAGGGGAAAAAATTAGTATTAATACTATTAAAGGTACTAAAGCTAATATAATAAGTCCAATTGCTTTAATTTTATTTTCTACAATTTTTGAAATTTGTTCAAACATTCCTATGATAAAGCCAATTATTGAAATTACAACTATTAAAGCTATTACCCAAAGTCTAAATCTAATATTAAATAAGTATAATAAATAGTTTAGTATTATATTTATCAATATGAAAATTAATGTTATTACTAATATTTTTCCTTTTAATTTCTCAATGATTTTTTTCATTTATCATCACCTCTAATCCAGTATTATTCCTTTTTTATATTTATCTAAATAATCATCTTTTAATATTAATTTGTTATTTCTAACAACAAAGTGTGATTCGTTGGGTATTTTTAAATTATTGCTTTTAAAAGAAATGTCTTTTCTATAATAGGTTAATTCATCATTTTCAATTTTAAAAGTTCCATTCGATTTTTCTAAGATTTCTTTACCATTATATACTGAAAATTGTGCTTCCCAAGATAATTTTTCAGATGAAACATCAGACTTATCTAAAAAAGTTACATACAAAGAACTATCATTACTTTGATAAGTATGAAATCTTAAAAGTCCACCTAATTTTTCATTATAATCTAATACTTCTAATTGATTGCAATAATTTCCATTTCGTACTCCATAAGTAATATTATTCCATAATAATCTACTTTTTACTGAATAATCAATAATTGTTATATCAGTATTTTTATCATAATAGTAGGTAGTGTCATAGCAACTTATTTGTTTCAATGTTGATAAATAATTTTTTACTTCTGATTTCAAAATATAATTTCCTCTAAAATTTTTTATTGAATAATTATTTTCATTATTTTTTATTAAGAAAGAAAATTTTGGAGCACCAAGATTTATTACTTTATTTTGTCCATTAAAATCATATCTTACATGAATAACATCATATCCTATAGGTAGCAACTTAAATAAAATAAATACAATAATACAGTTAAAGCAAACAAGTAATATCTTATTTCGCTTATTCATTTCTTTTTTTATTCTTTTTCTTTCTTCATTTAATATTTTTTCAATATTAACATCTTTTTTCTTACTAATTTGTAAAATAGTATAAATATCTGTATCTAATTCATCTGCAAGTTTTTCTAATAAAGTTATATCTGGTAATGATAATCCTCGTTCCCATTTACTAATTGCTTTATCAGTTATAAATAATTTTTGACCTAGTTCTTCTTGCGTTAAGCCTTTTTCTTTTCTAAGTGATGCTATTTTTTTTCCTATTCTATTGTTATCCATAATTACTCACCTCAAAATTATTATACTATAAAAAAATAAATATGAACTCGACTGTTGGTTTAGTCAACAAATTACTATTTATATGTCAGTTATATTATACCACAAAAAATACTTATCTTATTTTCTAATTAAAATTCTTTTGTCCAACACTTCTAGTCCATTCTACTCCTATTCCATTCGTACAATCAACTGCAACCCAGTACAAGTATGGATAATTATAATTTGTATAGTTAGTATGTTCTGCTATATAATTTTTTTGCATTTCAGCTTGTGCTCTTGTCAAATTATAGCCAGTAACAACTTGATAGTTTCCTGGATAATTTGGAGATTCTACAACTGTACCAGACCAACCTGCAGACTTAAATACATTTAATAATGCAGTTGCATTACCATATTGACCATGACCAGTTATTAAAGCACAATAAGATTCAGTTATGTTTGCATATAAATTAACATCATAATTAGGCATTTTATCTACCCAACCACTCCATCCATGAAATTTATGATAAACATCTAATAGTGATTGAGCATTAAGATTTTCTATATTATCATTATAACCGACGCTTCTTTGAGTCCATAAATTACCATTAACATAATAATTAACTATATAATAATTTTTAGACCAATTTGCCGTATAACTACGATTACCGACATTATTACTAATAGTTACATTTTTTGTTGGTGTATTTAATCCTGTACCTGTCCATCCTGTAAAAGTGTAACCAGTTTTTGTTGGAGTTGGTAAAGTAATTGTATTTTCTACTGTGTAGTTTGTAATAGTATTAGCAGTTCCACCATCTAAATTGTAATTTATAGAATAAGTAATAGCATTCCAAGTAGCAGATAAATTTTTATTATTTATATCATCTACATTATTTATATTTGTAGTATAACTTACATTATTATTATCTTTATAACCTATAAAATCATAACCATATTTTGATGGAGTTGGTAATGTGGCTTTATTGTTTTTTACAATAATAGAACTATTACTAAAAGCTCCACCATTACCATTAATATTAAGATTATATTTTTTAGTATAAAAATTATTTGTTAAATTACTATTAGTATTGTAATATGCTAATGTATTATTTAAGGTACAAAATAATCCTATAATTAAACCTATAATTATACTAGTCTTTTTCATAAGCTGTACCTTCTTTCTTTTTATGAGTAATATAATAGTCATAACATAAATCTACTAAAAGAATTGCTATTGATATGAAAAGTAAATATTTATGAGTATATATAAAATCTGCATATAATCCTAAATATGGTATGCACCAATTTGTACCCTTACCTAATACTCTTGAATTTTCTATCATGTCTGAATCATAACTTTTATTTGCGTCTCCTTTAGTAATAAATCCATCATCTAATTTATCAACAACTCTATGAGATATTATATGATTTCTTGCTTTATAAACTAAAATATCATCTTTCTTAAAGTTATCTAATTCTTCCTCGTGATAATATAATAAACCACCAACTTGTAGTGTCGGCTCCATACTACCTGAAATAACAACTAATGGTTTTTGTCCCCATAACGATGGAACAAAAATAAGAAGATATATTATAACTAAAATATATAAAATACTAAAAATAAAATTTTTTATTTTTATTAACATAAAATCTCCTTTCATAAATAATAAGAACTAGAGAAAGAATCCCCTAGTTCTTTTATTTTTCTACCAAACATTTTCTGCTTGATCATATTGAATTGTATCAATTCTTATTGTCAAAGTATATGTTGCATTATCATATCCATCTCCAGTAGATGTATATGTAATTGTTTTACCATCTTCAGATTCTGTCATTGATAAAGTAGCTTTAATATTTTCGTTAAAAGTTACACCACTAATAAATGAATTGGCTGTTGCCTTTGGTGTTAATTTTGTTAAGTTTTCTTTTGAACCATAATAGTAATAACCATCAGAATGTTTAGTCCATCCAGTATTAAAATTAATTATTGAAGCAGTATTACCTTCATTATCTTTTAATGATAATTCTTTCCCATTATCACTTACCCATTTTTCAGTATAACTTGCACGAACCGCCATATCTATAGTACCATCATTTGTTACTTTAATTTCTTTTTTAGTTGTTGTACCTGGAGTCCAATTATCTGGACTTACAAAACTTTCTACTATTTTTGTTTCATATTTTGCAGTATTGAAAATATTTTTAAATGTTGTACTTGTTGTAAAGTATGCTAAAGTACCTCCTAAAACTGTAAATACACTTATTCCTAAAAATACCAATAATTTTTTCTTATTACTTTTTTTCATATTTTCATCCTTTCTTTTTAATTGATTTTTTTTATCTTTTTCATTGTTATTTTTCATAATCTTTCCTCCTCTATATTTTTAAAACAAAAAAAATAGATATTTCTATCTACTCTTTAAATTATTAACAATTATATTTATGTATTAATTTATCTGGAAATAAATATAAAAATTCTTTTATAGCACCAATATAATCTTTTAAATCATCTTCAGAAATATTTAAAGTAGCATCTATAATTGTATTTTTATACATAGTAAAAATAGAATCCTTTTTTATAAATAAATCTGGTCTTTTTTCGATTAACTTTTCTTTAGATTCTCCTTCTGAATGTTTTAAAACATTTTGTAAAAGTCTTAATTCATCTATCTTATCATAAATATTTAATTTTCTTATTTCAAAATCATATTCATCAAACATTTTGATACATTGATTAAAACTCCCTAATGGTAGATTTTTAACATAAGGATCACCTGTATGATACTCTTGTTGAAATTTACAAATCCCCATTATAAATTGTTCTAACATATGATAAATCAAATTAATGTACATTGCTAAATTTCTATATTTCATATTTAATACAAAATAATATCTTTCTTGTCCTTTACCCTGAATTTCTAACTCTGCATCGTCAGGATACAAAGATTCTAATTCCTGTAAATTGTGTTCTAAATAATTTACATATTTATATGCTTCATTTGATGGAGTATCATATATATCTTTAATATTATTTATATATGAATTATAAACAAATTCAATTTCTCTTATAAATTTTCTACAACTATCATAAAAATACCACTCATCATACTTTACCTTACTAATATATATCATCTCCTACTCAAATTAAATACTTTAATTTTTTCCTAATTTTTATTTAAAAATTCACAATTGTTTTTTTATATTATATCATGAATTTTCAATTTTCTTCTTTTATATCAATTTAAAAAAATTTCTATTTTTGAATTTCTGTTTTTTCGATTAACTTTTTCTTTGCTAGAAATAGCATCATAATGAAAATTCAAACTGGAAGTTAATGTTTCTAGTCCAGTTATATCACTAGTTGATAAAGGTGGTGCCAAATATATAACGGCTTTCATTATTTCGTTGTCATTTTCATATTCTACATCAAAATCTATTTTTCCAAATATCTTAATCACTTCATCAACTATGTTAATTAACTTTTTCTTATTTAATTCTTCTTTTGGATTATCAATTTTTTTAGGAGTTACATTATTCTTTTTTTCTTCTAATTGTATATGTTCTACTGTGTAATAAGTATTAACAAATCTTTCTAGTGGTCGTACTTTTCTATTTACACATCCTTTGGTATAACAACTAAATTTATTATAAAGTACCGTATCTCTTATAATTGGATAACCAATTGTTGGAAATATTATTGTTTTATAATGTAATTGTTTTATTTCATCTGCAGTTAAAAGACTCCTACTAATTAATGATGTACTTTTACTTCCATTATTATTTAAAAAACTCATTGAGTAATTTAATGATGATGTCTCTACTCCACGAGTACCTAATCTTCTACTTATTTCATCTGCAGTTGATTGAGTATTAGTTTTTAAATATGCTAATCCACAATTATCTTGAATTATTTGACTTACTTCTCTACCATATAAATTATCTAATTGGGCAAAACTTTGTAAAAAGAATTGAAACCACATTCCCCTACTTCTTGCTACACTTACAATAGTTTCTATATCCTCTAATGGTGGAGTATTAGCAAACTCATCTAATAAAAAAACAAGATCGTAAGGTAATCTTTTATTAGGTTGATTATTACACAATAAAACTAAAGTTTTATAAATCAATGATACAACAATTGAGACTAAAGCATAATATATTTTAGATTCATCAGGAATACAACAATATAGTACTGTAGGTTGCTTTCCCAATATATCAAAATCAAAATCTGAATTTGATGTAATGTTTTCTACATTTATATCATCAAATAATGTCATTCGTTCGTTAAAAATGCTAGTAATTGATTTATATGTATTTTCACTAGTTGATATAATTGGAATAAGTTTATCTTTACTTTTTAACCCATATTCTTTTGACTCTATATACTTTCGTAATTTTTTTAAATTACTTTCAGTCATTGAACTATTTTGAAATTTTTTAACTGATGTCAATGTGATTTGTTCTCTTTTTATTTTACCTTCTGCATAATCTTCTAAAAACAATGAAATAATTCCATATAACAAATCACTTGCACTATTATTCCAAAATGCCTCTTTTGCAGTCTTATCTGACATTATCAATGTAGATAATGAACTTATTAGCTGATTACACTCTGCTAAATGTTCAATTGATTTATTTTTGTATTCCATTTTTTTATTATCATCTTGTTCTTCGTTACTTAGTCTTTCATTTTCAAAATATAATTCATATTCTCTTATAATTGGTTCTAATATATTCAAATGATTTGATAAACTTGGATTTCTAAAGTCTAATGTTAAAATTGTATATCCATTATCTTCAAACATTTTACTAGTCAATGAAAATATTTCTCCTTTAGGATCTGTAATAAATACACTTTTTTTAACTTTTGCAGTTGCAATAAAACTACATTGTGGAATTACTGCAGTAACTGACTTACCACTTCCTGTTGAACCTAAATATATCCAATGTGGTGTCGAAGTATCAAACCATACTTTTTTATTATCTTTTGAATAATAAATTGGGAAACCACTTTGTTTAATATTTGAAATATTTTCTTTTTTAAAATTCTTCTTTATTTCTTGTGTGGTTGCCCATCGTGCTGAACCATGCTCATTATTATTCTTAATTTTTTGTTTAGTAATTAATGGTTCAATAAAGTATAAAAAAATAATCATTAAAAATATTATAACTAAAATAATTATGTAAGATGCAGTCATAGTTATCTTTCCATTTCATTATTTAATGAATTTCTGACATCTTCTAACATATCTTCATCTATAACCTTATAGTCTTTTACAGATTCTTCTTCCTGTTGAAGCTTTACCAATCTATCAATTATATCTTCTCTTACTTTTGGATCACATTTATTTAAAAACGGACCAAAAGTCGTAAGAATTGGATTTGATGAAGGATTTTGATAATCATAAACTTTCAAATCCACAACATATCCTAATTTATCATTTATATCAACTATAATGTCTGGTAAATCTTCATATCTTGCTACAACTTCTTCAGAGCCAGTATCTACATAAACTAAATGAACATTATTTTTTAATAATTCAACTATATCTTTCTCATTGTATTGTTTTAGTAGGGGTTGATTCATTTTTTTCTTCTTCCTTTATAATACTTTCTAAAAATAATGTTTCATTTTTTAACGAAATAACTAAAATCTTATAACACTCTTTTTCTAAATTATTTTTTGTATTTTTCATTTTAGTTTCATATTTACTTATTTCTTTGAAATTATTTTTAATTTTATTTTTTATTTCTAATAATAATTCATTGTATTTTGTAATCATATTTTGCATATTAGAAAATTCTATATTCAATTTTGAAAAATCCATTTTATCACTACCTTTCCAAATCATCTTTATCGTTTTCTTTCTCATATTCAATATAGTTATCAATATAGTCTTGTAATGCTATAGTTAAATCTTCATAATCTACACAATTATAATTTACACCTGTTGAATCATCACAACTGATTACTATATTTTTTTCGTCTTTATCAAACTCTAAAACTATTTCAAAATTATCTTTTATCTTTGGGGATGGGTATTCATGATAATCCGTTGTTTCTAAATCGTTATAATCTAAAACAATTTCAGAGTCAGCATATTTTGTTGAAACAATTTCTAATGCCGTTTGATAATCTTCAGCTTCAACTTCTACTACTCTACTTAATTTTTCTACAACTTCAACTTGATATTTCTTCATCTTTTTCACCTACTTTCGTTAAATACATTCTTTTATGGTAAATTAATACATTATATATTTCTTTATCTTTTTCATATATTCTATATCTATTTCCCCAAAAATTAATCCATGCTTTTCTTATTTTCTTTAACATAACTTTGTTGTTCCTCCTCACGAGATATTCTTCCTGATACTACACATGCCGAATATAAAAACAAACAACATATAACTATCATTGCTATTATAAATATTTTTAACATACTTCCTCCGATCATTTTGTAATGCAATTATCATAATTAAATAATTCACAAAACTTGTCTGCTGATTTTTGCATTTCATAATTAATATTTTTTAATGCTTTTTCCATTTGAGTTTTTGCATAAAATTTTGATGACTTACTATTTCCTTTAAAATAATTATCTAATACTTCCTTTCTTCTTTCTTTATCACTTACACTTGTGTTCTGATTATTATTTAGATATGCTAGTTCTTGTATTAAATCTTCAATAGTAATTACATCTAATTGATTTTTATTTTTTACATACATATAAACTTTATTATATTTATATAAAGAATGATTTACTATTGAATTAAAAATGTAACTATCAATATAGTTTTGTTTTCTCTCTACTATATTATTTTTTTGTATTAATTCTTCTATGTTGTTATTTTCATTAAGTTCATCAAAATAACTATTTATTTTTTTTAAATCTTTATTAATGTCATGTTGACTTGCATATAAAATCGAATCACTATCTTTAAACAAATAATATTTAATTTCTTTAGTTAATGATTTTATTTCATTCCCCAATTCATTATTTTTAATCGAATTATATTTGATTTTTAATGATGTATTATTATTTAACTCTCTATATTCTTTTAATTTGCAACCCAACTTTAAAATTTTTTCTTCTATCTCTATTTCATTTATATCTTTAAGAATAAAGTTTTTTTCTTTAGGATTAAAATATGATTTTAAATAATCAATATCTTCATTAGTTCTCTTTAGCAAAGGAGTAAAGACTTTTTCTCTTTCAATACATAACTCGATTAATCTTTTTAAATATCTTTGCTCGTCTTTTGTTATTTTTCCCTGTCTCCTATAATTTACTTTCTTATCACAATATAAATAATTGGGTTGTTTTTCTATGAAAGCTAAATGTATATGTGGATGCTTTTTATTTGTATGAACTGAAAAAACATAACTCATTTTTTTAACATCTTTAAATCCACAATATTTTAAAAATTGTGGCATTATCTCTTTAGCCATCTTTTGTTCTAAATCTTTAATTGAAATATTGTAGTTTAAATAATCAGATTTAAAACTAATTATTCCTTTCCACAAATTAGATGACTCAATATATTTTTTATATTCTTCTTTTATTTTTTTTATATCTTTTTTATTTGCATATTGACCATTTTCTAAAACAAGATTAACATTTTCTCCTCTTGTATGTCCCATATAATATTCAAACATCCCAACTACATTTTTTTTTACATTTGAAAAATAATCAATCATTTCATCTACATCTTTTGTTCTATCTTCTTTATAACCTAATGATTGAAACTTATTATCAATACTATTTAATGACAATAAATATTTGCAAGCAAAAACTACATTTGGACTTTTTTTACTCATTAAATTTATTTACATCTTTATTTAATATTTCATTTAAACATTTATCTTCACTAGGTTCAGCATTTGATAGATAACCTTGATTTGCAAAATGATATGATGATATATCAAAATGCAGTTTTTGTTTTTTTGATATACTGATTAATTTATTTTCCAATTTAATTAAAGTCTTATGAATTTCTTCTATATAACTTATCTCTTTTGGTTGTTCTACAACTTTTTTTAAAATATTACCAATTACTTTATTGGCAGATATATGATTTTCTTTTGCCACTAAATTAATTCTATCGTAAATGTAATCCTCTACTCTTACGGTTATCTTTTTCATAAACTATTATAAAAGTTTAAATGGAATTAACTTAACTTCATCATCAGTTATTTTTATAAAATAATAAAGTGGTTCACTTTTATTTTCATCTTTCTTTGGTTCTTCCTTTATAACTTTTTTTCCTATTATTTCTTGTGCAATTTTTTTAATCTTTGTTTTCATTGTTTACCTCTTTTCTAATATTTTTATCTTGTTCTTCATAATATTTATCAAATTTATCTATATAAGTTTGATAACCCAAACTGATTATATAGTTAATCATTTTATTAAAACTCATATTATTTTTTACTGCTAATAATTCTATTCTTGTTTTTAAATTATTATCAATTCGTATTGTTGTTCTCATTAAACCTTTAATCATATTTCCTCCTGTTCTAAATTAACAAAGTAGCCACTTTTATCAAAAAAGTAGTAAATTTTTTATTAAAAATACTACATATTTTTAATGGGCATAAGAAGAACGACACCACAATTTTATTTATCCCTTGTAATTACAGGGTAAATTTATGGTGTCTTACTATTTTTGCACTTGCAAAAATGACCACTTTAAAATATAAAAGTGGCTACTCAATGTTGTTTTTACTTTATTTATCAATGTTTTTTATGACTACATATATTTTTATTAGTGGCTACCTATCTATTAATATGGTAATGGTAATGCTTCCTGTGTTGGTTTATACTCCAGTTGATTTGAATAATCACTAACTGAATTAAAATCTATTAATTGCATACCATCTATTAAATTCCAATTAGCATCAGCAACTTGATAATGCAAGTGATTACCTGTACTATGACCAGTTGTTCCTACACTTGCTATCTCAGTCCAATGGCTAACAGAATCTCCAACTTTGACCTTTGCACTATTAGGATATAAGTGAGCATATGTTACATAATAAGTTTCTGCATAATCTTGATCACACTTTAAAACTATTATGTTTCCTGTTTTATTTCCACTTTGGTCATATGGTATATTTTCATTTTGAGTATATGTTACTTTGTGTACTGTGCCATTGCAAACTGAATACAAAGGAGTTTGGGCTGATGTAGCTAAATCCCACCCACTATGTACATTTTGTTCTCCATAAATAATTCTTTGTTCATTATAAAAACTAGTAATTGTATAACTACTAGTCTTTAATGGAAAATTAAATAATGGTGTCGGCACAGACAAATATTCTTTATTACTTTCTATATTAGATGCAGTACAAGCACCCATATTTTTTACTCTCTCATCTTCACATACTACTGATATTTCTTTTTCGATTTTTCCAGTTGGATTTTGATTTAGTTGATAAAGTGTATCAAAAGTTAGACTTTGATCTTCTAAATAAAAATATAATAATCTTTGTAATGGAACATATCCATTTTTTATATATTTATTTGATGCTTGTTTAAATAAGTCTGCATATTCTGCATTATTTGATATTTTTTCTTTTGTAAGTTCAGCACCGAAAAAATCAAATATCATAAGAATACATATTAGAATAACCATAATTGATGCTATTGTTAAAATTGAACTACTACCTATTATTTTAAGAATTAAATTATTCTTTTTTTTATTTTTCATTATTTATATTTATTAAATACTTTATAGTAATAGTCATTACCTTTTAACAATATTTCTTTAATTATTTCTATTGGAATTAAATCCAATAAGAAATCCATAAATGATTCATTTGCATCCTCAAATTCTTCTTTATATGTTTTCTTAAATTTATTTCTAATAACTTTATCACTAACTACTTTTGTCATTATTTAACTTCCTCTCCCATTAATTCTACTTCTATTGGTGTTGCCATTACTGCTAGTCTTAATCTTTTTTTTGAATTAATAGTAAGTAAAAATTCTCCCATTACTGCTTTCATCAAGAACTCTTTTTGAGTATCAGTAAGTGGATTCTGATAAAATAATTTTAAGTATGTCGTTAAATCATCTTCTTTAAGCATACCAACTAATTGATACTGACAATTATTAAAAATTGCAGTTGCACTTCTTACTGATTCATCATCTCCAATAAAATCATGTATGCTTTGAGTAGCTGGCATAAATGCTCCATGATATTTTCTTATTCTTCTTGCAATTTGTTCAAATGTTAAAATTACTTCACTATCAGTATTTTTTAAATACAAATGAAATTCATCAATAACAATTCCAATATTTTGGATTTCTTTTTTATTACCTTTTTTATCATTAATAATTTTATTACTAACGATTATATTATTTAAGTAAGTCAATAAATTTACTAATTGGGTTGTAATAATTCTTTTGTTTTTACTATACAATAAATCCTTTACATTAAATCCGATTAAGTTAGAATCAAGATTCACAGTTGTGTGTCCATTAAATAACATTGCATCAGTTCCTACTTTAAATCTATCTAACAATATTTCTAATTTATCTACAATTTTTAATTGTTCTGGATTAGTAATCATATTTCTATAATCTGGTAAGAAGTCTATTAAATCCGAAAATATTGGATAATCACTATTTTCTAATTTTTCTAAACTAGATATTTTAGTATGTTTAGTTATCCCAAATCTTTTATATAATTTTTCAATCATATCAAGTAATACTACAACTTCACTTTCTTTTATTTCTTCAAAAGCACATTTGATAAATGTTTCTAATGAACCTAAATGCTTTGCTAGTGGACAATCATCATAATTAATTTTTTCTACTGCATCATCTTCTTTTTCTTCTCTATCACTTGGTAAAAATCTTACTTGTAATGGATTTATAATCCCACCGCTAGATGAATATAAATCAATGTACTCTCCTTTGTTTTGTGTAACCAGTTTTTTATATTCTCCTTCTGCATCAAAACAAATAATTTTATTACCACGATTTATTTCATTAATCATCATTTTCTTTAATGTAAAACTTTTACCTCCACCAGTTGAAGCAATTACTGCTAAATTTGATGATGGTCTTGTTGGATCTTTATGAAACATATCAAATATAATTGGTAAAGCAGTATGAATGTCAGTTCCCATCATATAACCTGTTTCATCATTAAAAGAAGTAATAGTTAATGGAAATGATGATGCTAATGTTAATGTAGGCATATACTGATGATAGTCTTCAAAACCATTTTTGTTTATATCAAATGCTTGCCAACCTTCATATTGCCTCATTCTTGGAACATCAAGTTTAATTTGAAATACATCAGCAATTTTTCTTAACTCTTTTATTTTTTCTTCTCTTTCAATTTTTGTACCTTTAATAACAATAACAAAATCAACTTCTTTTATTTTTTCATCTCCATTTTTTATTTGTGTCATTAAAGCTTGAAAGTTTTCTTTCTCGGTATCCATTTGAGTTGCATCACTTAATTTTCTAGTAGATGTTCTTTCTGATAATAAAAATTCATAATTACTATCTAATCTTCTAACTAATTCATCAGTTGGAATTGTATCTTGAATATGGATACAACATCTTGCATCTGGAACATTAAACAATTCTTCAAAAAATAGTTCATCAATAAATGGTGGTATTTTTTTTATTGTAACTATTTGAACTTCATCACTATCAATATCCATATATCCCATATTTTCTTGCACAAAAAAAGGAGTTATTAATTCAATTAAATCACTCCACATTAATTGCTCAATATTTGCAGTAGATAAATATAAATTAACTAAAAATTGATATATTTCTAATTTGTTAGTTATTTTTTGGATATTTAGTCTCGGTGTCATATTATAACACTGCATTTCTATTTCTTCTGTCATATGTTCTAAAATTTTATCATTATCACATATGATTACAAAATAATATCTACTAGTTGTTGTTAAATTTTCTCTTTCTAATCTTTCTAATCTTGAATATCTTTCTTCTAAAAAATTTATTTTATTTTCATCATCTGAAAACTTATTCATTAGTTCTTTATAATAATCTTTATTTACATTCAAATCTATTTTATCATCTAGTTTATACATTCTTAAATTTAACCCTTTTATTTGATATAAATATTTTAATTGTGCAAAGAAATTATTTTTTTGGGTATTAGATGTTAGTGATAAATCAATTGCATCTACTGAATATATTCTTGCAACTTCTCCAGTCCTTAAATTTAATAGTCCTTCGTTAGTTACATCTTTAGCATTTGTAAAACTTTGAGAGTTCTTGAATTTATTTATTAATACCTTCTTTGTAATATATTGCTTATCTTTTTTAGATTTTCTTTTTATAAATTTTTGAAGGAGTTTTTTTTCTTTTATTTTTTTCTTATCAACTTGCTCTTTACTCTTTGTTTTCATTTACTTCAATCACCTTCTCTTTCTTAATGTTATCTTTTTGATAAACAAATATTTTAGTTCTAAATATATATTGAAAAATTAATATTAATACTTTATACATTCTATTCTTTTTACTAACATTAATTGGCAATAAACAAAAAACTCCAATCATCAAAAATATTAATGCTGGTATTTTTAATGGTGTAAAAGCAAATAAAACAATAAATATTATAATAATTGGTAAAGCTATAATAATATCTGGTATTTCAATACCTTTAAAACCTAAATTTCTTTTTATTGATTTCACTGTTATATACATTTAAAACACCTCCTACATCATGTTATTTCTTCGTCTATAATACGATGTATTATAACTAGCTCTTGGAATTACTTTTTTTACTGCACTATTAATACTACTTGCTCCCGCATTTATAAATGCATCACTTGCACTAAAATTATTTGAATTATTACTTCGTCTTGACATTTTTTGACCAGTAGTATACATTCGAGTTCCTAATGCTGATGCCATTTTTTGCATTCTACTTTGTGTTCCACCTGTACTTGAATCAACTGCACCATAACTTCCAATTGCTAATCCTACATTTGATAATGCTGACGATGCTACTCCTTTTCCAGCTTTCATAGCACCACCAGTTGCTATTAGTCCACCACCAATTGCAGTTGCTCCACCAATTGCACCTACTGCTCCTGCCATTCTTCCATATCCCATTAAAGACATAAGTTGTTCACGACCACTTGCTGCACTTACATTAGCACCAATAAATCGATTTATAACTTGACTTCCTGTTAAAATAAATGTTGCACATCCTAAATATAATAAAGTCTTTGTTGTTGTATTTTGAAATGAATTTGTAAAGAATGTAGTTTCATTTATTTGTTGCATAACGAGTACTGTCAAACTAACTATTAACATAACAACTGCACTTTGTAATGCCAAAGAAACAAGTTGCTCTATTACTGCACCTCGTCTTTGTTTATTACATACACTAGTTGAAAAAACTATTGGAGCAATTGAAAATAAAAATAAAAATTCAATTTGCCTTCGACCTAACATTATTCCTGCAAAAAATAAACTATATAAAAAGAAACCACCACATAAAATGGACATAATCCAATTTATGTCATATTTATAGTCTTTCTCATCAGCAAATATAACCTTTGCTTTTGTTACATATTTTGATAAATACAATTCATCACTATCAAAAGAACCATTTTTTACTAAATCTTTTATGCTTGTAGTTTCATTAAACTTATCACTATTCTTATATTCATTTTTATATGAAATAAACATTGTAAGCATACTATCACTCATAGAAGTATTGGTACTGCTTTCAAATATATTTCCTGTGTAATTTGATAATGTTATTGAAAAATTGGAGACCTGGACAAATAGAAATGTAGATAACATTATTAAAAAACCACATTTTATAATTTCAGTAAATATAGTTTTAAATGTTACCTCATCATCAGGATCTAACAATTTATTTATAAATTTCCATATAATAAACAACGCAAATAAAGTAACTGCAATTGCCATAGTACCAGTATAAAATTTTCTAAAAACATCATTATTTGATAAAGAATTAATTATATCAAAAGCATTAAGTTTTTTTATTATTGCTAATAAGGTATCAATTAAATCATATATAAAACTAACAATATACCAACCTAAACTTCTTAATAAATCAAATACCTTTAACATCATAACGAATCACCTATGTAAATAAACGAATAATAATATTTACTAAAGAGATTGCCATAATGATTCCAAAGATACCTAAAAAGGTTTGGACTATTCTTGTTTTAACTCTTTGTTTTTGATCTACATCTACTACTGCATACATAATAAAACATATTACTAATGCAATACCTGATAATGATATACCAATAGCTAATGCCCAATCTGTTATTTGCTTAATTATATTTAAGACTGTATCTACTGTGTAAGTACCACCTTCTAATTGTTCAATTGCTAAAACATTTAATAAATTTCTCATTCTCATCTTCCTTTCTTTAAACAAAAAAGAACTGCGTAATTATCAATCAAAATGATTAATAACAACACAGCTCCTAACAAAGAAATAAATGAACTTTTCTTTTTTGTGCAGTTATTAATCAAAGTTTCAAAGAACATACATCAGTTTATTTTGACATATCCACATTTTTTTCTATTCTATCTTTTAAAAAACTATTCATAGAATTATTTACCAATTCTTTTGGTAAAATTATATCTTGAATATCTACTCTATCATTATTCCCAGCAACAAAATGTTTTCCATTAAAATCATTGTCTTTATCACTAAAATGTCTTTCAAAAATTAACGGAACACTTTCATCACAATTTGAATGATATATAGCAAAGAATCCTTTTTGATTTGTTTCAAGTTTACCATCTAAATAAATATCATTATCAATGATAAACCCTACGACTTCATAATATTGGTTCATTTTTTTGCTATATGCTTGACCACGAACTAATGGACCTACATCTATAGGTCGTAATTCAAAATCAGATGTATTAGAATTTTTAATTATATCTAAACATCTTTTTATTTTTTCTTCAGTTGTTGAACTTTCTAATTCTTTTTTTGATTGATAATACCATGTACTATTTTCAATTAATTCAGACTTTTCATTTAATATTTCTTTAATAAATAAATTACTTTTTTCCATATATTTTTGTTCCTTATCAGTCCACAAATCTAAATTAGTAAATAATATTTGTTCATCATAATCTAGTCCTAAAAAATAATATTTTTCATCATCCATTCCAATGAATGCTTGTCCTTTTACTAAACTATCTTTCAAGTTCATCATTCCTTTCTTTTATTTGTTCTAAAACATATTTATCTCGTTCATCTTTATCATAATTCCAAAGTTTCATACCTAACTCTACGACTTCTTCATATTCTAATTCTATGTTTTCAGAGTTTGCTATTTCTAATACCAGTTTTTCATTTTCATCTAAACAATAACTCCAATAATAAACCATATCAAAACTATTGTCAGTTAATATTACTTCTGCTACTCTTTCATCACTAGATATTGAATTGAATATATCATCCATATTATTTTTTACATAAGTAAAAAGTTCTTTGTCAAAATCTTTTTCTAAATCATCTAAACTAATTGTGTAATTAAATTCTGATGTTAACTCTATACCCTGTTTTATAATATAATCAGCTATCAAATCATTATAGGACATAACTATCTTTCCATTTCATCTTTTGAATTTGAAATATCTTGAATTTGACCATCAGAAGTATATATTTTATTATTTGTTCTATCAGTTATTTCAAAACCTAATATTTCAACTGATTTTTCTTTAAATGTTTTACCATCTTTTTCTACATCTTTTGAAAACGCACTAATTCTCCCTTTAACTGAAATCCAGTTGCCTTTTTCAATTTCTTTTCCATATGTATCAACTAAAGCACCTTTAATTACAATTGGAACAAATTGTGTATTTCCATTATTGTTTTGTCCTAAATCAAATCTTAAACTTGATTTACCATTTTTATTTATATAAATATCTCTAATATTTCCTACATTTCCTTCTAATTCAAATTTATTAATAGAATTCTTCATTTCTCTTTCTTCATTCATCTTTCTAATTCCTCCCTATTCTGTCTTTCTATTATTCCTTCAGTAATATATTTATATTGATGAACATCACTTCCATCAAGACAAATAATTTTACAATTATTTTCTTCTACAAAAGAAATAAAATCTAAATTGTAAAATGTATCTCTTGATATTTGTTGCAAACTTTTAATTATTATTTGCTCTATCTTTCCAGACTCTATATCTTTCTTTAATCTTTCCAAATTAGGACGATTTTTATCTAATCTTGATTTTATTTCATCAACATAATAAAGATATTCCCCATTTTTCACATTATAAATTTGTTCAATATTTAATAGTGAATATTCTTTCTCAGTTTTATAACTCTCATAAATTGCTATCTTTTTCATATAATCCTTTCTAGTAAGAATTTTCATTTACTAATTGTGCAATAAATACTAGTTGTTTATTTGTACCACTTATACAGGTAACTAATGTTATATCTGATGTATCAGTTTGATTTAATGTCATAGTTCCTGTTTTTTCTATTTCATATTTCTTTTTTATCTCGTATTCATATTTAGTATTTTGATAGTAAAGATTAACCTTATCTCCTAAACTTAATTTTTTTAAATTTTTAAACAAAGAAATATAACTATTCCCTGAATGACTTGCTAAAATAATATGACTATTATTTTCATCATTTGGAAAAGTTGACTCTTTTAAGGTATATATGTTTTTATCTACATTATTGTCCTTACTATTCTTATCAACTAATCCTTTTTTTAAATTAATTTTTGGTATTTCTAATATTGCTACATAATTTATTTCCTTCTTTGGTTCTACTTGTTTTGGAAGTTCTTCTTGCCTTTCTTCTTGTTTTGGTTCTTCAGTCGGATCATTCACTTCTTCTTCAAAGAATAATTCTATCTTTTCTTGTTCTACTAATTTATTCTTATTATTTGAATATTCTCTATATCCAATTACAAAAATTCCCACAAGAATTAAAAAGATACCTATTACAATGAATAAGTATCTTTTATTATTTTTCTTTTCTTTTTTTGTGTGTTCCATAAACAATGCAAAGTGTTCCAATTCCAATTAATCCAATCATAGCAATATTAATATAATCATTATTTAGAGTGTTTGGTACTTCAATTTTGATTTTTTCATTTGTCATTACTGATTTAATAATTTCTCCATCTTCTTTGATTTCAAAAAACATCTTCTCTTCATTTAAAATATAATTTGATGGTGCTTCTTTTTCAATAATGTAGTATTTATTAGCTCTTAATTCATCAATAATTATCATACCTTTCTCATCAGTAACACCACTAAATACTAATTCATCATTTTCTGTATATATTTCTATTTTAGTATTTGGTAATGGTTCATGAGTTGAAAAATCTACTTTTGTAAACTCTAATCTTCCCATAATAGGTTCATTTTTCATTTCAGCTTTTACTATTTCTCCATTTTCTTTGATTTCAAAGAAGATTTTTTCTACAGTTAGTATATAAGATGAATTTGGTTCAGTTTCAATTATATAAAATTTACCAACAAATAAATCTTCAATAATTATCATACCATTTTCATCAGTAACACCACTAAATACTAATTCATCATTTTCTGTATATATTTCTATTTTAGTATTTGGTATAACTCTACCATCAATTAAATCAGTTTTTGTAAATTGCAAATCTCCTTTTTTATAATCATTATCAAATTCAAATGATTTACTTATTATTGCCGTATATTGATCTTTGTATTTCAATTCAACTTCATATACATTAGAATCTAATATCAAATTATCCATTGTTGAGATTTCTTTTATTATGTACTTTCCTAATGGTAAATCTTCAAATTTAGCATATCCATTTTTATCGGTTAGTACTTCTTTAATTAAATTATTATCTTTATCATATAAACCAAATTTAACATTAGATAAAGGTTCATCAACATAATTAAAAGTACCATCTTTAATAATTACTTTTTCTCCTAATTTATTAATTTCAATCATACCCTTTACAGCTTTATTTTCAAATTTTGTTTCAAATAACACACCATAATCACTATCATTGATTAAATTAGAATTTTCTCCAATTTCAAATTCAAGAGATTCTTTATTCCACAAATATCCATCAATAACTTGGTCAACTTCTTCAAGTTTATATTTTCCTGATAATAATGGATATGGTGTAATTAACACTCCATTTTCATCAGTTTCATATTCACAAATTGTTTTAGCAGATGGATATGTTATTGTTTGACAAATGTATTCATTTGTAGCAGTAGATTTTATTTTGAATTTTATACCACTTCTTTCAATTACATCTCCTGTATCTTTATCAATCTTAATTACTTTTAATCTTGCAGTTATTTCTGCATTAGAAATTAAATTATAAATATTTTCGTCAGAAGTTTCACTGATTGATATTTCAAAATCTTCAACCTTTTCAAAATTAGGAGTACTATTCATTTGTTTAAATACCCAAGTACCATATGGTAAATGTATTGTTGCATATCCATTTTTGTCAGTTGTTATAGATTTGTATAATGTATTAGTTGATTTTAAATAAATATCAAAAGTTACATTTGGTTCTGGTGTTAATATACCAGTTTTATCACTAGCATGAACTTTAAAAATAGTTACATCACTATCAATAACTTTTTCATATACATCAACACTAGCAAGTAAAGAATTTTCATCAACAATAAATCTATATATATTTCTATCTAATTCATAACCTCTACTTGGAGTTATTTCCTTTAAATAAAATTCCCCTAAACTTGGTAAATAGTTACTAATTGCATATCCATTTTTGTCAGTAGTTAGTTCTGCTATTTTTTCATTACTTGTATTATAAATACCATAAACTGCATTACTTAATAAACCATCTCCTTGACCGATAGATAATTTTGTTTCACTATCTACTTTATTTATTTCCACTCTACCACCTACTACTTTTAAAGAAAAATTTGATGGTATTGGATCGTAATAACCTACACGCATAACATTTTGTGAGTGATTACTATAATATACAATTGGTGGTTCTGAATATTTTTTAGCATTTTTTGATAGATTAACCTTTGCATTACCAATTCCTGTTGCAGTTAAAACAATATTGTTTCCATTTATTACTGCATTTACATTTTCACTTGAAGAAACTTTATATTGATTTAAAACTCCATTAGCGTCAGTTAAAGTAACACTTTGTCCTAATGGTAATACTAAATCAGTTGTATTAAAACTTGGTCTTTTATAGTGATTTGCCACTAATGATTCTAACTCAGCTATTTCACTTGCAAATTTATTAGAAACCTCATTACCATTTAAGGTATCAGTAAATACTATTCTTGATGTTGGTTCAACAGTTCTCCAAATCATAACTTGTGTAATTGCATACCATTTTTGTGCTGAATGGTCATATCCGTTTTGGTCATAACCATATCCATAATATGCCAGCAATGATACTCTATCCCATTGTTCTTCAGTCATATTTAAAACTGATGCATAATCTTGTCTCTCTATGTTGTAATATGGTAAATTATTATCAATTTCTACATAAGGTTGAAGACAATATACAAACTTATTATCTTCACTTCTTCTAATAAACCTTGCTTGTTGCCATTTAATATATCCATCTGATCTAAACTTTTTAATATATATATTTGATATATGTTCAGATGGCCATATTGCTTGTCCAGTATAAGTTTCAGCTTTTACTTCTTTAATTCCAATAAAAGCTAAAAATAAAAATATTCCTATTATATTATATTTAATTAATTTACATTTCATAAAACACCTTCTCTCAAAAAAAAGACACTATGTAGTGTCAAAAAGTTTTAAGCATCTCTCCTAAATAATTTCCTGAATAACTATTTATGCTAGTACATGAATAACCATATCCTTGTTCATAGTATTCTTCTCCTTTATTTATACATGCTTCTCTTGTTTTGTCATAAGTTTTATAATCATTAATAGAAAAATCTATTCTTGCCCAATTCCACATTGGTTTATTATAGTAATCATATTCTGATATTCCAAGTTCTTCCCAAGTATTTTTTGTTGGGGTTTGCACCTCTTTTGGGGGTTCTTGTTTTGGTTCTTCCTTATTTACCTTATCTTCAGTTTTATTAATATTAACTGAATCTTGTTTATTTGTTCCAGTATCTTTTGAAGTCTCAATCTCTGTATCCGATTTATTTTCGTTTTGAGTTTCTTTTTTATTTGATTGATTATTACTAGCATTATTTTGTTTTTTTGTTTCTTCTTGTTTTGGGGGTTCTTCTTGCTTTTGTTCTTGAATTGGTTCTTGTGTAATATTATCATGTATTTTTATTGATTCATCTTGTTTAATTACATCCATATTATTAGATGTATCTGAACCATTTTTAAATCTAGGAGTAAAGAAAACACAAAGTACTATAAAAGCAATAAATAATACTACCAAAATAAGTACCATTTTTCGTTTGTTTAGAAATTTGCTCATAATATATCACAACCTTTCATCAACTTGCCTAAAATGGCTAAAAAGCATAAAATAATCGATATTTTTGCTAATTAATTAATCACTTAAAAATTAAATTTTGTCAACTAATTTTAACAAAAAAATCTTATTATGGTATTTTTTGTTTTTTACGCATAAATCACCTCCTACTAGTTTTTTGATGAGTTCCCTATAAACTCAATTATTTAACAAGTTTTCCAAATCTAATATTGTTGAAAATTTTATTGATGCAGATTTTTTAACTTGCAATAATTTAGTTGCATTTACACCAACTTCATAACACATCACATCATCTTTCTGTTCATAAATATAAGTTTTAATGAATACCTTTCTTTCCATATCATTTAATGAATTTACTGCCATAGTATATTTAGATATAATCTCTTTTATTTCTTCTTCTAAAAAAATCTTTTTAATAACAAAGTTTTCTATTTTTGATGATGTTGTAGGTACAAAACAATTATATTTTATTTCATAACTAGGTGTTATTTTAGGTCTTTCAATGTTTTTTAATTTAAAACTTAACAAATTGATTGCACTAATAAAATCAATAATGTTCTTTTTAATAACTCCGTAATCAAATTGATTAATAATTGAATCTGATAATAATCCGTTCATATAAAACCCTCCTAACAAACAAAAAGAGAGCATTATTCATACAGAATAAAACTCTCTTATTAAACAAATACTACTTAAAATTATGTTTAATCCTTTAATGGCATGATGATTTCTTTTTTGATCTTGCCAGTTTACTTCGTTGATATAGTTATTTTTAATTCTTCCCATAAGTATCTCCCCTTGAATTGGTTTTTACACTAACATAGGATATTAAAAATTACTATCTCCTTATTTAGACTATACTCATATAAACTATATTCAACTAAGTATAGTCATTAGTTGTTTGTGAATCTCCTTTCATAGTATCTGCGATTATATCAATTATAGCACCTAACATTTGCTTTGTGTTATATAATTTTTTTAACATTTTTTTATACTTTATTTAACATTTTTCTTGTATTTTTCATATCTTTTTCTTCGTTTTTTCTTTGGATGGTTCTTTCTTCTTCATAATGTATTATATCACTTAATGAACAATTTAATGCAAAACATATTTTAGCTAATAAGTCTAAATCAACCCTATATAAATCTCCTCTAACATATTTCTTGATAATTCCCCAATTAATTCCTGTTAAAATACTTAATCTATATGGTTTCATATTTCTCTTTTCTAGCATTTTATCCAAAGTAAGTACTACTTTCCCATACTTATTGTATGTTTTATTATATACAAAGTTCTCCTTTTGCATTTTCTACTCCCTTCTTACTACTTTACTGCATATACTTCACATACAAATACTAAAATTAATTTCACAAAAAATAAAAGCAGTACACACCTAAAAAAGATAATGTACTGCTATTTATCTATATTTATTATAACATTTTTTTAAATTAATTGGAACTTCTTGTCTAAAATTAAATATAAGAAAAATGTAAACTTACAAAAAAAATAATAGTCCTGTACTAGCAACTATTATAAAAGTTTGCAACATCGAAGGAATGATGCTAGCAAAGTAAAATGGTTTAATGTAGCAATTGCTACTATTAAAGTATAACAAAGTTCGACATTATTTTCAATAAAAAAACAGGTCATATAAACCTGTTTAACATTTAAAATACATCATCAAGTTTAATCCAATTATCATTTTCCATATCTTCTGTATATTCAGTATTACATAAGTATAATGAGTCATTTTTATCATAGTCTCTTACAAATCCCCAATTGATATTATACTCTTTTGAATATTGCTTCAAAGCTTCAAATTTATTTTCTACTTTCATATCAATATTTTTAGATTCTCCAGATGCACTTTCTCCACCTTTTGTTTCTATTATCCAAACTTTATTATTTTTATCACACACAATAAAGTCAGGATAGAAATGCCATTTTTTATTAACTGCATCTACATATACTATTGAAAAATATGATTCTGCTGATTCTCCATTTTTGTAAAACCATTTTATATTATCACTATTTTCACAATACTTTTCAAACATTCTTTCTGATTTAGATTTAATTGTACTATTAGGATAATTCAAATAAATTGATTTATTATATATTTGAGTATCTTTCATTTTTGGATCATATTTTATATAATCCATCTCTGGTGCTTTCCAAACAGTTATTTTAACTTCTTCAAGTTTTAATTTCATTTGTCGTGCTTTTTGAGATACTGCCTCTTGAAAATCATGTTTTAATAATTCTTCATTATTAATTACAAAAGCATAAAACTCTGGAATAGTTAAATCTATAAACTTTTTAGAAAATAATTTACTTTTTAAAAACATTCTTTCAAGCATTAATCTTGTTCTATCATATCTCATACCTATTCTAGATGAGATAACATTTATTGAATATCTTAATTCAAATCCGTTTTTACTTGTATTAACAACTGATTCAACTTTAATACGATTAGCATCTTGAATTTCATCTAATCTAACAACTTTACCTTGAACAATACTGCTCTCAATTGTATTTTTAAAGTTATAACCATTTGCCGATAAAATTGTTTTGTTGTTTTTCTTTGATGTTACTAAATTATATTTATCAACAAAATATTTGTGTAAGATATTAAATGTTTGTCTTTCATCAAAACCATCAAAATTACTATCAAAAGTAATTTTCTTTAAAGTTAAATCCTTAAATTCATTTTTCAAAAATATAACTTTTGTATCTTTAGCACTATTTCCTAATTCTTGTTTTATTGTTTCTTCATATTTTTCATCAAATGTATAAAGATAACAATTATCTAGTAAAACATTATCATAATGTTTGGCTTGTGGCATTCTTCTAATTCTTCCAATTGTTTGAGTTTCAAAATCTTCACTCATATTATCACGAAGTTTAACAAGAATTTTAGCTCTTGGACAATCCCACCCAGTTGATATTGCTTGTTTCATAATTAATATTGCTTGATGAGATTCATTGTTTTCTATATTATCAATATTTTCTTTTCTATCTGCTAACCATATTGCTAAATTGTTTCTATCATATGAATAACCTTTTTCATTTAATATAGTTTCTATTTGCATTATTAAATCATCAGATTTACTTGGAACTTGAATAATAATTAATGGATTAACTTGAATGTTTTTATTAATATATTCTTCCTTAATTGCTTTTCTTTTATTAATAGCAAGATCTAATAGATACTCATGTTCATTTGATAAAATATCTTGATTAGATACATTTTCATTTATATATAATGCACGAGTAATTAATCCTTCATTTATTACACTTAACTCATCTATCTCTATATATTCTGCTTCTTTATTTACTTTTGTAGTAGCACTAACTCTAACAATATATTTTGGATTCATATATTCAATTATTGATTCTGCTTTTACTGTCTTATTTAAATGTTCTTCATCAACAATTACAATAAATTCATAACCATTATTATGTGCTTCAGTTACTCTTTCATACAAATTTTTTCGTTCTGCATCTTTCAAAGCTGTATTTCCTTTTTTAGTAATAGTTTCCCAGTTTATAAATGCAGTATCTTTACTATCAAATCCCTGTAATAAGACATCTTGAATATTTTTAGATTCTAAAGTAGGAAGATACTTTAACATTTTATTTCTACTTTGTTCTTCTAAATCTCCCTTACCTGGAGTCAACCATACAAATATAGTTTTTTTATCTTCTTTAAAATATTCTTCGATATATGATAATAATATAATTGTTTTACCACTTCCTGTTGGAGCTTGAACTAATACTTCTTTTTTGTTTCCAATAGATGTAGCATCTAACAATTTATTAACTGCATCTATTTGAAATTCTTTTAATTTAATTCCTTGCATTATGCTACCTCCATAATCTCATCTTCAAAATAATATTCAGGTATAACATACACTTCAATATTATTATCTTCAAAAGTTTTTTCTTGTTCTGATGTAAGCAATATGTCTGATGAAATATAAATTTTATCACAAATACTTAATTCTTTTTCATTTATACTAAACTCATCTAATTCACTTTCGTTTAAATATATTCTTATTTTTTTATTATCTATTTCTATACCATTTTCTAGTTGAATTAAATTTTTGATATTTATTAATAAATTATCGTGTAAATTAGATTCATCATTATTCATTCTTGGTATATATGATGTTTTATAATATTTCAAATTAAAATCTATTTGTCTATCATTTGTTATGCCTTTATGAGTTTTTAATAATCTATTATAAGTTATTTTTTCACAAATGTTATTTTCATTATTTGTACATAAAATAAAATGTCTATTTCCACCAAATTCCTTATTATATTCTTCTACTGCTTGTCCTGTTGTTCCAGAACCTGCAAAAAAATCTAAAATTAATGAATTTTCATTTGTTGATAATCTAATTATATGTTTGATTAATTCAACTGATTTAGGGAAAGAAAAATCTTTGTTACTAAAACCTAGTTTAGTAAAATCGGTAATTGCATTATCTGAATTAAATTCTTTTCTATCCCAAGATGTATGTTCTTTAACAGTTCGTACATCTTCTTTTTTGTCTATATAATCCATTTCATATACAGTATATTTTTTTTCATTTTTATATTTAGGCATTATTTTTGGAATTAATATATTTAAATTTTTTTGTGCTGTTTCATAACCCCAACGCCATCTTCCTTCTGAACCATCAGATTTAATTGGTAAGATTTCTATATATCCATTCTCTTTATATTCATTTTTTTCAATATTGGATACAATAAAATCTTTTGTTAATTCATTATAGTAAAATGGATAGAACATTGCAGGTCTATCTTCTCTTGAATCTCCTGTTCCTGTTTTTCTTAAATCCACCTCTCTGTATGCTTTTCCATTTGAATCTTTTTTATTATATCTATCTGTTACTCTCTCATCAGCTTCTAATTTATTACAAATCCATTTATCAGTTTTAGAATAAACTAAAATATATTCTGTAGATTTTGCAAAATTTGTACTATCTTGTTTTCCTGATGTCTTTCTAACATATGTTATAGTTGCTTGATAATTTGACTCCCCAAAAATGTCATCCATAAGTAATTTTAGTCCAAACATTTCATTATCATCGATACTGACAAAAATTACTCCTGTATCATTTAATAGTTTTTTAGCTATATTTAATCGTTTTTCCATAAATGATAACCATTTGCTATGTTTGAACTCATCATCTCTGCTTAATATCTCATCTCCATAAGTAAAATCATTATTACCTGTATTATATGGGGGATCTATATAAATTACATCAATCTTATTTTTATGAGTTTTCTCTAATAAATATAAACTATGTAAATTATCTCCCTCTAAAAGAAAATTAAATTTGTCATCATAATTAGATACTATCTCTTTATCTTTTACCTCTTCAAATGTAGGAATTTGAGTTTCTAATTCTTTATCAACTCTTTCTTCATGTTCTTCCCATATTAATCCATACTTCTTTTTTGTTAATTCGTTTTCTATTAAAGATAAATTATTTAAAGTTTCTTCATCAGTTATATTCTTTTTTATTTCGTTTATAGTGTGTAACATTTTATCTCTTTTTATTTTTGAAAGATTTGTAGTTTCCATATTATCACTCCCTATTGTAAATACATCCATAATTATTATACTACAAAAATTGACATTTTTCTTTACAAAATGGGAATTTCCCCCTTTTTAAATGCAAAATAAAAAGATAGCAATATAACATTCACTATCATTCGTAAGTAAATAAATAATCAAATACCATTATTTCATTAATTCATCAATAGTTTTATCTAATATAATAGATATCTTTGCTAACTTATTCAATGGTATCCTTTTTGTACTATCATTTGCACTTTCAAATCTTTTATAATGATTATGATTATAATCTAAAAGAGCAGCAACATTCTCTGTTGAATAAGGATTAATAGTACTTTGTGAGTTTTTGTCTTTGAATTCGTTATATTTTTCTAAACGATACTTCTTTATATTACTACAAATAGTAACATACATTTCATCAACATTGACTCTTGACAATTTATTTTGTAAAGTTTCAAAACTATTTATAGCCACATTCTCACCTACCTATATCTATTATGACATCTAATTGGTTTTTAAATAGCCACATTTTCACGCAAACTAATATTCAAAATCAATTTTTTCGTGTTATAATAAGATTGGCACAAAAAAAAGAATAATTTTATATTCTTATCGTCTAGGTAAACGATGGTTTTCAACTTTTGGTCTTTCTTTAAATAACTGTTCGATGGAAATACCAAGAGTATCTGCAATATGACCTATATAATCAATCCTCGTATTTCTTTTAGCATTTTCAAGTGTCGAAACATAAGTAGGAGTTGTCCCAAGCTTATCTGCAAAATCTTCTTGTGACCACTCATTTTCTAAACGGAAAAATATTATGTTATTTGCTAAAATCTTACGAGCTCGTAAGTTATATTTAATAATCATCACATCCTTCCTTTAACTTACTACTATTGTAATAAGTTTATTGGTTTTCAACCATACCAACTATGTAGTAAGTTATCTTTATTATATTAAAAAATAAGGAAATAATTTGACGAATAATAGTGCTAGAAAGTAGGTTTTATTTTAAGAAAAGGAAAAGGAGCTAAAAATGAAAAATATTAATGACTATGTAGTATCAATCCAAGAAAACATGGAGAAAAAAATTGAGATAATTAGAGGTATAGAATACCATTATGAACTAGAAAGTCTTATTAAAGACTTAAATGGATTACCAGATACAGAAAAGGATATTGTATTAGAAAATTTACTAAATAAATATCTAGAATTATTAAAACCAATATATACTAAAGAAAAATTCAAAGAAGTTACAAGAGAAGTTGATGATATAACTGATTTCTTTGCTGACTGGGGAGAAGACGAAGAAGATGATTACATTGTTTCTGAAGGAGATATGGTTGCCGATGATTTAATTTGTAAAGTAATCGGTGATAATGATAGAAACATTCAATTACCTGTAGAATTAAAATATTTAAAGGATTATTGTATAACTTCTTTAATAAGTCCTAAATTAATGGATCGAGTTATCACATGGATAATCTTAAGATATGCAACGACTTATTATTGTCTAACTAATCCTAAAAAAATTAGTAGTATAAAGTAGTATTAGTAGTAAAATTAGCAGTACCCTACTTTCTTGATATAGTAGTGAACATTAGCAAAAAAAAGCTAATGTTTTTTTTATCTTTCTAAATCATCATTTAACCAATCATACTCATCTTCTCCCCATAATTCCTCATAATCATAATTTAATCTATTTATATTACTTATTATAGAATTTTTAAAATAACCAAATTTATTTTGGATTGGATTACCATCATCATCTTTAAATCCTCTTGATTTTACTCTAGGAATTATATAGTGAATTATTTGCAGTAAGTCTTTATATGAATTATCTTCTTCTAATAATTTTTTAAACAAATCATCATAATAAAATATTTGAGTATCAGTTTCATTTATATACCCCCTATCAATCAATTCCAATGTTAAAATATTATGTTCTTCTGCAATAAAAAAAGATGATATGGTTTTATCATCTTTATCAATTTTGTTTTTAGTATTTTGTTTATTAGTATTTATTTGTGGTTGTTCTTCCAAACTTGGATTATCCAGGTGTGGATTTTCCATATCTGGATTATTAATTTCTTTTTCAACTTCAACATTTGGTTTCTCATATATTAAATAATTATATTCAAAATATCCCTTATCTCCACGAACTTTTTCTATTTGAAGATATCCATATTTTTGAAGTTCTTTTAGTGTTGATCTTATAGCATCTCTACTTTCCTTACATATAGCACACAAACCCATTAATGAATAGTCCCAATCTTCAGGAAGACTTAACATAAATGATAGTAGTCCTTTTGATTTTAAACTTAAATTTTTATCCCTTAAATGATAATTGCTCATAACTGTAAAATCTTTTGTTTTCTCTATTTTAAATACAGACATAATACCCTCCTTAATAAAAAAACATCAACCTTTAGTTAATGTTTAAATTTTAAAATTATTTATATCAATATTATCTATTTTTTCTTTTTCTAATTCCTTATATTTTAATATTGCATTAATTATATATTGTTCAATATATCTTTTATCTCGTTTCAATAAATCACTTGGTAATACTGACTCTATCTTATCTTTATTAAAACTAATTTGCTCATTTTGATTTCCTTTTGATTCAGATAAAATTTCACATAAAGTATTGTAATTTAATTGTTTCTTTTTACTTAATTCTCTAATTTTAATTGCTTGTCCATGACTTGGTGTTAAATCATCATAGATAAATGTTGAATAAAGTAATTTTTGTTCTTCTTTTGTTAAATAAGACAATTCTACTGCTGGTTTTAACCCAATTGTTAAATATGTTCTTTTATCATGTATTACCGAATTATCAACTAATTTTAATATTTCAGGTATCAAATAAGTTAATCTAACATATCTTCTAACTTTTTCTCTTGATTCACCATTTTCTCTAGCAATTATTTCATCACTCCTTAACTTCGACACCCCAGTTGTCGAAGTATCTAATTTTTTACCCTGATGTTTTATTGCTTCTAATTTCATCTTATATGCAAATGCTCTTTCACTAGGTAAAATTCTTTCTCGATACATATTAGAATCTACCATAAATATTGTTGCTTCATCATCATTTAATTCCTTTATAAAGGCATCTATTTCATTCATTCCATTTAATTGAGAAGCTAATTTTCTTCTATGTCCTGATATTAATTCATATCTTTCATTTTTCTTTGGTCTAACAATTATTGGATTTAAAAGTCCATTTTCCTTTATGCTATTGGCAAGTTGTTTTAATTCATCATCATCATTTACTAAAAATGGATGGTCTTTGAAATCATCTATTTGACTAATTTTTATTTTTACAATACTTTCCATAATTATTTATCCTCCAATTTATAATTTAATTTCCAATTTATGTAGTCATTATATGAGATTTCTCTTCTTAATCTTTTGCTTCTCATATTGTCCCATTCGTTTATAAAACTTCTAATACATTTGATTTGTTTTTCATCTACATAAGGAACATTAGATAAATCAAGACGATAATTGGGTATTAATTCTTCCAACCACATTAAACTATATATTACATCTATTATTTCTAAATAATCATATTTTTTAATTGCATTATAATTTACATCTAGAATCTTTGCAATTTTTTTTGTTCTATCTTCCTTAGGATTTCTATTTCCTTTTTCATATCTCGTCATTGTTCTTCTTTTACATTCTCCTGTTAATCCTAATCTATCAGAAACATTATCCTGTGTCATAAGTCTAAACTGTCTTGCAAATGCAATTCTAGATCCTTGAGACATATCTTTTAATACTGGTTTTGTATATAATAGTCGCATTTTTAATTCCTCCATTTTTTCATCGTACATTACTATTAAAAAAGCAAAAAAAGACTAAGATTTGCAACTTAATGTTTAATCTTAGTCTAAATTTTATATTATATTCAATAATTTTTATAATTAAATATCCTTAAGAATATCATTTAAATACCTTATATACCCAGTATTTATATAAATATGTCTATTTTATTTAATTAATTTTGCCCATCAGACTTGATTGCGGCTTGTGCAGCAGCTAATCTTGCGATAGGTACTCTGAATGGAGAACATGATACATATGTTAATCCTGCTTTATGACAGAATTCAACACTTGCTGGATCTCCTCCGTGTTCACCACAGATTCCTAATTTAAT
>JAGALX010000023.1 GCA_017625035.1 Clostridia bacterium
CTTCCAGTTATTTCCAGTAAAAAAAACGATATTCTGGAGGTTTATTAAGTGCGCCCTTTTTATTGTCAACGTGCTAAAAAAAATTAAAAAATTTTTAAAACTTATCTTGACATTTTACCAGATGTCTATTTCTTTTGACATTTTATTTTATGTTATGAGATAGGCTAAACTTATCCCCCTCACAGTGATGACTCCTTTTTTTATATTAATGATAATAACATAAAATATTTATAAGTTCAAATTTATTCTTCTTCCATATTCAATTCAAAATAAAATTCCACACCATCTACTCTATTTTGAACACCATACTTATTATTATAATTATTCATTACAGCTTTTACCAATGATAATCCTATTCCAGTTCCACCACTTTCTCTGTTTCTGGATGTATCTAATTTGTAAAATCTTCCCCATATTTTTTTCATCTCTTCTTCTGAGAAATTTTTTCCAGTATTATATACACATATTCGTGCCATTCCATTTAATTCTTCTATTACTTCTATTATAATTTCTCTTTTACCATTTACTTCTTCTGAATACTTTATTGCGTTTGTTATATAGTTTGTTACAACTTGCTCTATATAAAAATCATCTGCATATACATAAATTGGTGTATCATTTTTTAATATAGTATTTATATTTTGCTCTTTAATCATAACATCACATTTTCTTAAAACTTCTTTTATTAAAGATACTATATCAAATTTTGTATTATTAAATTCTCTTTTTCCGTATTCTAGTTTCATAAGCTCTAATAATTGTTTAACTAGTTTGTCCATTTTATCTGCTTCATCTAAAATAACTTCTGCATAATATTTTCTTGATTCATCATCATTATTTACATTTTCTACTAAGCCTTCTGCATATCCTTGAATTATTGCTATTGGTGTTTTTAATTCATGTGATACATCTGAAATAAATTGTGTTCTCATTTCATCAATTTTTGATTTTTCTTTTATATCTCTTTCTAGTTCATCATTATTTTTTCTTAGTTCATTTATAGTTTCTTCTAATTTATCTGACATCATATTAATGCTTTTTCCTAATTCGTCTATTTCATCATCTGATTCACTTGGTATGTATTTTTTTGAAAAATCTAATTTTGACATTTGTTTTGCTATATTGTTTAATTCTAATATTGGATTTGAAAATCTTTTTGATACTATTGATGCTATAATACCTGAAATTATTATAGAAATACTCCCTACTGTTATTAAAACATTATTACTTATTTTTAAACTTTCCCTTATTGCAGAAATTGGTGTTCTTATATATAATTCATTTTTATTATCTAATTTAGCCATTAAAACTATATAATTATGATTATTTAATTTATCTTTTGCAGTTTTAATTATTACATCTTTTGCGTTATATAAAGTTTCTCCCCATTTACCATTTTCATTAAATTCAATAATTGTTTTTAATCTTTCCATTGATTCAATTCTTGTTTTATCATTTGTTATTATAGCATTTGTTTTCGGATTGCTTATTAATATATCTAAATTATTTTTAGAAGATTCGTATTTGATAAAATCCTCTATTTCTTCTTCTGACACTAAGTTATTGTATTTTTCATTTATTTGTTCAAAAATATTTTTTACAGAATCTTTCTTATTATATATATAAAATGACTCTAATACTAAATTATTTATTATTACAAGAAATAGTATTGTTACTACAATTACTATACATAATGAGATAAATAGTTTTATTCTTATTGATTTTGACTTTTGTATTTTTTTATCCATTCTTTCCTTCAACTTCAAATTTGTATCCTACCCCTCTCATTGTGTGAATATATTTACCTTTTTTACCAAGTTTATGTCTTATTTTTTTAATGTGGCTATCTATGGTTCTTGAATCTCCATAATAATCATAGTTCCATACATTGTTTAGTATTTTATCTCTTGATAGTGCTATTCCGTTATTATCTACTAAATATTTTAATAGTTCATATTCTCTTAAGCTTAGGTCTATTTTTTTAGAGTCAACTTCTACAGTTCTTCCTTCGGAGTTTATTACAATTCCACCATAACTTTTTACTTCTTTTTCTTTCACCTGTAATCTTTTTAAAATTGCTTCTACTCTGGCTACTAATATTTTGGGACTAAATGGTTTTGATATGTATTCATCAACACCAAGTTCAAAACCAAATAATTCGTCTTGCTCTTCACCTCTTGCAGTTAACATTACTATTGGTACATTTGATACTTGTCTTATTTGCCTTAAAACAGACCAGCCATCTAGCTTGGGCATCATAACATCTAGTAATATTAAATTTATGCTATTTTCTTTTTCTTCGAATATTTTTAATGCTTCTTCTCCATCTGCAGCCTCTAGGATTTCATATCCTTTTATTTTTAAGAAATCTTTTATTAGTTTTCTCATTCTTGATTCATCATCTACTACAAGAATTGTTATATCTGCCATAGCTTATCATTCCTTTCTCGTTTTTTTGATATTATATATTATAAGGTGTGAATATGTCTATATTGTGAAAGAAAAAATGTTTTTTGGATATTGTGGACGTAAAAAACCACAAATTGGAAACATGAAAAAATGTGCAAAGATCTTTGCACATTTTTTCACGTCCTCAATGTGAGGTTTTTCTTTTAATACATTCCGCCCATTGCATCAGCTTCATTATTATGATTTCCGCAACCACAACCACAGCCTTTTTCTTTTTTATCTGTTACTATACTTTCAGTTGTAAGTACCATTGATGCTATAGATGCTGCATTTTGAAGTGCACTTCTTGATACTTTTGTTGGATCTACTATTCCTGATTTTTTCATATCTACATATTCTTCATCAGCAGCATTGAATCCTATTCCTTCTTCGCTTGATTTTACTTTTTCTAATATTACAGCTGGCTCTAATCCTGCATTTATTGCTATTTGTTTTACTGGCTCTTCTAATGCTTTTAATACTATTTTTGCACCTAATTTTTCATCATCTTTTAATGTGTCTACTATTTTTTCTACTTTTGGAATTACATTTACATATGCTGTTCCTCCACCAGAAACTATACCTTCTTCTACTGCTGCTTTTGTTGCAGATAAAGCATCTTCTATACGAAGTTTTCTGTCTCTCATTTCAACTTCTGTTGCAGCTCCAACACCTATTACAGCTACTCCTCCTGCTATTTTTGCAAGTCTTTCTTGTAATCCTTCTTTTTCGTATTCGCTCTTTTCTTCTGCTAGTTGAGCTTTTACTTGTGCTACACGGTCTGCAATTGCCTTTTTATCTCCTGCTCCGTCAACAATTATTGTATTTTCTTTTTCTACTTTTATTTGTTTTGCTCTTCCTAGTTGCTCTATGCTAGTATCTTTTAGCTCTAATCCTAGGTCTGAAGTTATTACTTCTCCACCTGTTAAAATTGCTATATCTTGTAACATATTTTTTCTTTTGTCTCCATATCCTGGAGCTTTTACTGCTACTACATTTAATACGCCTCTTAATTTATTTAATACAAGTGTTGATAAAGCTTCTCCTTCGATGTCATCACATATTATTACAAGTTTTCCAGATTGTTGCATTAATGCTTCTAATAATGGTAGTATTTCTTGGATATTGCTTATTTTTTTATCTGTTATTAATATATATGGATTTTCAATAATAGCTTCCATTTTTTCTGTATCTGTTACCATGTATGGAGATACATAACCTTTATCGAATTGCATTCCTTCTACTACATTTAACTCTGTATTTGAAGTTTTTGATTCTTCAATTGTTATTACACCATCTTTTGAAACTTTTTCCATAGCTTCTGATATTAATTTTCCAACTTCTTCGTTGTTTGCAGATATGCTTGCAACTCTTGCTATATCTTCTTTTCCGTTTACTGGTGAGCTTATTTCTTTTAGACCTTCAACTGCTGCATTTACAGCTTTATCAATTCCTCTTTTTATTGCCATTGGGTCTCCACCAGCAGCCACATTTTTTACACCTTCTTTAATCATACTTTGTGCTAAAACAGTAGCTGTTGTTGTTCCATCTCCTGCTACATCATTTGTTTTTGTTGAAACTTCTTTAACTAATCTTGCTCCCATGTTTTCGAATGGATCTTCTAGCTCTATTTCTTTTGCTATTGTTACACCATCATTTGTTATAAGTGGTGATCCATAGTTTTTATCTAAAACTACATTTCTTCCTTTTGGTCCTAAAGTTACTTTTACTGTATCTGCTAATTTATTTACACCATCTAATAATTTTTTTCTGGCCTCTTCGCCGTATTTAATTTCTTTAGCCATAATTTATAATCTCCTTTCAAACTGCACATTGGGGACGTGAAAGAATGTGCATTTCAAAAATAAAATTTAAACTCTGTCCCTTTTTCCCAGAATTAGGAAATTAGAACCGTCCCAATTTCCATTTTATTCTACTATTGCTAGAATATCTGATTGTTTTACTATAATTAGGTCTTCGCCTTCATATTTAATTTCTGTTCCTGCATATTTATTTAATACGACTTTGTCGCCTTTTTTTATGTACATTTTAACTTCTTTTCCATCTACAGTTCCACCTGGTCCTACTTCTAGTACCTCTGCTATTTGTGGTTTTTCTTTTGCTGAACTTGTTAATATGATTCCGCTTTTTGTTGTTTCTTCGGTTTCTATCATTTTAACTACTACTCTGTCTAATAATGGTTTTAACATTACATTACCTCCTCGTATTACAATACTATTAATATATTGTGCTTTTATTAATAATATGTATAAAAAATATTAGCAGTCTTTTTGTTAGACTGCTAATAATTTATACCCTTTGGTAAAAAAAGTCAATATTAATTTTTTATAATTCACATAGTTTTCACAAACTTTACTATTTTTTAATGAAAAAAATAAGGACTGCCACATTTTCAGTAGCATGTCCTCCGTAATTAAGCTATTATTGTAATCATAACCTTACAAATTGTACGGTTATGATTTACCAAATAGAGCGTAGTGGTTTGATTATATTCTTCCGAAATCCCGTTTGAATAAAGATTAACATATTTGTAACCACCTGGCAAGACAATGTCGTAAGTAGCCTCAGGTAGTAAGTATATGGTCTTTACGCAAACTTGATCAACGTTTGCAGAGAAGACATACACTCCGCACTGCTCTTCTGAATATCTAAGTGACTTCAGGGTAGCAATTGCTTGCGCAATCATCTCCATGGTCATCACATTTGGGAAGTCTCCCGAAGGTTTTAGCTCAATCCGTTTCATTGCAATCATCCTTTCAAAATTATAGAATGCTTTAATAATTATAACACATATGCATACCCTTTTCAATCATATTTGACTATTTTTTGCAGCTTTCACAAAAGCCTTAAACAATGGTGCTGGTTTATTTGGTCTTGATTTAAATTCTGGATGGAATTGTGCAGCTATAAAGAATTTATTTTCAGGGATTTCTATCATTTCAACTAAAGTATCATCTGGTGATGTTCCAGATATTATTAATCCCATCTCTTCCATTTTAGCTTTATACTCATTATTAAATTCAAATCTATGTCTATGTCTTTCTGAAATTTCTGTAGTTTCATATATTCTTTCTGCAAGTGTTTTTGGTTTTATTTTGCAAGTATATGCTCCAAGTCTCATAGTTCCACCTTTTTTCTTAATATCTTTTTGTGTTTCCATTATATGAATTACCGGATTTTTTGCATTTTCATTAAATTCTGTTGAGTTTGCATCTTCCAATTTTAAAACATTTCTTGCAAATTCTACAACTGCCATTTGCATTCCTAGGCATATTCCTAAAAATGGAACATTATTTTCTCTTGCATATTTTATTGTATTTATTTTTCCTTCTATTCCTCTGTTTCCAAATCCACCTGGTACTAAAATTCCATCATATTTACCTAAAATTTCTTTTGCTTTGTCATCATTTGTTATCAGCTCTGCATCTACAAATTCTATGTGTACGTTTACATCGTTTGCAAAGCCTCCATGTTTTAAGCTTTCTACCACTGATAAATATGAATCTTCTAAACTTATGTATTTTCCAACTATTGCAATATTCACTTTTTTATTTGATATATTTTTAATTTTTTCAATCATGCTTTCCCATTCTTCATTTTTTGGAGCTCTATTTTCCAAGTTTAGATGTTCACAAACTACTTTTGCTAAACCTTCTTTTTCTAACATTAATGGAACTTCGTATAATACATCTACTGTAGAATTTTGTATAACATTTTCTTTTCGTACATTGCAGAATAGAGCAATTTTTTCTTTCATATGCTCTGGTATTTCAAGCTCTGATCTACATACTAGTACATCTGGTTTTATTCCATGTGACTGAAGCTCTCTTACAGAGTGTTGAGTTGGTTTAGATTTTAGTTCATTTGAACCATTTATGAACGGTAATAATGTTACATGTATGAACATTACATCTTCTCTTTTTTGCTCTAATCCTATTTGTCTAATTGATTCTATAAAAGGTAAACTTTCGATATCTCCTACAGTTCCACCTATTTCTGTTATTACTATGTCTATATCTGTTTCATTAAATTTATATACTTTTTCTTTTATTGCATTTGTTATATGAGGAACAACTTGTACAGTTTTTCCTAAGTAGTCTCCTTTACGCTCTTTTTCTATAACTTCTGAATATATTCTTCCTGTTGTTATACTTGAATTTTTTGTTAAGTTTTCATCTATGAATCTTTCATAATGTCCTAAATCTAAATCTGTTTCTGCTCCATCATCTGTTACAAAAACTTCCCCATGTTCACATGGATTCATAGTTCCTGGGTCTACATTTATGTATGGGTCGAATTTTTGAATTGTCACTTTATATCCTCTATTTTTAAGCAATCTTCCCAATGAAGCTGCTGTTATTCCCTTTCCAAGTCCAGATACTACTCCTCCTGTTACAAAAATATACTTTGTGTTCATACAAATTCCCTCCATTATTATTTATTAAAAATAAAAAATAGATTAAAAAATTGCTCCCCTGTTTTTGGGGGTTTTTTTTTAATCTATCTTTTAAATATGCTTTTATTGTACCACTAGATTTTATTTTATACAAGTATTTTTTTGACATATTTCGGGATAAATAGATTATACTTTTACAATTCACCAATAAATAGATTAGATAGTTGCTCTCTTCATTAGGAGAATAGACTATATAAAATACTATGTAATAAATCTATAAAATTAATTAAAAAATCTATTTGCAAACTTCAAAGAACTTTCTAAATCTTTTGACGTATGAAGAACTGCACCAATATGTATTTCATTATCTTTTATACGATAAATAATTCTATGCATTTTATAAATTAACTGTCTAACCGCAATATTATTGGTATAAAATAAAACCTTTCCAGCTTCTGGATAGTTCTCTAAACTAGATACACTAAGAACAAGATTTTCAATATATTTAATAGGAGTTTCCATTTTTGAATATTTAACAAAATCTTGCATATTGCTTTTAGAAAAGTCAGACCATTTTATTACCATTGTTTAATCTCCTTTAATAATTGTTCTTGTGTTGTAAAGTTTCCTTCTTCAATATCTTTAAAACCTTTAATTGCACTTAGTCTTACAATAATTGCATCTATAATTTGTGCAGCAGATGCATTTTCTGGTAATTCATTTGTTACTTCTCGTGTAACTTCCATAACTAAATCTTTCATCATAATAATAACTCCTCCCTTTGTTTTTTTATAAAAAATTTTAATCAATATCTTGTATATATTATAACATATTTTTAGTAAAAATAGTTATTCTTCAATAATTTGCCTTTATTTTTTATTAGCTAAAAAGCTCTATAAATATTTTAACAAAGTATCATCGCTTTCTCTCAAACTTATTAATTACTTTTTATTTCTTCTTTGCTTTTTACATTATCAGTAGTAATAGTTTAATTTATATGTTTGTCTAAAAAAATCCCATCAATATTTTTGTTATTATAAACTTCTCAAGATTATAATTTTTCCACAATCTCCCCCTGTTTTTTATAAATACTATTTGCATCAATAACGCCTCTTACGCATGATAATGGGTAAATATTTGTATTTTTTCCAATAACACTTCCAGGATTTAATATTGATCCACACCCAACTTCAACATTATCACCTATCATAGCACCAAATTTTTTTAATCCTGTTTCTATTTTATTATCTCCATTTTTTACAACGACTAATTTTTTATCTGATTTAACATTTGATGTAATGGATCCTGCTCCCATATGAGATTTGTATCCTAAAATAGAATCACCTACATAGTTGTAATGAGGAACCTGAACATTATTAAATAAAATAACGTTTTTTAATTCTGTAGAATTCCCAACAACTGCTTTTTCTCCAACAATAGCATTTCCTCTAATAAAAGCACAATGTCTTACTTCAGCTTCTTTTCCAATAATTGCTGGACCATTAATATATGCTGTTGGTGCAACTTTTGCACTTTTAGCAATCCATACATTTTCACTGACTCTGTCATATTCTTCATCACTTAGGGTTTCTCCTAATTTTATGATAAAATCTTTAATTTTAGGCAATACATCCCAAGGATATGTACATCCTTCAAATATTTCTTTTGCAATAGTTTCATTTAAATTATATAAATTATTAATCTTACATTCTTCCATAAATAAACTTGTATGATATATTTAATAACTTAAATAACCATACGACTCCTTTCTTATTAAATATATGTATACTTTATTATATTTATTTTGATGAGTCAAGGTATTTACAAATTTACTTTATTAATATAAAATAACCGTAGAATAAATTTAATTAAAAGGGTGAAACTATGTATAATTTTATTTCTAAATCAGAAAAAGACACAATAAACTTTGCAAAAAATTTAGCTTCAAAATTACAAAAAGGAGATATCATCATTTTAACTGGAGAATTGGGTTCTGGAAAAACAAAATTTACCCAAGGTTTTTTAGAATTTTTCGGGCTTGAAAACGAAATATCTAGTCCTACTTTCACAATTGTAAATGAATACAATGCCCAAAACAATATAAATATATATCATTTCGATGTTTACCGACTATCAGATATAGACGAATTTTATGCAATTGGTGGAGAAGAATATTTTGAAAATGGTATATGTATTATTGAATGGGGCGAAATAATAAAAGATGCACTTCCAAAAGATTATATTCATATTACATTTGAAAAAAATACTGATGATGAAAATTTTAGAAAACTAAAACTTGAAACATTTGGTAATAAATTTAATAATCTATTTCTTAATGAAATGTAATAAATCCACAGAAAGGAGTACAAAATGAAAATTTTATCAATTGATACATCTTCAAAAATATGCTCAGTATCAATCTTAGAAGATAACAATGTAATACTAGAAAAACATACAAATGATGAAAAAACACATTCTCAAAACTTAATGCCTTTAATCGATGAAATTTTTAAAGAAACAAATTTAACATTAGATAATATCGATTTACTAGCCTGTTCACAAGGTCCTGGATCTTTTACAGGAATTAGAATTGGAATTGCAACAATAAAAGCATTTGCAGATGCAAAAAATATTCCTGTAGTAGGTGTTACATCATTAGAAAGTTTAGCTTATAATATTTCAGAGGCTGGATTAATTGTAAGTTTAATAGATGCAAAAAATGACAATGTTTATTATTCTTTATTTAATAATAATGGCACTATTTATTCACAAATTGGTGATTTGAAATCTGATTCAATACAAAACATCTTAGATGATTTATCAATATATGATGATAAATTAATATTTGTTGGAGATGGATCTCAAATTCATCATGATAAAATTGTAAGTCTAATTAAAAATCCAATTTTTGCAAATGAAATTCAAAATCTACAAACAAGTATCAGTATCGGAAAATCTGCATATAATAAATTTAAAAATGGCATTTATGGTGATTCAAATTCACTATCACCTATCTACTTAAAAAAATCACAAGCAGAAAGAAATTTAGTCGGAGAAAAGTAAAATGAAAAATATCCCAATTCCTTTAAACCATAACTATATCACATGCATGATTGGAGAAAAATAATAAAAGCTATGGTAAATTTTTTAGACAAGAACTCCGCCTCAGTGTCTATATCACCAATGACACATGAAGATTTATTATATTTAGAAAAAAACTTAATTACTGATTTTGATGATTTTTGGAACTTTTCAATTTTAGCTCAAGAATTTTCCAATGATAATACTACATACATTGTTGCAAAGCAAAATGAACAAATAGTTGGTTTTGCAGGTATTCTTACAATAATAGATGAAGCAAATATTATGAACATAGTAACAAAAAAAGATAAAAGACATTTAGGTATTGGCTCTTTACTTTTAAAAAATTTAATAAATATTTCTATGCAAAAAAATTTAAAATCAATAACATTAGAAGTAAATGAGCATAATATACATGCTATAAAACTATATGAAAAATTTAACTTTAATAAAATTGGTATTAGAAAAAAATATTATAATAATACCGATTCAGCTATAATTATGACATTATACATATAATAGCTTTAATTTTAAGGAGGAACAAATGAAAAATAAAAATGAATTAAATTACAAAAGTTTAAAAATTAATTGCAATCCAAATATTTTCAAATTTAAAACAACAGAAGAACTGCAAAATATAGAAACAGGAATTGGACAAGACAGAGGAATTAAAGCTCTTGAATTTGGTCTTAATGTTGATATAAAAGGATATAATCTCTATTTAGAAGGACCTGCTGGAGTTGGAAAAACAATGTATACTAAACATTATTTAGATAAAATATCAAAAAGACAGAAAACACCTTATGACTGGTGTTATATTTATAATTTTGATAATCCAAATGAACCAATTGCCCTTTCCCTACATGCTGGACAAGGAAAAGAATTTAGAGATTATATGGATTCTTTTATAAAAGATATTCGTAATGATTTAAAAAATACTTTTAATAATGATGATTTTGAAAAAGAAAAAGCTTTAATTACTCAAACTTATGAAGAAAAAAGAACTGCTTTAATGGAAAAATTAAATAAAAAATCGGCAAAATATGGATTTCAAGTAAAATCTGCTCAAAACGGAATTTACATGATGCCTATTATAAACGGAAAAGCTATTGAACAAGAAGAATTTGATAAATTAGATGAACAGACAAAGCAAAGTTTTGAAGATAATTCAAGTATAGTACAAGAGCAAATTTTACAAGTTATTAGTGAAATAAAAAATATTGAAAAAGAAACTCAAAAAAAATTATCAGAATGGCAATCTAATGTTGCATTATTAACAATAAATGCACATATAAACTACATCCGTTCAAAATTCAAAAGAAATAAAAAAAATAAATACTTTCTTAGAAAATATTAAGAAAGATATATTAAAAAATATTGATTACTTTTTAGTAGAATCAAAACCAGAAAACCAACCAGCACAAGGACCTAGACAAGAGTCTCCAAAACCTTGGCAAAATTATAGAGTTAATTTATTTATAGATAACAGTAATCAAGAAGGTGCTCCTGTAATTATGGATTCAGATTATTCTTATCATAATATATTTGGAAAACTTGAATATGAAAATTACTATGGCTCTTTAAAAACTGATTATACTATGCTAAAACCTGGTTTATTACATCAAGCAAATGGTGGTTATATAATTTTTCAAGCACATGATCTTATTGAAAATGGAATATGCTATGAAGCTTTAAAAAAAGCTTTACGTCAAAAGCAATTGCTAATTGAAAATACAGCTGACCCTAGATCTGCAATGGTTATGGTTTCTTTAAAACCTGAACCAATTCCATTAGATTTAAAAGTTATTATTGTAGGAGATGAACATATTTATCAAACATTACTTGCAGTTGATTACGATTTTAGAAAATTATTTAAAATAAAAGTAGAATTCGAAGATTCGTCTGATAATACAGAAGAAAATATGATTAAACTAGCAAGATTTATACATGGTTTTTGTGAACAAGAAGAATTACCTCATTTAGATCCTACCGCAGTTGCTAAAATTATGGAATATTCTTCTAGACTTGCTGATAATCAAGAAAAACTTTCTACTAGATTTAACGATTTATCTCAAATAATTGGTGAAGCTGCAACTTGGGCTAAAATGAATAAATCTAAAATTGTAACTGCAGAATTTGTAAATATGGCCTTAGCAGAAAGATCTAACAGAATGAAAAAATATGATTCTAGATATATGGAAATGATTAAAGAAAATACTCTTTTAATAGATACATCTGATTCTAAAATTGGTCAAATAAATGGTTTAACTATAATGAATATTGGTGACTATATGTTCGGAAAACCTGTAAAAATTACTGCTAATACTTATACCGGAAAAAATGGTGTAATTAATATTGAAAGAGAAGTTGATTTATCTGGTTCTACACACTCAAAAGGTGTTTATATTTTGAGTGGATATTTAGGTGAAAAATTTGCTCAAGATATCCCCCTATCTCTTACTGCTAGTATTTGTTTTGAACAATTATATAATGGTGTAGATGGTGATAGTGCTTCTAGTACAGAGCTATATGCAATATTATCTAGTTTATCTGGAATTCCTATAAGTCAATCATTTGCTGTTACAGGATCTGTTAACCAAAAAGGTGAAATTCAACCAATTGGAGGAGTTAATGAAAAAATTGAAGGATTCTTCCAAATTTGTAAAATGCGTGGATTAGATGGAAAACATTCTGTTATGATTCCTATACAAAACAAGAAAAATTTGAATTTATCTGATGAAGTTGTTGAAGCTGTGAAACATGGTAAATTCCATATTTATGCTATTAGTAATATTGATGAAGGTATAGAATTATTAACTGGAGTTCCTGCTGGAAAGAAAGATGCAAATGGTAAATTCCCTGCTGGAACAATAAATTATTTGGCTTATGAAAAATTAAAAAGATATGCTGATATAAAATTTAATAAACAATAATAGTTTCTACACACTAAGAGCTTTTACAGGCACTAATTAAATTAGTGCCTTTATATAAGCCAATTTCTACTTAAATTTTCTCAGCAATCAAATCATAATCTTGAACTTTAGTTATTTTTACGTTAATAAATTCGCCTTCTAAATTTTCATCTTCACAATTTACAAAAATTACACCATCAATATCAGGAACATCCATATAACTTCTTGCAATATAATATTTTCCGTCAAAACTTCTTTCTTCTAATAATACTTCTAATTCTTTACCAATATATTTATTTGAAACTTCTTTTGAAATTTGTTGTTGTAATTCCATTATTTTATTGTACCTACTTTTTTTCGTCATAGGATGTACTTGTATTTTTATTCTTGCTGCAGGAGTTCCATCTTCTTTTGAATATGAAAATGCTCCTAATCTATCAAATTTTGCATCTTTTACAAATTGATATAATTCATCAAAATCTTCTTTTGTTTCACCTGGAAATCCTACCATTACGGTAGTTCTTATTATAGCTTCTGGTATTTCATTTCTAATTTTTTTAATTAAATTTCTAATGCTTTTTCCATCACTTTGTCTATTCATTCTTTTTAAAACTTTATCTGAAATATGTTGAATTGGAATATCGAAATATTTACAAATTTTTTCGTTTCTTTTTATAACTTCTAATAATTCATCATTTATTGTTTCTGGATATGCATATAAAAATCTAATCCATTTAATTCCATCTATTTTGCAAAGCTCATCCAATAAGTCTGCAAGTTTTGGCTCTCCATATAAGTCAATTCCATATTTAGTGGTATCTTGTGCTATAACAATTAGCTCTTTTATTCCACTATTTGCAAGCATTTTTGCTTCTTCTAATATATCCTCAATTTTTCTACTTATATATTTACCTCTTATGTATGGAATAGCACAATATGTACAATTATTACTACATCCCTCACCTATTCTTAGGTATGCAAAGTTTTCTCCCGTAGTTACTACTCTATCCATAAAATCTAGTTTGGTATTCGATTTTGTATTAGCCTTTCCAAGTATAGATTCTATTTGTTCCCATATATTTTCATATTCACTATATTTAATAAATAAGTCAACTTCAGGAATAGCCTTGATTAGCTCTTGTTTGTATCTTTCGACTAAGCATCCCATTACTATTAAAAACTTACATTTATCTTTTTTATATTCAGCCATTTCTAAAATTGTATTTATAGCCTCTTCTTTTGCTGGTTCAATAAATCCACATGTGTTAATTACAATTATATCAGCGTTTGATGGATCATTAACTATTTTGAAATTATTATTTTTGAATAATCCAATTGTCATTTCTGTATCTAACAAATTTTTGCTACATCCAAGTGATACAAATCCTACATTCATAAAACTTTTTTCTCCCTTCTCTAGTGGCGCATTTAATTACTACATAAATGCTTTCTAGTCATTTCTAGCAAATGTAATGGTGTGAACCCAACTACCTGTGTTTTTGCTCTATCTTTTTTTAGCTCTCGTTTTAGTAAATCTACTATTTTATTCTCATCTTCTTTTTCTTCCATATCAATGTAATCGATTATTAAGATTCCACCAATATCCCTTGCTTTTATTTGTTTTGCGATTTCTATTGTTGCTTCTTCATTTACTTTTAATACAGTTTTTTCTAGACTTTCTTTTCCTGTATATTTTCCTGTATTTACATCAATTGCAGTTAAAGCTTCTGTTTTATCTATTGTTATAAAACCTCCGCAATTAAGCCATATTTTTCTGTTTTTTAGTTTTTCTATTTGATTAGTAATGTCTTCTGTAATTAAATTTTTTTCGGTATCAAGTTTTAAAATTTCTTTTGCTCCAATATATTCTTCACATATAAAATTATATGTATTTTCATTATTTACAGTAATTTTATCAGTATTATCTATTAATCCTAATAAAACTTTATTTGCAATTCCTCCTGCTTCATATAATTTTTGAGGAATTAAATTTGCTTCTTTGTATTTTGTAGCTTTTTTCTTTATGTTATTATAAATGTTTTCTACATTGTTTATGTCTTTTATAAGCTCTTGCTTAGTCTTATTTTGTGCTGCGGTTCTTATTATGAATCCATTTTCATTTGATGAATTATTTTTTACAATTTGTTTTAATCTAGTAATTTCTTGCTTGTCTTCTAATTTACTTGATACTGTTATAAATTTAGAGTTTGGTACTAAAGCAATATACTTGCCAGCTATATTTAAATCTGTAGATATTCTTGCTCCTTTGGTTTCATTTTTATCTTTTTTTACTTGAACAATAATTGGCATTCCTACTTTTACATATTTCTTTATATCTGATTTCCCTATTTTTTCATTCTTATTTCCTGTAATTTCACTTGCTTTTGGTAATACATCTTTTATGTGTAAAAAAGCATTTTTTTCTTCTCCGATATCTACAAATGCTGCTCCCATTCCTGGTAATACATTTATAACTTGTCCTAAATAAATATTCCCTTCTATTGTTTTGTTGTTATCATATTCTTGATATTTTTCTACTATCCTTCCATTTTCTAAAACAACAATATCACTTTTATGATTATTATAATTAATTATAATTTCTTTCATTATTCCTCCGTAATTTAGTTTAATTGTACTTATTCATTGCAGTATCTACTCCATCTTTTATTATGGATACTACTGCTTCTGATGCTTTTTGTATTCCTGTTTTTAATGTTTCGTAATCTTCATCTGATATATTTCCTATTACATAATTTATTAAGTCATTTTTATATTCTGGCATTCCTATTCCAACTCTTACTCGTGGAAAATCTTCTGAATTCAGCCTATAAACTACTGATTTCATTCCATTATGAGTTCCTGGTCCACCTTTTTTACGTATTCGTATTTTTCCTGGAATTGTATCTATATCATCATAAATTACTATTACATTATTTATATCTATTTTATAAAAATTTACAAATTCAATTACAGAATCTCCACTTAGATTCATATATGTTTGAGGTTTTATTAATATTACTTTTTCACCTTCTATTTCACCTGTTCCGTATAATGCTTTAAATTTTTCTCTTGATATACTTATCTTATATTTGTCTGATATTTCATTTAATACATCTACTCCCATATTATGTCTTGTTCGTGCATATTCAGCTTCTGGATTTCCAAGCCCTACTATAAGATACATAAGAACCTCCTTGTTATGTTAAATACTTACAAATTATACCATATTTTTATTATGTCCACAATAGTGCGGATTAATATAAAATTACATCTCTTTTTACTTTTTTATTTTCTACAATCCCGCTTCCGATAAATTTATTATCTTCTGTATAAATGGCATACAATCCATCTTTATTATTTGTTGTTAACTTTACCCCATTTAGAAATTTATCAAAATCACAACTCTTTATTATAATTTTATCTGTATTTTTTAATAAATCTTCTAGTGTTATTATTTTTTTATTTAACCAATCTATATTATTTTTATTTTCGCTTAGTTCTTCCATTGTAATAGACTGAGAAATTTCAAATTCACCAGCTTTGGCTCTTTGCAATTCTTTCATATATCCAACAGTATTTAAATTTTCTGCTATATCCTCACATAAAGACCTTATATATGTTCCTTTTGAACATTCAACTTCAAATTTTAATTCATTTTTTTCTGGATTCATATCGATTAAATTAATACTATAAATTTCTATATTTCTTTTCGGAATTTCAACATCAATATTATTTCTGGCATATTCATACAATTTTTTCCCTTTTACCTTGATAGCAGAGTATATTGGCGGTGTTTGAACTTGTTTTCCTATAAATGATTTTAATACATTATTTATATTTTTACTTTCTAAAACACTTGTATCAACTTCTTTTTCTTCTATTACATCACCTTCTACATCTGCAGTCGATGTTTTTATTCCTAATTGTAGTGTGGCAATATATTTTTTATCATGGTTTATTAGATATTTAGAAAATTTTGTTCCTTTTCCCAAAAGCAAAGGAAGCACACCTGTTGCATTTGGATCTAGTGTACCAGTATGTCCAACTTTTGTATTTAAAGCTTTTTTAACTTTATTTACTATATCATTAGAAGTATAATTTTTTGGTTTATTTATAATTAATATTCCATCCATATCTTTTTTCTCTCTTTCTATATGTGAATTCTATCATAAAACGGCTGAAACTTCAAATGTTTCAACCGTTTTATATAATGTCTATTGTTTCATTTTTATTAAATTGCAACATTTTCTTTCATAGTCACTATGCTTTATCATAACGTGTATAATTTAAGCCTGTTCCAATTTTAAAAAAATAGGAAAATTTACTAAGGGTTCGAACAAATATAAATTACCCTTAGTAAATCCAAAGAGAGATTTTTCCCCTTTTTCCACAAAATTTATAGATATCTTTTAACTTCATTAATAATTTTTTCCTTAACAGTATCAAAATCACCATTAATATAAAATCCTGCAGCTTTTAGATGTCCTCCACCGCCAAATAATAGAGCAATTTCATCAACATTAACTTTATCATTAGATCTTAAAGAAACTTTTAATCCTTTCCCCTTAACTTCTCTAATAAATATTGATACTTCAACACCTTCGATATCTCTACCAACATCAACAATACCTTCATGGTCTCCGTAAATAGCATTAAATTTATCATAATCCTCTAAAGTTACATATGTATAGGCTATTTTCCCACTTTCAAAGAACTCAATTCTATTAGTAGCTAATCGACTTAGCTCAAATGCAGATTTTGTTTTTACTTGTAGAACTTTTCTGTATGTATCGGATACATTAACCCCTTTATTTAATAAGTCAGCAACAAATTGAAAAGTTTCTGCAGTAACACCTTGATATTTGAAACCACCTGTATCAGTTATAATTGCTACTAATAAACATGTTCCAATATCTTTATTAATTTCCATATTAAAATAATTTAAAGCAACAATCATAACTTCAGCACATGCTGGTGCATCAGGATTTACAAAATTATAATCTGCATACATTGTATTTGTTCCATGATGGTCAATAACAACTGTTGAATTTGCATTTTCAAAATATTTTCCCCATCCGTTTAGCATTTTATATGTTGAACAATCTATTGCTATTGCTAAATCATAATTTTCTACACTGCTTTCCTTTTTTATTTCATTTGCATTTGGTAAAAAATTAAATGTTTTTGGGCATTCTGGTATTATTAAATCTACATTATTTTTACCATATAATTTTAATGCATTATATAAAGCTAAACTAGTACCAACTGCATCTCCATCAGGATGTTCATGTGTTAAAATTACTATTGATTCTGCTTTATTTATTTCTTCTAATATTTTATCTAAAGTACTCATTTTTAATCATTCCTTTTTATTTCTTTAAGTATATTCTCAATTTTTGCCCCATATTCCATAGAATCATCTAATTCAAAAACTAGCTCTGGTGTTATTCTTAAATTCACAGTTTTGGCTACTTGACTTCTAATAAATCCAGCTGAATCTTTTAAACCTTGCATTGTTTTTTCTAGATTTTTAGAATTTAAAATGCTTACATAAACTTTGGCATATTTAAAATCTGGAGTTATTTTTGTTCTAGTAACACTTATTAATCCTGTAACATTTGGATTTTTAAGCTCAAATGTTAAAACATGACTAATTTCTTTTTTTAGCTCTTCATTTATTCTATTTAATCTAGCATCATTTTTTGCCATAAACTCTCATCCTTATATAATTTATTTAGGTTTTTTCGTAGGTTTTACCTATAAACCTTTTTTATCTTTTTACTTCTTCCATTACGAAGAATTCTATTACATCATCTTCTTTTAGGTCATTGTAATTTTCAATTTGACAACCACATTCATAACCTTTAGTAACTTCTTTTACATCATCTTTAAATCTTTTTAAAGATACTAGTTTACCTTCATGTATTACAACTGCTTCACGAATTACTCTAACTCCTGCATTTCTTTCGATTTTACCATCAGTTACAAAGCATCCTGCAATTGTTCCAACTCCTGATACCTTAAATGTTTGTCTTACTAAGGCATTTCCTATTACTTTTTCTTCGTAAATTGGATCTAATAATCCTTTCATTGCAGATTCTACATCTTCTAATGCTTTATAAATTATAGAGTATTGTTTTATTTCAACGCCTTCTTTTTCTGCAACTTCTTTTGCTGAACCTACTGGACGTACATTAAATGCTATAATTATTGCTTTTGCGGCTTTTGCAAGTTGAACATCAGATTCGTTTACAGCTCCAGCTACAGAGTGTATAACTTTTACTTTTACTTCATCATTTGATAATTTTTCCATTGATTGTTTAATGGCCTCTGCTGTTCCTTGAACATCCGCTTTTACTATTAAGTTTAATTGTTTTAAGTCTTCACTTGCCATTTTTTCAAATAAGTTATTTAAAGTTACTATATTTGTACTATTTAATGCTTTTTCTCTTTCTTGTAATTTTCTTTTTTCGATTAAATGTTTTGCCATTTTTTCGTTTTTAACTTCGTAGAATGTATCTCCTGCTTCTGGAAGATCTGTTAAGCCCATTACTTCTACTGGAGTTGATGGTCCAGCTTCTTTTACATTTTGACCTTTATCATTTTTCATTGCTCTTATTCTACCTATAGATGTACCAACAACAATTGTATCTCCTACATCTAAAGTACCACGTTGAACAAGTATAGATGCTATTGGTCCTCTTGCTTTATCTAATCTTGCTTCTATTACAGCTCCTTTTGCTTGTTTATTTGGATTTGCTTTTAGCTCTTTCATATCTGCAACTAATAGTACCATTTCAAGTAAGTTACTAATATTTAGTCTTTTCTTAGCAGAAATAGGAACGAATATTGTATCTCCTCCCCACTCTTCAGGTACAAGTTCATATTGCATTAAATCTTGTTTTATTTTATCTATGTTTGCGTTTGGTAAATCGATTTTGTTTACAGCAACTATGATTGGTATATCAGCTGCTTTTGCGTGATTTATAGCTTCAACTGTTTGAGGCATAACACCATCATCTGCAGCAACAACTAATATTGCAATATCTGTAATTTGTGCACCTCTTGCTCTCATGCTAGTAAATGCTTCATGACCTGGTGTATCTAGGAATGTTATTTCTCTTCCGCTTATTGTTACTTTGTATGCACCTATATGTTGTGTAATTCCTCCTGCTTCACCTTCTATAACATTTGTACTTCTTATTGCATCTAATAAAGATGTTTTACCATGGTCAACGTGACCCATAACAACTACTACTGGTGGTCTTGGATCTAATTCTTCTGCACGGTCTTCTGATTCATCAAATAATAAATCTTCTTCATTAACAACAGTTTTCTTTATTGCAGTTATTCCAAATTCACTAGAGATTAAATATGCTGTATCAAAATCTAATTCGTTGTTTATTGTTGCCATTATTCCTAAACTCATTAATTTAGTAATAACCTCTCCACTAGTCTTTTTAAGCTCTGCAGCTAAATCTTTAACTGTAATAGATTCTGGTATAGTAATTTCTGTTAATTGGAATATTTTTTGTTTATTTCTTTCTTTGTCATTTTTATTTATTTTTTTCTTATTTCTTTTACCTCTTTCAGTTGTTAAATCATAGTAATCAAGCATTCCACCATCTTGTTCATTAAACATATGCGATAATTTGTCAACTTGTTTTAAATCTTTTAATTTTTCTCCATCAAATTCAGAAAATCTATCTTGTTTTCTTGTTTTTGTATTCTTCTTATTTGTACTATTAGCTTTTGCTTCTTCAAATTTATTTTGTTTTGCTTTATCAATAGATTTGCTAGTGTAATCTCTTTGTGATTCTTTTTCTACGATTTCTGTTGACATTATGTTCTTAATATTTTTGTCAATTCCTTTTTCATCAAGAGGTTTATTATTGTTATTTCTATAATTATTATTGTTTCTATTGTTGTTATATCCGCTGTTATTATTATACCCATTGTTATTATATCCGTTGTTTTGTCTATTATTATTTCTGTTGTTGAATTGATTTCCATTTCTGTTATTAAAGCGTCTGTCATTGTTATTATTGTTGCTATTATTACTGTTATTGCTATTATTGGTATTATTGTTATTATATCTA
>JAGALX010000024.1 GCA_017625035.1 Clostridia bacterium
AGATCTTTCAAGAAATGTAAGTCATAGATATGAAGAAACAATTTCTTGGAAAAATAGTAAAAATATGTAAATTTTATAGTTGAAAAAGTGGTCCGTTTTTCAATTATAAAGTGGTCCATTTTTCACTTGACAAATACACTTCTCATTTGCAAAATTGGATATTCTTGTATTGCTTCAGGATAAATTTCTAAAATTGCTGTTATAAGCATTTCATCTTTTTCTTCAACACTTTTACAATCTTCATATTTTTTTATAAAGTCATCATTAAATTTATTCCTTAATTTCTTCTCTGGCTCATCTTCATCGTACCAATCATGCAATACTATTTCTGAAAATTTTGCCCTTCTAGGATTCTCCATTCTTTTTCTTAAATCATTTAATATTTCTTGTATTGAGCCACTAGTTTCTTCTGTAAATGATAATTCAGGAAATCCATTCTCCTTTTGTCCATTAATAAAATCCTTTACAAATCCGACACAAGCTTTTTCAATATCAACCCATGGATAATTTTCTTTAATATACTTTATAGCTTGCTCTATTCCATAAATTTGAGCATCTATTTCTCTTGGATCATTTGCATAATTAGCCTCGTCATATTCTGTAAAATATTGAGCAATTAATCCAGCTCTACCAAAAGCCATATTTTCTGGTGTTATTTGTATATTGTAAATAGAACCTTCTCTTTGTAAGATATGCTTATATTCATGAAATAAGCTATATACACGAGCAAATAAATCTCTTTCATCAAAAGGATTTTCAAAATTACTAAATTCTAATCCATCAGGCATATCTATTGTATATATACCTTTACCATCTGAACCTTTTTCATCATAAGCATAATAACCGGTATCTCTATGTATATCATGATGTTTTATTGCAAATTGTATTCCTCCACCTCTTAATTTACTTAATAATTCGGTTCTAATATTTTCCCACACTCTTGCATTAACATTTATCTCAAACTCAGATGTATTTCTTGATTGCATAGGAACATCACTAAATTCTTCATCGATAACTTTTCTTCGTAAATCTTCCCAACTATTTATTTCACTCATTTGTATATCTCCTAACTAAAATAATCTAATCAATTTATATAGTTACTTTCATTATCTTAATTATTACATACTTAATAAATTTTTACAACAAAAAAATTATTAATACCTATCATTATTATACTGGTCACATAACCAATAGTCAAGTAACACCTAAAACAAATATAATTTAAATATATTATTTTTAGGTGGTAGATTATGGTAAAAGTAAAAATTGAAAATGGTCACTATAATTTTAAATTAGATGATATTTTAAAGAAGAAAAAAATTAGTATAAATCAATTAATGCGAGATACAAATACCGATTTTAAAGTTTTAAAAAGGCTTATGACTGGTGAATTAGTTAGAATTGATATATTTGTTATCGCTAGATTATGCAATTATTTTAATTGTGAAATTACTGATATTGTTGAATATGTGTCTAAGTAAAAAGATATAATAAATTTGTTTGAAATTTATTATATCTTTTTTATTTATAATATATTTTCTTTTTCAATTTTTTTCAACATATTATACACCTTTTTAGCATTATCATTCCATAAATCTTTTTCATAATCAAATTCATGTTTAGTTCCATCAATTTTATTTGAAATATAATTTTCAAATTCTGTTATTGCATTTTTTACATTATTTTTATTTATTCTATCATTCACTATGTATATTGCTGCATTTATATAATCTCTATACAATAAAGTAACTAAACATTGATAATATGTTTTTTCTGGCAATGTTGATTTTTTATAAATATCAATTACCATTTGTTCTGTTATTGGTCTTGGATTAGTTAATATAATCTTATTTGACCTAAATACTCCATGAGGTACATTAGTATGTTCAACTTCAACTACTTCTGTATCTTCAGGAATAATTACATCGTAAATAGTATCTCCTCTAAATATAAACCTTAATATTTTTTCTTCTACCGAAAAATTGAAACCTCCCATTTCTTTTGGGTTATCTGCTTTTGGATTCCATATATCTGCAATGTTAATTTCATCTATTTTATATTCAAAACCTCCAGCATTGGATTTTGTTCCATCTATTACTTTTACATATTTCATAATTATTTTTATCCTTTCAATATTTTTGAAATATACTCTGAATTTTAATTTTTTTAAAATTTTGCCACCATCAGTGGCAAAATTTATACTATTCATTTACTATTTACCATTTAACTATTGCTTCCAATTAGTATATATTTTTTACTTTTAATACATACTATTTCGTAACATATTTTTGATTTTTATTTTTTGGTTGTTCTGGTATTGTCATACCTAATACACCAGTATCAATCAAATTATTTAAATAATTTTTCTTAAATGTTCTAGTGTCTTTAAATCCAAATTTGTAACAAATTTCTTTTAAAGTTCTAGGCTCTTTGCAATAATTCAAAATATCTTTTTCTTGTGGTTTCACTTTTAATTTGATGTTGGTTTTCTTGTTGGTTTTGATGTTGGTTTTCTTGTCGGTTTTATCTTGTTCGGTTTGACCTAAATATTCCAAAACTTCTTTATCAAAATAAAAATTAATTCTTAAAAAATTTGGTAAAAATTCAAAAATTGACTTATCATATACACTCATTATTCTTTCCATGCCAGAACCCAATTGTTCTACTAAGTCAACATCTTTAAACACTCTCATTAATTCTTTATTTCTAGGTGCTGATACTGCATTGAAAAAATCTTCTTGAGTTATTTCTTGTGGAAGTCCACCATAAGATGTTATTGTAAATCTATCTGAAAATATTTCAAAAACAGGAGGAATACCACTTGAATAATCATTATGAACAACAGCATTTATTATTGCTTCTTTTAATGCTTTGCTATCTACCAAAGTCTTTTCTATTCTTGTTTTTGAAGTAATTTTAGCTGACCTTTTATTTTCAACTGTCATTTTATCTATAACACTTTTAGTAGCTTTTATTAAAGAACAATATCCAAATTCATAATTTTCTAATAAATCTACTTTATTTGTTCCTGCATATCTTGCTACTTTAATAGACATTCCATTCTCATCAGCAAGTAAATATCCGTTGTAGTTATATTTTCCATTATCCATTAATAACTCTAAATTTCTTTCAAAATTATTTGTAATAGCAGAACCTTGACCCTCATAATAAATTTTTAATTGTTTAAATGTTAAATCTTGTCTTGGTGATTCTATTTTATTTAATGAATTTCTAACTCGTTTAGCATATAAATTATCAATCATTTCTGTTGTCATTTGTTCTTTACTACTTCCAATTCTTATATAACATCCCGCAGGACACATACCTTTTTTTCTTAAATAATATGGTTTTTCTGGACCACTTGATATTATTACTTTTATGACTTCTTTATTATCTATTGTTTCCACAGTTACATCAAATAATCCTAATGTTGATGGTTGTATGTTATTTTTTATTCTATCTTTTATTTGGAGCTGTGTTTGGTCAAGATTATCAATTCCAATAACTTGTCCATTTTTGTTAATCCCTATATAAATCGCTCCACCTTCTCTATAGTTTAGAAAAGCTATAACTTCTTGTTCGAAGTCATCGTTTAATTTTTCTTTGTTTTCGATTCTATTGGTTTCAGTATTCTTCATGAATTTTATCCTCCTATGTTCTTTAGGCAAATCTCAAAATTTCGTTACCTAATTTTTTTATTATCTCACAAAATTCTACAACATCTTGTTTAACTATAATAATTCTTTGACCAACTTCATAATTTTTATCATTTGATTTTTTTATATATTCTTCATCTACAATACCATTATTGTGTGCTAATAAATGTCTTTGTTGATAATATTTTCTTAATTTAGCTAATTCTTCAGCAGTAAGCCATGTATTATGTGATTCATTAATAGCTTCTTCCCATAATAAAATGCTATCATCTATTCTTTGAAATGTATTTTTTCTAATTGGTTTTGAATTTGGTAAATTGCTATAAACATCTTCACTTAAACATTGAATTGATGTAACCAAATCATTTGGAATAGTTTCTATTAACGTTCTTATAATTCTTTCAGTATCATCTTTATTTACACTAGATAATTGTTTCTTTATAAAATCTAAATTTGAAATTTTAGCATTTGTTGTATCTATAAATTCTTTAAACATATGTCTTGATGAATTATGGCCACAACTTGGACAATAAAAAGCTGATCCAATTACTGCATATCTAGCCTTACATTTCTCACATACTATTTTTTGTTCAAATATTTCTTTGCACTGTATAGGTAAATTAATTCTATGTTCATTAAATCCATTTACCTCCATAGAAAATGTTAAAAATCCTTTTTTACTATTTCTGTTAAATTGTTGTGCATCTTGTCTCATAGCTATACCAATCCTAGCTTTTACATTGTTTATAGCCATTTGTTTTCCAGCATTTACTTGTTCAGCTGTATACCACTTGTTAGATATTGCATTTTTTCCACATTTAGGACAATATACAGCTTCATCTTTAAAAACATTTTTCCAATCATCTTCATAAACTTTAAATTGAAATAAACAGTCCTCATTAGGACATTCTTTATCTATATAGCCATCTTCATCTGCCACTATTGGAAAAGACATTTTCATCCTTTCCATACTTTTTAGCTCTCTCATTAAATTTTCAAACACTATTAATTCCTCCTTTACTTATTTTTTATCAACCACTCATAAACCTCATCTTCCGTCAAAGCCCCATGTTTCAACTGATTCACCCTATCCTTAGCCTCTTTCTTCCACTTCTCAAAATCCTTCTTCATCTGCTTATTATCCTTATTTCTACCAACAGCCATAGATTTCAACTGATAAAGCCTTCTATATTCAGCCAAAGCCTTATTCTGTTTCAACCTTTCATTATAAGCCAAAATTGCACCTTGTTCTCTACAAATTTTCCCATTTTGTTTTGAATAATCACAATAAATTTCATCTAACCTTGAAGTGGGAATAAAATACATTCCACAATTTTGACACTTTTTAATCGGACTATTTGGTGTTTTAACAAGTTCTTCTAAAACAGCATAACAAATTGCAGACAAATCCTTACTTTCATGAGTATCCATCATTGAAATCAATATATCATTATTCTTAAAACGGTCTAATAATTGCAATTCACTAAAAATACTAAATTCCAAATTTTTATTCGAATAGTTATCTTTTATAACATTATCATTTTTATTATAAGTAAACAAACTTCCCAATCGTTTTATTAAATAAACCGCAAACCTTTGACTTGGTGTATATTCGCTTAATTCTTCTCTATTATCTAAATTATAAATATAAGTTACACACTTTATCATTTCTTCCTGTACTTGCTGAATTTTATATTGTAATGCTAAAAATATTTTCTCCATTTCTCGCAAATATTCATCTTCATCTTTATATTTATTTTTCAGTTCAAAAGTATAGTTTTCATCTAATTCTTTTAAAATTTCAAAACCATAAGCATAGAAAAAAGTATCATATGCAGTTTGATAATTTTCAAAATTAGCATTTAAAAATCTTACTAAAAACATTCCAAATTTTTCATAATATGGAAAATACATATTCCCTGGAAATTTTAAACCTTGTTCTTCAATAACTGTTTTTTTCTTTTTATCTTCTAAATATACAGTAACTAACCTGTTATCATATTCAATTTTAGTATTAGCCTTATACAAATACAATGGAGTTGCATAATATTCCTCTTTTTTCTCCTTATTAAACCATATATAAAATCCATCAAAAAAATTCATTTCTGGTAAATTTGCTTTCATTTTATAATTCCCCCAATTAATTTGTTAACAATTTTTATTTTTTTATATTTTGTTATTGACATTCTATAATAATTATACTATAATGTTATCACAATTACAATAGTTTTGTAAATAATAATTGTAAAACTATTTTTGTACATTGACAAACACACTAGTTTTTAGTGTCATATGACCGTATTATAGAACACTATAATGAAACTTTTACCCAGTCATAGCTTGAGCGTTGAAGTCAGATAAATAACTGATGAGCCGTCGCACGCATTGAGGGTAACTCGGCTGATAGCGGAGAGGTGAAATTCCTATGTAGTAACAAACTATCTATAATATTCCCTTAAGTAGATGGGACAAAATAAATATAATCTACTAAAACAAATGCAAAATTTGATTTTGAAAGAAATGGAGGAATGCGATGGAAAATAACAATTACACTCGAGAAATGTTTGCTGATTATCCTGATGTTGTTGATGTATCTGGACTACAATCAATGCTAGGTAATATTGGTAAACAAACAGCATACGAATTAGTGCGAAAAGGTACTATAAAAGCAATTAAAGTTGGAAAGCTATACAGAATACCTAAGATAAATGTTATCGCTTTTTTAACTCAATAAAAGAACAATATACTGTTTAAAAATTTAGAAAGGAGATTTTAATGTATAACATTACAGCATATTTAACTGTTAAGAATAAGACTTATTATACAGTATTAACTTACTACGTAGATGGCGCACGAAAATTAAAATGGGTATCTACTGGAATTAAAGAAAACGAGAGTAAGAAAAAAGCTGAAAAGAAACTTATTCAAATTAGAGATGAATTTAAAAATAAACTAGAAACAATTACAACTACTAAAACTGAAGATACTAAAGTTCAAATATTATTTTCAGACTATATGTTAAAATGGCTAGATATGATAAAACATCAAATTGAAGAATCAACCTATACAGGTTATAAACGACAAATTGAAGGTAGAACTAAAGAATATTTTACAAAAAATCCTATAACACTTGAAGATTTAAAACCTGTTCATATATTAGATTTTTACAATTGGTTATATTCACAAGGTTTAAAAGGAACAACTGTTACAAAATATCATGCCAATATTCGAAAAGCATTAGATTATGCAGTAAAAACAGATTTAATACTAACTAACCCAGCTATTAAAGTTGGACGACCACCACAAGAGCAATTTATTGCTGATTACTATAATGAAGAAGAATTAAATAATCTATTTAAAACAATAAAAGATACTTCTTTAGAATTAATCGTGTATTTAACTGCTTTTTATGGATTACGTCGCAGTGAAGTTTTAGGTATTAAATGGTCTGCTATAGATTTTGAAAATAAAACTATTACTATTAGCCATAAAGTTGTAACTGTTACAGATGAAGATAAAGATAGTAAAACAAAAAATAAAATGATTACTAAAAGCAAAACTAAAAATAAATCTAGTTATAGAACTTTGCCTTTATTTAAAGAAATTGAAGAACTTTTATTATATACTAGAAAAATGCAAGAATATTATATTTCTATTTTTAAAGATAGTTATAATAAACAATTTAAAGATTTCGTTTGTGTTGATGAAATGGGTAATTTGAGAAAACCTGATTATGTTAGTCATAAGTTTAAACAATTATTAAGAAAAAATAATTTGAGAGAAATTAGATTTCACGATTTACGACATAGTTGTGGTACTTTACTTGTGAAAAAAGGAATATCTTTAAGAGAAATACAAGATTGGCTTGGTCATTCAAGTTCACGAACTACTGAAAGATATACTCACTTGGATTCAAGTACAAAAATTAAATCTGCATCTGCTATTGAAAATGCACTTAGTTTTAATGGCAGTAAATGTAATGAAGATAATAAAAAAGATATATTAGTTCTGGACTCTAATATACCTAATAAAGATAATTTTTCAAATTGTTAGAAATCTGTTAGAAAATTCTAGCAATTTTATTATAAAAGCATCAAGGTTAATCTTCTGAAAACCTTGATGCTCTTATGGTGCAGATGGCCGGAATCGAACCGGCACGGTTTATTCAACCGCAGGATTTTAAGTCCTGTGCGTCTGCCAGTTCCGCCACATCTGCATTAATTGTTATAAACTGGCATTTGTCTTACGACAAGACTTATTATAATATCTTAATAATATTTTGTCAATACTTTTTGAAAAAAATTATTTTTTGTTATGAAAAACAAAAAATAATTTTGTAATTAATTTTATTAAAATTTTTTATCAAAAAGCCCCTACTAGTTGAGGGTTTAAATAAAAAAGTAAGAGATACTGTTTGTACCAATCAATCTATAACTTTTATACTTTTTTAATTGTGTCTTAATGATTGTCCACATTTATAACCTTGATTATAATACTTAGCAATCAGTTCATCTAATTGTATGCTTAATTCATAAGTGGCTTCATAATCATCAGTTAATATGCTTTGGTTCAACTTGTCTCTTAACTCACAAATTTGATCTATTAACATAGTAACCATCTCCTTTTTTTGATGACCTTCTACTTTAGTATAACTTCTATATTTAGAATAACACAACAAACTTCTTTAGTCAACAAAACTTGCCATTTTACTACGTTTTGGAGCATTTTTCGTACGACAAAATTTGACATTTTTCTCTCTCTAATTTTTTACACAGTTTTTTGTTAACAGATTATGATTTCTTGTAATTGTATTTTTTATACTTTTTTCTTTTAAAATATATTATTATAGCTATTATAAATATTACTATAGATAAAAATTGTGATATTCTTATGTTACCTAACATTAAACTATCAGTTCTCAATCCTTCGACAAAAAATCTTATAAAAGAATATCCTAATAAGTATACACATGTTATTTGCCCACTAAATTTTCTTTTTCTACTTATTTTAAATAATATAATAAATAAAATAAAATTTCCTATTGATTCATATAAAAAAGTTGGATGAACATATTTAGTAATTCCATTTTCTATAATTTCCATCCTTAATGGCAAATTAGTTTCTGACCCATAAGCCTCAATATTTATGTAATTTCCCCATCTGCCTATAGCTTGTCCTAATGGAATTATTGGAGCTAAATAATCCATTAAATCAAATACATTTATTTTCTTTTTTTTACAGAATATTATTATTGTAATAATACCTCCAATTAAAGCACCATAAATTGCAATTCCACCATTTCTGAAATTTAAAATTTCGCTTGGATTACTTAAATAATAATTTAAATCAAATAAAACATAGTATATCCTCGCGCAAATTATTGCAATTGGTATCATTATTAAACTTAAATCTAAAACATCGTCATATTTAATATTATATCTTCCATTATGAAGCATTGCCCATAAAAAACCAATTGCAATTGCAGACGTTATTAATATAGCATACCAATATATATCTATTCCCATAAACGAAATTGCTATTTTAGGTATTATTCCTGTTTTTATTATCATAGAAGCTTTCCTTTCTTTTAATGGAGAGGGACGGAGAATTGCTTTATTTTTCACTCACTTCAGATATGATTGCATTTAATAAATATTAAATTATCATCATTTTAACTCTGTCCCTATTTCCCAAAAATGGGAAAATTTATTAAGAGTTCGAACGAATGTGAGTTACTCTTAATTAATACAAGGGAGAGAACCGTCCCTATTTCCCATTTTCTTTAATTACAGATAACACCATCTTATCCTCATTAAACACATCATTTAAAACATCCATAGCATATTCCTTTGTAACTGAATTATATTTTTCTGCATAATCAAAAGAATTTATTTCTTTAATTGTATCTGCTAAAAACATTCTTGATATGCTTGCTACATCGTTAAATTCTGTAACAAATTCACCATATATTTTTCTTTTAACTCTTTCAAAATCTTCTGAATTTAAACCTTGTTTTTTTAGTTTTTCTACTTCTTCTTTAAACATTTTTTCTACTAATTGTGGATTATTTGATTGTCCACTTATTAATATATGTGCATATTCTCTTGAAAATTCATATTCAGAATCTAAAGAACCTAATACTATTTGTTTTTCATACAATTCTTTATATAAATTCGAACTTTTTCCTACTAATATTCCCAATATAATGTCAATTGCCATATGTCTTTTTACTTTTTCTGATGCCTCGACTGATTTATCTTTTATTCCAATCATGAAAATAGGCATGCTTATAGACATTGATTTTTCCATATATTTTTGGTTTATTTTTTGTGGTTCTTCATCAAAAATTCTTTCGATTTTACCTTTATTTTTTGATGGTTTTAGTCTAGATTTTATTTCATTTAAAATTTCATTTGGTTCGAAATTTCCGCAAGTTACAAGAACCATATTAGATGGATTATAAAATGTATTATAGCATTTGTATAATACATCTGGATCAATTTTGCTTATTGATTCAATAGTTCCTGCTATATCTATTCTTATTGGATTTTTGGCATATAAACATTTTAGTGTATTTAAATATAATTGGAATCCAGGATCATCATCATACATCATAATTTCTTGACCTATAATTCCTTTTTCTTTTTCTACATTTTCATCTGTATAATAAGGACTTTGCACATAATCCATTAATTCGTCTAATCCCTTATAGAAACTTTCATCATCACTACATTCAAATAAATATGCTGTATGGTCATTTGTTGTGTATGCGTTTGCATCTAAACCAAGAGCCATCATTGTGTCTAGGCTATTTGTGCCATTTGGTTGTTCAAACATTTTATGCTCTAAAAAGTGAGCAACTCCATCTGGAACAAATACCTCTTCTTTTGTATCTGGATTTATGAATCTGTTATCTATAGAACCAAAATTTGTTCCCAAAATTACATATTTTTTATTTGTTTCTTTTTTAGGTACTATTATTACCTTTAAGCCGTTATCCAGTTCTTCTATATATGCTTTTTCTTTAATTATTGAGCAATCTAAAACTTTCATATATTAATTATTCTCCTCTCCAGTCAAAAAATAAATAGTATTAATTTGAACTTTTTTAGCCACTTCTAGAATTTGCTCTTTTGTTACAGCTTTTACTTTTTCAATATTTTCATCCAAGCTAACAAATTCATCAGATAGCTCTTGAGCAAAATAATACGTAAGCTCACTATCTTGTGTGTCAGGAACACTTTTATAAGAAGCATAAATTAATTGTTTTGCACTTTCAATATTTTCTTCTGAAAAATCACCATTATACATTTGGTTTAATTGGTCTTTTATAATTTCAGTTGCTTTTTCATAATTTTTTATTTCAATACCACATCTAATAATTATATTATTTTTATTTCTTATATATCCAGAACCTGCAGTATAAGCTAAACTAGCTTTTTCTCTAACATTTTGAAATAATTTAGAATTTGCTCCTCCACCTAAAATAACATTGTATACAGAAGCACTATGATTTTGTTCTTTTTCTAGGTTTAATATATCTAGTCCAATCATAAGCTTTCCTTGTGTTACATTCATTTTTTCTGTAACAATGTTGGGCTCATTTATTTGAGTATTTATTACACGATTTTTATTTGGTATATAATTAGATGTTCTTTGGTTTAAATCGGCTAATATCTCATTCTCGTTTAAATTATCTATATTAAAACCTGACACGAAAACATCTATTTTGCAAGTTGATATAAGTTTCTTGTAATATTCATATAAATCGGTTTCATTTATTTTATCTAAATCTTCAACATATCCAAATTTATATAATCCATATGGCTCGTTTTTGTATAGCTCTTCTGTGCATCTATCTAAAGCATATTTTGTTTTATTATCGATTTTTGATTCTATAATTTGTTTTAAAGTATTTTTTTCTCCATCAACATATTCTTTTTTGAAACTTTCATTTTCAACTAGTGGATTGAATACAATATCGTGTAATAACTTTAATGATTTTTTTGATAAATTATCTTTATCTGGCAAAAATTCATCATTGATAGACTCAATATAAAATTTCATAATATGGTTATCACCATTTTTTTCAATTCCGCAGTCAAAACTCGCACCATACATATTTTCTAGCACTTTGGCTATAGCATCTTGTGTTGGCATGTTTTTAGTACCCCTTCTTAGAACTGCACTAATTAATGCATTTTTAGTAACGGTTTCTCTTGAAAGTGGTGTTGTAATAAAAATTGCAAATAAATTTGTTTTAAATTTGCTTGTTGTTATTTTATGAAAGGTAATTCCTTCTTTTATTAGGGTTTTATTATAATTCATAATTTCCTCCATTCTTTTGGTTTGGTCACGGAGAAATTGATTCATTTTCCCTCCGTCTTTCTAGCTTTTCTCATTTCCCATTCCTATTATAATACATGTATGGAAATTTATTCAATATTTTTTTGCTTTTTTCAATTATGACACATATACAGTTTGGTACTGCTCATTTATTTTAAATTAATATACGTGTAAGTGATATAGCTCGAGGTTTTAATATGCCATTTTATTTACCGCTTACAATATAAGTTTATACAATAAAAAGCTGCGACATAAAACTTTAAAAGTTTTAGCCCCAGCTTTTTACATTAAGCCTAACTTATTCTTAATCTTATTTATTAAACTACATTCGAAATTTCTTTTTATGCGAATTTTTAGAATTTATATATACTGTTATATCAAGATTTTCTTTTTTATTTATATGTAAACCTTATTTTTCAAATGATATTTGAAAATCTCTTATATTTGTACCAAGTCTTAATATAAAAGTTTTATCAATATGTTCGGCATCATATGAGCCATCTGTTTTTATATCATTTAAAGTTCCAGATAAAACATAATTTTCATTATTTAATTCTACATTACTATAAGTAAAACTACTATAAGAAAACCAATTAGTTTGTACATATGATTTAAAATCATCTACTGTTACAAAATTATTTTTCCTGTATGTTTCATTTAAATAACTATATGCTTTTTCATAATCTTTATTGTTTAAAGCTTCAAAAAATCTATTTAAGCATAATTGCGCTTTTTTAGTATCATCATCTTCATTATACTCTTTTTCATAACTTTCGATAGGTACAGTATATGTATCTAAAATAGCAGTATAATTCATAACCCCATCAACTTTAAAAATAAAATTATTACCTAAATTATCAGTACAAATATATTCTGTATAATTATCATATTTTGTAATGTTAAATTTAACCATAATTCTATCTGGCTCGTTGCTTATAACTTCTGATATATAATTTTGAAAATCAGAAATATTTTCAAATCTGTTTTTACTATATTCGAAATCTAATAATTTATATGCATTTTGAGGGTTTGTTTTCATTTTATTTAAGTAATCGTTGTAATATACAGTAGCCATTTCTTCGCTATTAATATTTTTGTATTGGAATGTGTTATTCTCATTTTTATCAATTTTTTCTATATGCAAAGTTTTCATTGTAGATATGTCGTTTTTCAAATATCCGTTATCTTTTACGTAATTATTTAAATAAATTTCAAAAGTGTAATTGTACTTATCTAAAATTACTATATAGTTAAACTCAGTTCCAGAATAATTGCCATATATAAAATATGTATTTATATAACTAGAGTCTTCAACTTTATACATATTTGTTATTTCATAATTTTGATTAGCAAAATCTTTTAGTAACTTATATAAAAAGTCATTTGATGTAGAATATTTTAATTTATAGTTTTCGGCTAACATATCATTAATATATTTTAATCCTTCTTGCCTATATTCTGATAAAGCTTCTTGTTCTTGTCCTTCTGGAACAATTAAACCTAAATTTGATATGTTTGCGTTTAGATATGAAACATATGTATTAAAATTATCAATTATTGATTTTACTGTAAAATATTGATTAACATTATCTTCTAAAGATGCTACGGCACTATCTGCGGTAACACCTTCAGTAGCTCTTTGAGTATGGTATTCGTTGTAATAATCTATCGGTGTTTCTTCGACCATATTATTTTGAGATATTTGTGTTTGAGGTTTTAGTGATATTAATAATATTGCAAATATTATTAATAGTATTATTATAATAATTATTATAATTGTGATTTTTTTCTTATTATCCATAAAATTCCTCCTAAAACCTAATGCTAAATTTTATTTATAAATATTAATTCAAATACTAACTATCTATATAGACTATATTTTTTATAGAACCGTTTAATATTCGGCTTTGATCAAAATATGCACTATTGAATGTTGAACCAGGATCAGCTAAGAATATTTGTCCTTGTTCATTAATTCCCAATAAAGCAAGCCAATGTCCTCCATAATAATTATTTCCTATCGTTCCCTCCTGAACGTTTATAAGTACAGGTCTTCCAGCTTTTAAATTAGCTATTATTTTTTCATTGCTTACTATTTCCTCATGAGATTCTATTCCATATTTAGCAAATTGTGTAACAAACCTTGATACAATGTTTCCATCTGGACAAATGTTATCGTTTTTTACATCTTCTGGGTCTACATCGTTACCATATCCGGTAAGAATTATAGCAGCTGAAGTTATACCACAACCATCAGTTGCTATAGTACCATCCCAATATGGAACTCCTTGATATGGTCCGCAACCTTGAGCATAAACCTTATATGATTTATTTCCAGCTGTATATATTCCCTGAATACCTGTACCAGTTGATTGACCCCATGCACCAACTTCAGAACCTGTATCAGTCCATCCTTGAGCATAGTTTCCAGTATTTCCACCTATAGTTACTACTAGTTTTCCACGAGCTTCATTTTGGTCATGAGTTGCAAATCCCCAGCCTATGAATGGTGCGCAACTTCCGCCTTCAGAACCATTAGATTGGTCGATTGGTGTTTTTACTATCGTATTGCCACCAGCTTCAATAACATATCCGTTTCCAACATATACTGCAACATGACCGAATTCACCTGTTCCTTGAGAAACTATAATTGCACCAACAGGTATTTCTGAACAATCTACAGTTCCATCATCATTAAATTCAATTTTATTTTCATGTGGTAAGTCTATAGCATTTGCACCATAATACTCTAAACCGGCTTCATAATATGCAGACTGTATAAAAGCTGCACAGTAACCCGCTGAATCCTGTTCTTGTTGTTTATATGAGTTATAAAAAGTAGTTTTACCAACCTGATTTTCAGCCCAATCAACTAATCTTTGAGCTGTACCTGAAGCAGTAGTTACATTACCTCTTATTACAGTTTCATATTTTTTCAATTCAGTTTCTACTTCTTCCGTTGTATAATAGTTAAACGAATTATCTGTTTTATCTCCATCATTAAATGTAAATTTGTAATTTTCATCCCACTTATTTTTTGTGGCAGTAGAAGGTTTTGCAAAATATACACTATGTTGAGCATGATCACCAGCTGCAATAACATAATCAACTGCATCTCTTGTTTCATCTGAAATGGTTAAACTTTGACCTAAATTCGAAGGCTCAAATCCCTCAAATTGATATTTTTTAGTTATTACACCATTAACACTGTTTGGGAATTTTGATGATAATACCCTATTCAAAATTACACTAGTAACATATTTTTTCCTTTGAACATTTTCATCATTTCCCTCTACAGTTCCACATATTTTTTCTACAGTCTTGTATAGCATTTTTCTTTCTGAATTAGATATGTTTATACTATCATATAAAAGCACTCTAGTAGTATTAGTAGATTCTGCTGTACTTAAATCAAATAAGCTTGTATCTAATAAACTACTTAATTGAAGTTTTATGTTTTTACTTCCTTTAGCAGTATCTATTACATAATTAAATATGTCTATCATAAAAGTAATTTTTTCATTATCGTTTAAAACCTCTTCTACAAAATCTCTGTTTTTATCTAATGAACTAAATGATGTTTTTCTTTTTCTAAGTATTTTAACTATATTATCTTCATCTGAATTTAAGTCAATTTTTTCATAAATAGTTTCTTTTGATTTACGTTGAAATTCACTATATGTTTCGGCATCATTTTCGTATCTAATTAGCCATGTATCTGCAAAAGTTACTGCTGCTTTAGAATTTAATGCTGTAGTTATTTTTGATGTTGTTTGTGTGACATTGTAATAATCTGTTGTAATAATATTATTTATAGGACCTTTTTGAACAACATATTGCGGTCTAGGCTGAGTTGTTGTATTAGTAGTTACTTGCTCTTCATTATAAACTGTAATTATAACTTTAGCATTTTCTGCAATATTATCACATGCAAGCTCTGCCCAATTATTTACAAGTTTTCTATCTTCTGTTTCTACAAGTATTGTCCATAAAAAGTCAAAATATAAAGTAAAATCATTTAATGATTGTTGGTAATCCACTTTAGTTGAAGAATATGTTATAGTTGATGAGCTATTAACCACATTAGTTCCTGAAATATTATTATCTGGTCTGCTTTGAGTAGGATAATGTCCTATTTCTTGTTTATATGTAATACTATGTGCATATGTTTCTGATATTGTTGTATCAACCTGTTTTCTGTTTGCAACTAATATTGCATATCCTGGTCTATTTGAATCATTATTTTCTTCATCACCTGAAATATTAGCACCTGAATTTAATATTTCATTTTTTATATTGTTAACTAAAGTATTAATTCCATTTTCTCCTGAAATATGTAGTCCCTCTTGATCTGAAAATTCAGATTTTAAATATCCACCATTATCATCTAAGTCCTGTGTTACATCAATATAAAATGCCCATGAATTTTGATTACAAAAATCCTTAATACTTTCATTTAATTTATCAATACTAGCATTCATAGACTCTGGATTAGCATAATCATATGATCTAGAAACATGATAAACACTATTAACAAAAATTGGTACATTTGGATATCTTTCATGTAAATTTTGTAATAGCTGCTGCATTGCAATCATTTCACTTTCATTACCAGCGCCATTAGTTCCTAGTAAAATAGAAACTCCGGATACAGAATCTGGTAATGTAACTGTTTCACCATTAGACGAATTTAAACCTCTGCCTACAAATCCACTTCCATTTTTTGTAACATCCATCCAGTTAGATATCCATGAAGAACTTACGCCTATTGCGGTAATATTATTTCCTAATGCAGTTAATTGTGGCTCTATTCCTTCATATCTAGAATCTCCTATAAATAGGAAATTATCTAAAGATGTTATTTTTGAAGTTCCACTACCAGGAACTCTATAAGCTGCAACTATATAATGGTCTGGGCCATATGGATCTCCATACATATCCGTTCCAGGTTGTCTAGCAATTGATGCATCTCCTCCACAGTTATACCATATGTGTTTACCATCAGAATTTTTTCCTGCATAAATTTGAGTATGTGTAGTATTTTCCATTGAATATCCTTCTATTATTATATCTCCTGGTTGTAAAAAGCTTGTATCTAATGTAGGTTCTCCTTCGTAAACGACTTCAAAACCATTATTTTTACACCACTGTCCTACTCGTTTAGCACCATTTATTGGAACTCCATTTTCTGTACAATTATATCCATAATTAATTAATGACCATGAAACATATGATGCACAATTTATCTTTTTTGTTGTTTTTGGGTTAGTATCACCATATTTATATCCATTATCAGCTACATATTTTTTTATTTCAGCAGCTGCAGTTAGCCAATCACTATCAGATGCAGTTAATACATTATTACTTGATGCGGCTTGAGAATTTATTGAACTATTCCCTACATATGTTGCATATGCATTTTTCGCATTTTTCATTCTTTGCTCATATTTGGCAGTAGACCCAGTAACAACATATGATTGCCACACTCCGTTTTCAAAACCTTCATATCTCTCCAGAACTGTAGCAAAAGCTATTGCAACTTGCTCAGGATCTGTCATTGTTAAAAATTCTTGATATGAAAATCCTGATTTGTAATTTTTAGCATAAGTATCAAATTCATTAATCCATGTTTTATAAAATTCTAACTGTACAGCTAAGTCTTTATATAAAACATCAGGATATGTCACTTTATCCCATTGAAAAATGCCATAATGCCCATTTCCTTCAAAATTTTCAGCCCTTGGATCTATATTAAGGGTTTGTCCTCCTGATTCTTCCATTATATTACCCATGATACCAGCCGCAACATATTCACTATATCCCATATCATTTATTAAGAAATTCCAAATTTGCTCTGCTACATCATTACCTTCTAATACAACACCTCCCAAAACGGAGCTACTTGTTGTACCTCCAGTTTTTACTAAAGTATAATAATTAAGTGCATCCTCACTATTGCTTGAAACAAGAGCATTAAAATTATCAGTTGATGTATATATTAAGTCTACTGTATTACCATTTTCATCTTTCCTTTGTATTTTTATTCCACCTTGAATATTTTCATCTTGTTTAAGTTCTTTTGTAGTTTCTAAATTTCCTGTTTTTTGTCCGCCTGATGAATTTGCAGTAGTTGTTGAAAGTGTACCTGCTGGAGTAACATCAATATAGCCATAAAATTCCTCTATAAAGGAAGATACAGCCTCTGCCCATTCCTCTGGGGTTCCACAATATATAGTTGATATTTGTTGTACAGTGTATAACCCTGAACCAAAATAGCCACCCTCTGCATTCGAAATTAGTGTAAACCATTTTTCTGTGGCATCTGCAAAGCTCAAGTATTTATTCCAAGATGTTCCACTTCCATCTATATAGCCTCCGTTTATAGCACCCTTAACACTTGCCCAATTATATGTGGAAGAATCAATAGCAGCCCAGTCAGTTCCCCAACCAGATTCTTTTCTAACAACACTAATATAAAAAACTGCATTTACTTTATATTCGTTTTGATATTTTATTATATCCGAAACAAGAGGTAACATATTGTTTTTTGCTTCTTGTGACATTTTAGAGCTATTAATTATTTGTGTTAATTGCTCTTCTGTACATGCAGGTAGTGCATTACTATCTGCCATGTTTACACAATAATCGTTCCCACTTCCAGTTGAAGTAGCCGTTGTTTTATTATCTAAATTTAGGTCTTCGCTTAATGTTATATCTGGATATTGTGTTGCAATTTCTGCTTGAATCATTTTTTTAAGCAGATTTTTTTTAGATTTTGCTGTTGTACCTAAATATGTATCATCACTTCCTTTTAATGAAGCTAGAGCTTCATCCATGGCTTCATCTAATGTGCAAATTTCGCCTGTGTCGCTTTTAAATGCATAGGTGTATTTTGCATCTTTTTCTACGATTACTAACTTGTCCATTATTTGGGATGAAACAATATATGGAACGTTTGATGTTTTTCCACTAATATACGTTGCTGAATTGAACATTGTTATTTTTAAAGAATCTATGTATGCAGCTATAAATATAATTAATATTATTAATATTATTAATAGTATTGATATTCTTACTTTTAATCGTTTTTTTATTTTCTTCTGCTCTTGCGCTTTTAGTGAATTATTTGTAGCCTTTGCCACTTTTTCTGTTAATCCATTTTGTAACATTTCGTGAGCATTTTTTATTGCTTCATTTGCCTGCTTTATTATATTTGAAGCCAAGCCGTACTAAAAATTTGCCTACCTTTTTTAATATTACACCTATAAATGTAGCTACATATCCAAGTTTATTTATAATCCATCCTACACCATAAGTTAGCAAACCAAGTGCCATACCAAATGGTGCGGCTAAAAGCATCGGAATTCCTATAAATGCACCTATACCTGTTGCAGAAATTTTAGTAGATAAATCTAACATTTTTTTTGAAGCTTCAAAAACTTTTTTACCGGTATTAGATATTACATTACCAGCTTTTTTCATTTTTTCTCCAAATTTTATTAATCTCCTACCATTTTTGCGTATAGACCTTCCAGCTCGCTCCAGTGCTTTGCCACTAATACGTTTAGATTTGCTTATCTTTTTAACTTTTGATACTTTTTTGGCTATATTTAATGTTGTAGCACCAATGCTATTCATTTGTTGCTCTAAATTATCATTTTGATTATGTTCATAATTTTGTTGATTATTTTCGTCCATATATTGTTTTCACCTCCTAGTTGGAGCATTTTTTATTTTATTGTAAATTTATTTCATAAAAATATTCTGTTGGATACGTAGTATGTTTTTTTTCATATGTTATATTATTAGTAGTTTTATTATTTTCACTTTTGCTAATTACTCTGTCATAATATTCTCTATTAATTAATTTCATATTTTTAAAAACTATTTTTTTAGTATCTTTGTTGTTTTTTGTATACTTTTTGTTGAATTTTAATTGTATTGTACACTTTTCTTTGTAAGGTATTGTAAGATTTTCTTCTGTATATTCACTACTACTTAAGTAAAAGTTATTTTTATCAGTATCTTGTATAAATATTTCTTTATCATTTTTTAAATCTGTTAAAGAAATATTTACTAAAGATGTATTTAATATTTCTATAGTATATATTTCATAATTCATGTATATAGCTTTATCTACAACATTTATGTCAAAATAATCAGTTGTTTCCTTCATATTTAAAGTTTCATATTTAATTAAGCTAGCTATATTAATTTTATATGTCCCATTAATTTTATTTACTGTAATATATTCAATAAAACTATTATTATCTACTTTTCCAGTAGCTAATGGATCATTCATGATTGTTAATTTATAAATATTATCATTATATTTTTCAACCTTGTATTTCCTTTGCTGTTGCCAAAATACTTTATAGTATTTTTCATAAAAATCTTCTTGTTTTTTATATAATACATTTTTACATTCGTCAGAAAGTAAATTATATGCTTTGCCTATTTCTGCATTATTGCAATATGATACAAATAACTCTATTGCCTTTTCTTCACTATTTACGTTTTGCATTATAGTTGAATTATTTGAGCTTGCATTATTATCAAAGCTATTATTGGTATTTTGAACAATAGCAGTAGTATATATACTACTACTGCTATTGTTTTTATATATTTTTTGTTCTAAAGCATTGTAAAATATTATTATCAATCCTATTACTATTAAAACTATTATAGATTTTATTCTATTATCTTTAAAATATCTTAAAATTTTAAACATATTTTACCTCTTTTTACTAATTGTCTAATATAAATTCAGCATCTTCCCTAGCATAATCATGCATTAAATTTCTTATAAAGGCTCTACGTCTTTCAGCATTATTTTGCAAATCTAGGCTCCTTATTTTTAATGATGCTATCTGTCTTCCAACAACAGGATCATTACTATTATGGTTTCGCTCTAACATATTTATTTCATTTTCCAATCTTTGTATCTCTGTACGTAGCTCTGCTAGTGCACGTTGTTGGTATGCTTCACGATTTTCTCTTAATAAGAATCTTGCTCCAGCTTCAGGATTATCTGCGAATTCTCTTCTAAATATTATACCTCTAGCAAAGCTAAATGCCTCATTTGGATTGTTATCAAGTGATATATCAGTATTTGCTATTCTTTTAATATTATCTTTAATATCATCTTCGTTAATACCTTTAATACGAAGTAAATCTCTTATCCTTGGGCTTACTCTATTTCTTTCATCTCTACTCATGTTTTCAAATAAATCTAAATTATCCCTTATAAAGCGGTTTGTTCTACGTTCAGCTCCATAAACCTCATCATTACTTGCCATATTGTCCTGTGTTTGATCAATAAAATTAGTAGTTTTATTTAATACAGAATCTGATATTGTACCACCTTGTGCATATCCAAAAATTGTTCCTGCTAAAATCGGTGTAACTAAGCTATTTTTTCCTGTTAGTGCACTAGCAGCCGTACCAATTATTAATCCAGCTCCAGCTCCAGCTACAGTTGTTCCTAAAGTTGTAGCTCCTCGTGCTATTTTTGTACCTACAAATCTTCCTGCAGTTCTAGCAACATCACCTGGTTCTATATGGTTTATTCTATTTGTCGCTCCTCCTGTTATTCTTCTTACAAAATTACCTTGAGCTGTATCTAAGGCACTTGTAAAAAATCTAAATCTATTTCGTTGCACAGTTGGTGTTGGACCTCCTCCTATTGGAGCTGGACCTACTCCTGTTGGTGTTGGACCTCTTCCTGTTGGTTCTGGACCTCCTCTTGGTGGTGTCGGACCTCTTCCTGTTGGATCTGGACCTACTCTTGTTGGAGCTGGACCTACTCCTGTTGGTGTTGGACCTC
>JAGALX010000025.1 GCA_017625035.1 Clostridia bacterium
ATAATAACAATAATATTAATAATTATATAATCGCAACTATAAATTGTGATGATGGTTCAAAAGTAAGAATTAGATCAGAAGCATCGACTTCAAGTTCAATAATTACATCTTTACAAAAAGGAACTACAGTAACTGTAATGCAAGAAAATGTAGCAAATGCCGATGGTTATACCTGGGATAAAATTGTAACTAGCGAAGGATTAGAAGGATTTGTTGCTAATAAGTATTTGAATAAAGGTACAAGTAATAATAATGCAGGAAATAATACCAATATTAACGGTGGAGATAGTAATTGCAAAATATCAAAAAACAATTTACTTGCAGTTCCATCAGCAACAGTAGCAAGCATAAAAAAAGCCTATCCATCATATAATGTATCAGTAAAAAATGCATCTGGTACAGAAGTTGGAAATGATGCAAAAATAGGAACAGGATATACTGTAACTGTTGACGGAAATACATATACAATAGTAAAAAAAGGTGATGTAAATGGAGATGGAGAAGTAAAATCAACAGATTACATGAGGATAAAAAATTATATAATGAGCACATCATCATTAACTGATGCACAAAAATTAGCCGCAGATGCTAATGGAGATGGAACAGTAAAATCGACAGATTATATGAGAATAAAAAATTATATAATGGGAACATCCTCAATTACGATAAATTAATAATACACGAAAGGAATAAAAAATATGATAAAGAACAAATGTAAAATAATAGTAACTTTAATAATTTTGGTGGTAGTGCTCTTATCAAATGTAAATATAGTAAAAGCTGCAGGTAATTTTTCTGTTAGTGCAGGTAAAACAAGTTTAAATAAAGGTGCAACAACAAATCTTACAATAAAGGCAACAAGTTGTGCAGGAAAGTTTTCAATTAGTTCATCCGATTCTGGAATAGTATCTGTAAGTAGTCCGTCAGAATTTATTGATAGCTCATCTGCTACAGTAACATTAACTGCAAAATCAGAGGGAACAGCAACAATTACAGTTACTGCATCAGATGTAGCTGATACATCTGAAAATACAGTATCTGGTTCGAAGAGCGTAACTATAACAGTAAAATCTAATAATAATACTACAAATAGCAATGATGGTAATACAAATAATAACAACAATGAAAATAAAGTAAATGAAAATAAAATAAATGAAAACAAAGTAAATCAAAATAAAGTAAATCAAAATAAAGTAAATCAAAATAATAATACAGTAAAAGAGCCGACCTTCAAATCAGCAAATGAAACAGTATACGCAACAGGGAACATAAATGTACGCAAAAGTTATAGTGCAGACAGTGATTTATTAGGAAAACTAGAAAAAGGCGAAAGTGTTACTCGTACAGGAGTTGGAGATAACGGTTGGAGTAAAGTTACATATAATGGAACAACAGGGTACATAAAATCAAGCCTAATAACAACAGAAGAGCCAGCAAAACCATCTGATAAAGCATTAAAAACATTAGAAATAACACCAGAAGGATTAGACCCAGAATTTGACCCAGAAATCACATCATACACTCTAACAGTACAACCAGATGTAGAAAAATTAGATATAAAAGCAGCTCCAAATGACGAAAAAGCAACTGTAGAAATTACAGGAAACGAAGAATTGAAACCCGGAGACAACATGGTAAAAATTACAGTTACTGCACAAGATGAAACTACCAGAATATATAATATCAATGTAAAAAAACAAGCAACAGAAGAACTTGCTCTAACAACAATTGAAATAAATGGGTATACTTTAAGTCCAAAATTTTCGCCAAGCATATATGAATATAAACTAAATGTTTTAGACCCATCAGTAACAAAACTAAATGTATCAGCAGTGGCAAATAAAGAAAATGCTAAAGTACAAATTTCAGGAGACTCAAGTTTACAAGATGGAGAAAATACAATTATAATAACTGTAGAATCTGAAGATGGTACAGAAAATGCAACTTATAAAATCTATGCAAATAAATCAGCTATGGCAACAGGAACAACAAATAATAAAAATAACAAACCATTATATATAGGAATAGGGGTCATAGCACTAGTAATACTTCTAATAATTATCATAATTATCAGAAGTAGAAAAAATAGATACGAAGAAGATGAATACAATAATGAAAATCCAGATGATTATTTTGATTTATACGGATATTCATCTAAAAAACAAGAAAAATTAATAGATAATGAAAAATCAGAAAGTGTTGAAAATAATAATATAACAGAACAAGACTTAGAAAATAAACTGTTTGGAAAATTAGCAGAAGACGATAGTGTAGAAAGTTCTAATACTACTACAAAAAATGAAGATAATTTTAATTATAATCCATATGTAACTAAAGACATATATGGAGATTATAATCAGGATATACAAAATGAGCCAATATATAATAATAACTCAATGATTGAAACATCAAACATTACTGAAATGGAAGATTATCAAGCAGAAGAAAATTATAAAACAAGAAGAGCTAAAGGAAAACATTCAAAATAAAAAATTATAAATATAGTATAAACCAAGAATACAATAGCAAGCATAAAAGGATGAGAACTGTTTTCTCATCCTTTTATAAAAATAACTTATAAGTTTCAATCTTACCTAGAATTTTTTCATATACTATTGTATTAAATTTGTAAAGTATGTTAAAATATACAATATATGCTACTGTAGCTCAGTTGGTAGAGCACCAGATTCGTAACCTGAAGGTCGGGAGTTCGATTCTCCCCAGTAGCTCCATAATAAAAACCGCCATTTTAATAGATTTGGCGGTTTTGTTATGGAGAAAATAATATTAAAATATATAACAAAATTAACATTTTTAACATGCTTAGTGTGTCAAATAGGTGTGTCAAATTTATGCTAAAAATTGATTCACTTTATCAATAGATTGTTGATTATCTTGTGAATCTAAATGTGTATATATATCTAGTAAAACTCTAATATCTTTATGTCCAGTCCAAAGCTGTGCTTGTTTAGCATCAATTCCAGCCTTGTATAACATACAAGCGAAAGTATGTCGCAACTGGTGTAATGTAAATGCTATTTTATTTTCATCTTTTTCTATATCTTTATTTAGTAAGTGTAATACATTATCTAATTTTCTTCTAATTGCAGTTTGACTCATAATTTTATTATGCTTGCTAGGAAATACATATTCATTATTATTATGTTCTTTTTTCATTTTAGCTAATTTATCATATATTATATCAAAAATAGGTACTTTTCTACTTTCATGATTTTTAGTATCTTTAATTTCTGGCTGATTTGTAGCAATATAAACAGCCTTATTTACATTAATAAGTTTATTATCAATATCAAGGTCTTTAAACTGCAAAGGTATTACTTCGCCTCGTCTAAGTCCAGTATATATTAAAAATAGAATCATAAAAGCATTATCATTAGTTTTTGCAAGTTCTTTAATTTTATCTATAGCTTCAGTAGTTAGTGGGATTTTTTCTGGTTTAGTACGTTTTTTTGCAGTTATACCAAGAGCCACATTCTTATATATATAATCGTTTTCGACAGCCTTGTTCAACATAGATTTTATAAGTATTAATGTATCCGTAATTGTTTTTGTTAAGTTTTTTTCTTCTAGATTATTTATCAAATTAACAATATCACTTTGTTTTAATTTTTTTAGCTTGATATTTCCAATGTTTGGCTTTATATGCAGTCTAACTATATCAGAATACATTTTATATGTACCTTTTGTTACATTTTTCTTATATGTTTTTAGCCATTCATCAGCCCAAGTTGAAACTGTAATCGTTTCATTTTCGAGTTCTACACCTTTATTATCTAAGTGTTTATATTCAATATATTGCCTTTCTAAATCTTTTGGATTATCAGAATAAAGTGTTTTTAATTTTCCATTTACAGAAACTCTTTTCATTAGTCTGCCATCAGCTCTTTTTGTGTAAGTAAAAGCCATAATATACCTCCTAAATATATGAATTTTCTTTATAATAATTATAAGCAAATGCTACTGTATCTTCTGATAAATTTAAATAATCAGCAACTTCGTATAAGTTCTTTAATCCATTTTTGAAAGCTTCTTTTAAATCATTTACAGAAACTAAAACAGTACATTTCCATTTATTTGCTCTATATTCTTTTTGACTAATAGTAGAAGGATTAGAGTCAACATTATAAAAAGCATTATAATAATAATGCCCTAATTCTTCTGCTAACAGTTCTTTTTCTTCTGTAAGATTGCTTATTTTTGAATAATTTAATCCGATATGATATTCTTTATCTACTTTGCAAATAATTGCTTTATTTTTCATTTTGAAATCAACTACAGATATATTTTCTTTATTTGCTACATCATATAATTTGTTTAGTTCCATATGTTTTCCTCCAAATTTAATGTATTTTTTATAGAAATTATGATATAATTCACGTAGAGGTGATTATAATGTTTTTATTATATATTTTATTTACAATTTTGTGTTGTTATTTAACTTATATATTTACCTGTAAACAAATATGTAAATTAAATGATTTAAACTTAAAAGGTTTTGAAACTCAATGTGATTACATTGGAAAATCTTTTGATGAAATATCTAAAATGAAACAAGATATTAATAAAATTAAGAAAGACATATATCAATAAAATTTTTACCAAATGCAGTGAGTTCAAGTATGCCTTTTGAATAATCTAATTTTAAAACTGATGAAGGGTCATTTAATGCTTTGAACTGTTCATCTTTTCTTATAGTATTGAATATAGAATCATATGGTTGATCAAATAAAAATTTTGAAAAATCTATTTCAATTAATTTTAGTCGTAACAAATTATCTACAACAATGGAATCCAAAACATGAAAATTAAATTCATCTAAAATTAAGATAGTATCTTTATTATAATCAAAATAGCCATGAGTTTTTTTGTTAGTGTATTTTAACTTCATAACAGGTGCATTTGAGACTATGTGACTAATAGTATACAGACTATTCACCTTTTTAAATAGGCATAAAGTCTTTGCATCTTCAGAACTTAGCTGTTTAACTATCTCAATATAAGAAGGAAGAACTTTTGATTGTTTACTTTTATCCATATCATTACCAATTATATTTATAAACATTTCTTTTATATGTTCTTCTTCAAGATTATACTTTAATACATCTACAGCAGGACCTAAAATATTTGTTCTAGGTTCTGTTTTATTTTCATCTAAAATATGATTGTATTTTTTTCTAATCTTTTATCAATTTCTTTAATTTTATATTCACATTCTTTTATTTTTGAATACATAAATGGTTTTATTCCAGAAACAATAAATTGTGAGCAGAAACTCAATGTATTTTTACTTGTTTGAATAGCTGGTTTGGCAACATCATCATAAAGAGGTTTACCAAATGTATCAATTGCTTTATCAATTGTTTCTGATTTTAAATTCAAGTTCATATCTTCCATTATTAATCTCCTTTGTATTTAATTATTTTCATCTTTCTTTCCATATTTAATCTGTTTATAAAATCTAATCGCGTCAGCTATTTCCTCATCAGTTAAACCTTCTGCTTCTTTGTGATATGCAAATTCAAAGTCTTGTTTTATTTGCTCTTCTAGATTACGTATGTCGGATTTACACATTAAAAAATCTAAAGAACAATTAAAAATTTCACACATTTTTATTTTTACTTCATCGCTAGGCAAATTAGAGCCACTTTCATAGTTTGCAATGCTACTTTTTCCCTTCACAGATGCAATTTTTTGAGCTAATTCTTCTTGAGTTAAATTAAGCTCTAAGCGTAGTTGTTTAATTCTTTTCCCGATTAATTTCATATCATCATCAGTCATATAAATATCTCCTTGTTCATTTTTTATAAACATTATAGCATAATGTTCAGCAGAAGTAAACAGTTAAAAAGTTTTTTTTCTTACAGCGGAGCACGTTGTACAATATTTTTAAACTTTTTTCAAAAATGCTATTGACAAGTTCAATTATTCTGTATATAATCGGTACAACAAAATTGAACAAAGGAGGTGCAACATGGAAAATAAATATAGCAAGTATGTAAATACAGATGCATTAAAAAAAGCAAGAGAATCTAAAGGATTTTCATACCGTGATATGTCAAGATTTATGGATTTTAAAAGTCCTGCAGCGTATTTTAATATTGAAAATGGATTAGTAGAACCTAAAATTTCTCATATAAATAAAATATCTAAAATATTGAAAATGCCAAGTTCAAATTTTTTTAACTTTAAAGTACAATAGAACTGAACTGATAAAAAGGAGGAAAATATGTCAGAAGATGAAATTAAAAAAATAAAATCAGAACTAAAACGAGAAATACTAAATGAACTAACTAGAAAAGACTTTGTAAAAGACAACACCTGGAAAACAATAAAAAAAGAATTTGAAAAAATGTTTTATTGCAAAGGATACAAAGAACCATATGAATTATCAAATATATTTACTGGAATCCAAACAATAATAAGAACTTCTATGGGATATAGAGGAGTAGAACTAATACCTGCTGAGAAATATGAAGAAACAAGACAAAGAATGTTTATTCTATTTAATATGTATCCAAAAAAATCAGAAAGAGGTGATTTTAATGGCAACTAACATATTAAGTAAAAAAAGAACAAAATATGTTACTGCAAAAGAATTAGCAGAAGAGCTAAGTACATCATTACAACAAATTTACAGAATATTTAAACGACCAGAGATGAAAGAAGCTGTTGTGAAAATAGGAGAAAAAGCAGTAAGGGTAAACAAAGATAAATTTTATCAAATATTAGAACAAATATACAGATAAAGAATAATTTGAAGGGAGGTGAAAAGAATGAGTCTAGCAGAAATGAAAGAGCTAATAAAAATATTAATAGCAAATGTATTTATAGCAACAGTAATTATAGTAGGACTAGCATACATATTCGCATTAATAACATACAAGAAAGCACATAAAAATGTGAAAAAATCACATAAAGCTACTAGCAAAAACGTGAAAGTAGTATTCGACATAGGAGATACAAATAAAATGAATTTCTTTGAAATAAAACAAGCAAAAGAAAATATTGAAAGATGTTTGAAAGGAGCTATGTAATATGAGTTTACATGAGAAAAAATTAGCAAACAAAGTGAGGGCATTAAAAATATTTAATAAAGATTTATCAAAAACAAAGGAAGAAGTTGGAGAGTTATTAGATAAGCGTACAGAAGAAATACAAGAAGAGTTCTTTAACATATTAGGAAATATGAAATTATTACTAAGTAATAAAAAATACAAGGAATTGTCTGAATACATAGATATACAATATCAAATTTTAAAAGGTGATTTATTTGAAAACAAAATAATAGAACTAGACGCGTCTGACAAACATATCTAGTTCCAATAAAACAAATTAAATATACGTTCTACGAAATTATATTAACATAATTTCGTAGAAAAATCAAGGAGAAAAAAATGAATTGTAAACATTTAACAGTAAGAAGTAAAAATTATGAAAAGAAATTTTATTGCAGATTAAATAAATGTTTTGTAGAAGCAACAACCTGTTATTGTTGCTGTAATAAAGAATACAAAGAAATAAAAACATTAAAGAGAACTGAATTAAAAAGAAGTGCATTAAAGAAAAAAACGCATAAAGCATCAAAAATGGCAAAAGCATGTGAGATACCTAAAATAGTAAAACAAAGAGTATATAAAAGAGATAATGAAAGATGTATTTTTTGTGGAGTTCATGTTAATGAAATAAAAGCGTGTTGTCATTTTATACCTAGAAGCTTAGGTGGCTTAGGAATAGAAGAAAATATATTTACTGCTTGTGACAAATGCCATCTAGAGCAAGACAATGGATTAAATACAAAAGTTTATGACAAAGAAGCGGAAAAATATTTAAAGAAATTATATAAAGATTGGAACATTGAAAAACTAATATATAAAAAATACTAATGTAAATTATAGGAGGAGCAAAAGATGAGTGATAACAAAAAATTTTATTGGCTCAAACTTAAAGAAGACTTTTTTGATGAAAAACAAATCAAATATTTAAGAAAACTACCAGATGGAGATAAATTAGTCATCGCTTATTTAAAAATGCAGTTAAAAAGCCTTAGAACAGAAGGACTTTTAAAATATGACAAAATATTACCGAGTAGTGAAGAAGAATTAGCGATGATATTAGATGAAGACGAAAATATTATAAAGTTTCTAATAAGTGCACTTCTACAAGTCAAAGCAATAGAAAAATTGGACGATGGGTCTTTTTATATGATTGCAATGCAGGAGCTAATAGGAAAAGAAGGCAAAAGTGCCGAGAGAGTAAGAAATTTTAGAGAAAGGCAAAAGCAGAAACTGTTACAAAGTAACACTAATGTAACAAAATGTAACACAGAGATAGAGCTAGAGAAAGAGATAGAAATAGAGAAAGAGATAGATGCTGATAAAAAGATATCTGAAATAACAAAATGCTACGAAGACAACATTGGAATGATAACACCAGCAGCAGCAGAATTAATTTTTGGCTACATAGATGATTTTAAAGACTACAGAATAATTATTGAAGCAATAAAAACAGCAACAACAGCAAATATAAGAAATGCTAAATATATAAGCGGAATACTTAGAAGTTGGCTAAACAAAGGATATAAAGTATTAGCAGATATACAAAATGAGCAAAATAGAAAACAAGAAAAGAAAGACGAACAACAAAAACAGAACTACAAAGAAATAGATACTAGCATTTTAACAGAAGAAGAATATGCAGATATTGTAAGAGGAAAAACAACATATGAAGAAATTTTAAAACAAAAAGGAGTACAAAATGAGTGATGAAGAGCTAGAAAAAGCGATGCTTTATTACTTAATATACGAGCAAGAAGATTATATGCTAGATGAGACAGATTTTGCATTCGAAAAAAATAAAAAAATAATAAAAGCAATAAATGAACTAAAAGCAGAGAAAAAAGAAATATCAATATTATCAATTCAAAACAAAATAAGTGCAAATAACAAACAAGTAATAGAGTATTTAACAAGTTTAAGTGAATATGTATATGCAACAACATCAGAATATATATACAATCAAATAATTGAATTATCAAAAAAGCGTAAATTATTAACAATAATGCAACAAAGTATAGCAGAGATATTAGAAGCGGAAAATATTGACATATTTATGCAAGAGAAAATAAAACAAATAAATAAAATAGCAGAGATAAATGAGAAAGAGCAAACATTTTTAGAGCAAGTAGTAGAAACATCTACAGAGATAGAAAAAAACACATTACAGAAACCAGATTATAGCTTATATACAGGAATTACAGAATTAGACAAAATGATATGTGGATTACATAAGCAAGAATTAACAATAATAGGAGCTAGACCTGGTGTTGGGAAAACAACATTAGCTTTACAAATAGCAGAGCATATAGCACAAAAAGGAATAAATACAGCAATAATAAGTTTAGAAATGTCTGATACACAAGTAATACAAAAGTTAATAAGTAGAAGGGGGAGAATAAATAGTTACAAAATGCGAATGGGAACATTAGAAACAAAAGAACTTGAACAAATAGGAACTGTAAGCGCAGAATTAGCAGAATTACCTATACATTTAATAACTAAAGCAAGAACAATACAACATATAGAGAACATAGCTCGTAAATTAAAAAATAAGAACAATTTAGGTTTTATGATAATTGATTACATACAACTAATAAAAAACAAAGGGAAATTTAATTCTCGTGAGCAAGAAGTAGCTGATATAACAAGAACATTAAAACTATTAAGTTTAGAGCTAAACATACCAATTATCGGACTATGTCAATTAAATAGAAATGCAACTAGACAAGAGCCAACACTAGCAGATTTAAGAGAAAGTGGAGCAATAGAGCAAGATGCAGACAATGTAATGTTTTTATATCAAGAAGCGGAAAGTACAGAAACGGTAGTAGATATAACATTAAAACTTGCAAAACAGAGGGCAGGAGAAACAGGAAAGATAGATTTGAAATTTAACAAAGCACATAGTGAATTTAAGGGAGTGATGAGATGGTAGAACTTACTAAAGAAGAATTTGCCAACTTAGAAATACAAAGCAAAATAAAAGCTATAAAAGGAGTTTTACAAGGCACAATAGTTTTAAAGGAGAGTGAAAACAAGTGAAAATAAAACAAATGAAAGTAAAAGATATAAAAATAAAAGATAGTTTTTTGAAAACACAACCGAACAAACAAAAAATGAAAGAAAAATGGCTTTTCTATAGAGGAACTGGAAGATTAGAATCTGACATAATAGTAGATAAAAACGGTTATTTAGTAGACGGATATACAAGTTATCTAATAGCAGAAGCGGATGGAATAAAGAAAGTAGAAGTTATTGAGAAATAAGGAGGACAAAATGCAAGTAAAAGAGTTAATAGAACAATTAAAAAAATTTGATGAAAATCAAGAAGTAATAATTCGTTTTGCTGTTAGTACTAAAGATGACATTGGATATGTTTTAATACCTAAAATGTTAGACGAATATGGAACTGAAATTGCTATATATGCAAATTATGAACATACAAAAGAAGATTGCAATTTTATAGGGCAAAAAGATTTAAAAGAGTTATGGGAGAAGGCGAGTGATTAAATGAACATAGGAAAAGGTAGATGGAGCTCAAAATATATATGCGATAAATGTAAAAAAGAAATACCATTTATCCATCAAAAGGGATTTGTAGGAATAAATCACTATTCTAGATCTACATATAGAGACCAAGTATATAAAAAATCATTTGATTTATGTAGTAGTTGTGAAAAGAAATTTAGAAAGTGGTTAAATGAAAAGGAATTACCTACAACGCAAGATATAGTAAGCAGTTTTCCGATTTATGAAAATGAGGAGTGATTAAATGAACAATGTATTATTTAAAAGCAATAAAGACGACTGGGAAACACCACAAGAATTATTTGATAAATTAAATAAAGAATTTGAATTTACAGTAGATGTAGCTAGTTCAGACAATAACTACAAATGTGAAAAGCATTATACGAAAGAAATGGACGGACTAAAACAAAATTGGGACAATGAAGTAGTATGGTGCAATCCACCATATGGAAGACAAATTGAAGAGTGGGTAAAAAAAGCATTTTTTAGTAATGCAATAACAGTAATGTTAATACCTGCAAGAACTGATACAAAATGGTTTCACAAATACATATATAAGCGAGACTCGGTAAAAATAGAATTTCTAAAAGGTAGATTAAAATTTGGAAATGCTAAAAATAGCGCACCATTTCCTAGTATGATAGTTGTATTTTATCCATTTTAGAAAGGAGCAAAATATGAAATACATAATATTAAACACACTATTCGGCTGGCTATGTAGACCAATACTACTATGGAATTTTTTGGACATATTAATAGCTACAATAGAGATATATCTAGTATATAGAATTATTATGAAGGTTTGGAGGAAGATTGATGGAAGATATACAATGTAATTGTTGCGATTCAGATTATGAAAGCGAATATTATAAATATAATAACGAAATATATTGTTTTGATTGTCTGACAGAAAAATTAAAAGATGAAGGAAAATTAAATGTAGTAACTACAACGAAATATTATACAGATGATTGGGGTTATTTAGGAGACAATGAAGAACTAGCAGATACTATACAAGAAATTTGTGAGTATTACGATGTAGAAGAAATTAGAAATTAGGAGGGCTAAAAATGACAGATTATGAGCACGTAATTATAAGTGCAGAAAGATATGCACTAGGAAGAATGACATACATAGTAAAAAAAACAGTTAATTACATATTACAAGAAATAGAAGATGATAAGCTATCAGATAAGTGTTTAAGCATAATCAGAGACGATATAAAAAGTGCTGAAGATTACGGAATGAAATGTGATTCAGAGAATTGGTTTAAGTTATTAAAAAGAATTGAGGAAGTGATTTGATATGAAAGAAATTATGAGCAAAGAAGCTTTTGAAGAAATAATAGATAACATAGAAATAATAAGCAACTTAACTTTGTATGCGAGAAAGAATATAAAATATTATTTGAATAAATTGCAAGAAGAAAACAAACAACTAAAAGCAAACTTATATGAAGCTAATTCTATAATTTCTGATTATATAGATACAGTTAAAGAAAAAAATAAAATAATAGATAAAATGGCGGGACATATAACAAATGGAACTATAGTGAAAACATATAAAGAAATATGTAAAAATATGGCTGAAGAAATAAATTGTGTGCATACACCAATAAACGAAGTCAATTGCGTAAACTGCGTAAAACAATATTTTAAAAGAAAAATAGAAAGTGAGGAATAAATATGTTTAAATTATTCGCTAAAAAGAAACAAGAAAATAAAAAAGTAGAAAAATACGAATATTTTATTGAAAAAATAAAATATTTAAGAAGTAGTATTGAGAACAGCATAAAAATCCTAAACCTAGATACCACAACTAAATTTAAAAGAGGACAACTAGATACATATTGCAATATCTATACTTATTTAAATAAAATTATAGAGGATTTAGAAAAAGAAATATGATACAATACACTTAAATAAGGAGTGAAAAAAATATGATTACAATGCAAAAGAAACTAGAAAGAAGAATAAATAATATAGCTACAATAAGAAAAGAATATCCAAAAGAAGTAGCAGTAACAAGAAAAGAATTTGAACAATTAGCAGAAGAAACAGAAGATAGAATACCATTAAATGAATTTTTAGGAGTTAAGCTTAAAATTATTGATTAGGAGGTACTAATGAAAAAAGAAGAATTAGTAGATTTATTGAAAAGCTATAAAGAAAATATAGCAAAATTAAAATTAAGAAAATTAGAGAAGAAAAAATTGGAAAGAAAATTAAAACAATATAAACGACTAGAAAGCAATACAACTGGATCAATAGGAATAAATTGCGACATACACAGTAAAAACAAAATAAGTAACAAAACAGAAAAAACTGTAATAGATATGATAGAGCTAAATGAAAAAGAAAAAGAAGAAGCAGAAGAAAGTATTAAAAAATTAACAACACAAATTGAAGAATTAGAAGAAAAGGTTGCACAAGCAAGTATAAGATTATCAGCTTTGAAGTCAAAAGAAAAAGAAATATTATATGCATATTATGTAGAAGAACAAACTTATGAATACATTGGAAATAAATTATATTTTAGATTATATAATCAAACAAGAGATGTAGGAACTATAAAAAAGATTGTTGAAAAAGCAACCAATAAAATGATTAATTTATAATAATTTCTCAAAATTACCTCAAAATTACCCCAAAATGCACTGTTTTTTTTCAAAAACATTGTATTATAATTATAATTGCAAGAACTAGATAAGTTTATAAATAATTATAAATACTATCTAAAAAATGCAAAATTAACAACACAGAACTAGAGAAAAAATCCTAGTTCTGAGATATAGCAGATGTAGAGAAACGGTAATCTCGCTAGTTTCATACGCTAGAAAAAACAGGTTCAACTCCTGTCTCTGCTTCCAATTTTGGTACTACCTTTGGTTCCAAAGGTCAAGAAGTACACAAAATGAGAACGATGACAATTAGGAAAGACTAAAGCTTTAAATCTTGAAACTCTTGCTCTTGTCTCATTATAATATTTACTATCTGTATCAATATTATCTGGCATAAATATTCCTCTAAAAGAGCTAACTGCGTAAAGTAGTTGGTTCTTTTTTATTAATAAAAAAGAGGGAGATATAATATGAAAAAAGAAAATTTAATTAGCATATTTGATACAGCAATTTTAATGAAAAATGATATTGCAGTAGAAATAACAATACCAGGACAACAAACAACAGAAGTAATTATAAATAGAGCAGAAAATTTAAATAATAAATTAGAATTTTATAAAAAAGCATATGACGAAAATTGTATACATTGTATGAATAAAGAAGTAAAAATAGTAGATGCATGGTGTATAAACTTTTTCAAATACTATGATAAAAAAAGCGGACAGCTTTTTGAAAATTAATTAGGCCATCAACGATACTAGATAGGTTGATAATATATATGTTTATTTATAATAGAATAAAACTCCTTTCTAAAATAATCATATAGGACGTTCTAGTTAAGTCTTATATAATTACAAGCTTAGTTTAATTGGGAAAACATCAGTCTCCAAAACTGAAAGTTGAGAGTTGAGTCTTTCAGCTTGTGCCAAAAAAGAAAGAGGTGATTAATGTGTCACGAGATGAATTATTAAAAACATATAAAGAACAAATATGTACAAAATGCACAGCAAAATGTTGTAATAAAGGAATAACAGTATTTACAGAAACAATTAATGAAGATAATGAAGTAAAACAAGTTTTATGTGCGAAGTGTGTTGATTATAAAAGGGAAAGTGAGATATGCAAGTAAAGAAAATAAAAAGAAGAGCTAGACGAAAGTATTATAATTGGGCTGAAGAAATTGCAAAAGGAAATATAGATAAATTTTATCATTCTACAGACTTTAAAATTTGGAGAGAAAAAGTTCTAATAAGAGATAAACGGAATATGTCAATTCTTTGCTGGAAAATGGAACGATGGAAAACACTTTCCTGATAAAATAAAAATAATTGATGCAAATACAGCACATCACAAAATACCAATAAAAGAAAGACCAGACTTAGCACTAGATGTAGACAATGGAGTAGCTTTAAGTTTTGAAGCACATGAGATTATAGAAGAAAGAGCTAGATGGACTTGGAGAAAGAAAAAGAAACCATTAACAGAAGAAAGGTGGTAAATAAAAAATGAAGTTAGAGCATTTATTACAAGCATACAAGGTAAATAATATAAATGCAAATTTAAAAGAAAATATAAACGAAGAAGAAGAAAGAGCTGGAGTAATTAACTTTGCAAATGGAATATCAGCAAGTTACTTACTAGATGATGAAGATATAGTAGTAGCAATGAAGATATTCTTCAATTGTTTAGTACCAGATGAGAATGGAAAGTTAACAGTAACAAATCAAGTTGAGCATACAATAAAGATAATAACAATAATACAAAAAACAATGATGTTATTATCAAACATTCCACAAAAAGAAGCTAATATGATACTAGAGCATTTAGGATTATTTGATAATACATTCAGAAGCGGAAAACAAATAAAACATTTAGAACATGAATATAGAATAGAAGTTGTGGATGGATTATTATGTTTTAGCACAAATGAAATAAATAATTAAGAATGTAAATATAAGTGATCAAGAAATAATAGTGGAATTAGCAAAAGAAATAAAAATATATAGAGAAAAGATAGAACAATTAGAAAAAGATTCAAAAGAAATTAAAGCAATATATCATGCTGAAATATATGAACTAAATGATGGAACTACAGACATTATATATGAATGTGATAAAGACAAATGCAAAGAATGTAATAAAAAGAATTGTTTTCCAGAGTTTTGTACACATACAATAAATAAAAAGTATGCAAAGAACTACTATAAAAAATAGTTGAACAGAAGCGGATACCTCCGTTCAAATCTCAAAGCCAAAATCGGCTTAACGGGAGCGGGTGTGGGGTGGCGACTGTCCAACTTTTTCATTTTCTCATATGAAAGGGGTGGTAAATTAATGTCAAACAGTAAAAAAAGCAAGAAAACACAGGCAAAAAGGTTAGAAACGCAAATAGAAAACGCAGAAAAAAGTTTAGATGTAATAGACAAGATAACTGAAGAAGAAATGACTAAAATTAAAGAAATACAAGCAAAAATAAGAGCAGAAAAAAAGAGATTAAAAAAAGTAGAAAAAAAGGCAGAAAATATTAAAAATGATTTAAAAACCCAATTAGAAATACAAGGAAAATTTGGTAAACATTTTGATGATATGGTAGAAGATTATATTTATTTTGTAAAATTAAAAGAAGATTTACAAAATGATATAAAAGTAAATGGATTAAGAATAGAATCAAAAACTGGCAACGGATATCCAACAGAAAAAGATAATAAAAGTGTAGAACATTTAATAAAAGTAAATGCACAAATGCTTAAAATTTTACAAGACTTAGACCTAAAATCTCCTGGAGAAGAAGGTGAAGGAGATGATTTGTTGTAAAGAAATTGATGCTTACATTGAAAAATACGAAACATGTCCTAATGTATTTAATAATGAGCGTAAGCTTTTAATGGAAAATATAGTTAAACCTTTATTAAAAAGAGACGATATCACATTTGATGAAGAAACTTATTATAATTGTATAAAATTTTGCGAGAGATGGTTTTATAAATTAGTCGATTATCAAAAATTTATATATGCATTTGTTTTTATGTATGATAAAAATGATATTCCAGTTTTTAGAACATTCATAATTCTAATGGGAAGAGGAAATGGAAAAGACGGTATGATTGTACCATTAATAACTTTTCTTTCTTCAGAGTACTATGGAGTTAAAGGATATAATATTGATATCGTAGCAACTGCAGAAGAACAAGCAGAAGATACATATAAAGTTTTATACAATGTATTAGAAGATAATAAAGTAAAATTTAGAAAACATTTTTATTGGAATAAAGAAGAATGTATAAACAGAAAAACAAAATCTACAATTAAGTTCAATACATCTAATGCTAAAACAAAAGATGGTAAAAAAGATGGTGCTGTGGTGTTCAATGAATACCATGGATATCAAACAGACAAGCAAATTAAAGTTTTTCAAAGTGGTTTAGGAAAAGTAAAACATCCTAGAATTTTTATTATAACAACACAAGGAGATATTAGGGAAGGTCCACTTGATGAGTTACTTAGTGTATGTAATGGAGTTTTAAATGGGGAGAGTAATGATTTACGTTACTTTCCTTTTTTATGCAAATTAGATAATGAAAAAGAAGTCGATGATCCAGAAATGTGGAAAAAAGCTAATCCTAGTTTAGAGTTTTTTCCTAATTTAGCTGATAATATGATGATTGATTATTTAGAAATGCAAAAATTCCCTAGTAAAAAGCCAGAATTTATGACAAAACGTATGAATTTACCAATGCAAAGACAAGATGAAATTGTTACTTCCTGGGATAATTTGCTAAAAGCATCGTATAAAGATATAAAAAATAAAATTGAAAGAGACACACCAGATTTAAATAGAAAAAAGGCAGTTGTTGGTTTGGATATGGCTAACTTAAATGACTTTGCATCAGCAGGCTTTTTATTTAAAGTTGGAGATGAATATATATGGAGGCATAAAACATGGATATGTGCAAATGGAAAATTCTTCAATGATATAAAATTTCCGTTTTATTTAGCAGGAGAAGAAGGATATAAAGATTTTGAGGTTGTTCATAAAAATTCAATACCAGAAGAAGAAATAATTAGTTGGGTAATGAATGAAATTTGTAAATATTGCTTAAAAAGAATAAAGATGGATACATATCAATTTAAGTTATACAAAAAAACATTTGAAAAATATGGAATTACAGTATATAACCCTAAAACAAATCCAGATGGACAATTAGAAATGATTAAATATCCAGCAAGTATTGCAGCAATATATGCTCCAAAAATAGAAGTCGAATTTGAAGAAGGTAGAATAAATATAGGAAATAGCGCGATGATGCGTTGGGCTGTAAATAACACTAAAACTGTAATTCAAAAAGATGGAAATAGAAAATATGAAAAAATAGAGCCTAAACTGAGAAAAAACGATACTTTTATGGCTTTTGTTGCAGCATTTAGTGGATATGAGCTATTAGATGAAGAGGTAATTTATGTGTAAGGAGGTGAGATTATTATATGGCAAGTATACTAAATAAAATATTTAAAAATAGTAATGGTGAATATATTGATATATTTGATGTCTTATTAGGACAAGGAAATGCTGAGAATTATATATACACAATGGCAGAAGCGAAAGCAATTAATTTAATAGCAAAAACCATCGCTAAAACTGAACTTTTAGTTTTTTCAAAGAATGAAAAAAGTGAAAAAATAGAAAATGTAAAAAATGATATATATTATATGCTAAATATACAACCAAACTACAATGAAAATGGAACTGAGTTTTTATATAAGCTAGCTTTAAAACTTCTAATTGATAAAGAAGCATTAATATTAATAAATAAATTAAAATCAAGAAAATTTCTATATGTTGCAGATACCTTTACAGCATCTAATGATATTTTACATAGTAAAACTTTTAAAGACATAACTTTGTCAGATAAGCTAGGAAATTCAATTCGAATTACAAAAGAATACAATCAAGAAAATGCAATATACATAGCATTAAAAAATAAGGACTTAACTGCAGCAGAAGAAAATTTTAAAAAAAGAATGGGGAAATTATTAAAAACTGTTGAAACCAAATATAAAAGAGCAAATACATCTAAATGGAGACTGAAAAAGCCAGGTGGACAACCGACATTGATGGATTATGAAACAGGAAAAGAAATTTCCTATGAAGAATATACAAAGAAAATAACAGATGGACTTCTATCTGATGAAGAGGCCATTATTTTATTAGCAGAAGCTTTTGATTTAATTAATTTAAATAAAGATAGCAAAGAAAGTTTAAGTGATTATAAAGAGCTAATAAAAAATATTGGAGATTCTGTTGCAAGTAATTATAGTATACCGTTAGATTTATTTTATGGAACAAAGACTGAAAAATCTACTGCAAATGATGATTTTATTTCTTTTTCTGTAGATTTTTATTATAACGGAATTGAAGATGGTTTAAATAGTGTTCTTGTTGGACAAAAATGTTATTGTGAAGGTGAAAGAATACAATTTAATAAATATTCAATATTTCACAAGGATATTATGGATTCTGCTTCAGGTATAGATAAATTAATATCAAGTACATTTAGCAGAAACGAAATAAATGAGTTCTTAAATTTACCTTATATAGATGAGGATTGGGCAAACAAGCACAATTTGACTAAAAATTATGGTAATGTGAAAGGAGGTGGGAATAATGAATAAAAGATTTTATAGTTTTGAAAAAGAAAGTGATAAAAAAGCTAATATATACATTTATGGAGATATTGTTTCTGAACAATGGTGGAGTGAAACAGAAGTAGATCCTTTTAATTTTAAGAATCAATTAGAAAGTTTAGGTAATGTTGATGAAATAAACGTTCATATTAACTCTTATGGTGGAAATACATTTGCTGGTTTTGCAATACATAATTTATTGGAAGCACATGCAGCAAAAATTAATGTATATGTAGATGGTATTGCAGCATCTGCAGCAAGTATTATTGCCATGGCTGGTAATAAAATATATATGCCAAAGACATCTCTTATGATGATTCATAATTGCTGGACATATGCATGTGGAAATGCTAAGGAATTAAGAAAAACAGCAGAAGATATGGATAAAATAGGAGAGGCAATAAAAGCATCTTATTTAAGTAGAATTAAAATTTCTCAAGAAGAGCTTGATGAAATGCTTGATAAAGAATCTTTAATGACAGCGGAAGAATGCGTTGAAAAAGGTTTTGCAGATGAAATAATAGAAAACAATGATAGTGTACAAAATCAATATTCTAATAAAACTTTATTAAATATGTTTAATAAAGTTAGAGGAATTAATAATAATCAAGAAAGCAAGCAAGAAATTAGTGATGAGGTAATAAATAAAATTGCCAATAGGATTGTTGAATTAACAGAAGCAAAAAATAAAACTTTAAAAACAGATGGAAGTAATAATTTAGTAAATAAAGACTTACAAGAAGAAAATAAAAATTCTTGGGAGTCTTTTTTTAATACAAAAAAATAAGAAGGAAGGTATCGAATATGAAAATTAATCAAGATAAAATGAAAGAAGCTCAAAATAAAGCTTTAGAAATATTAAATAAAGAAGAAGATAAGTCTCAAGCAATAATTAAAGCTGTTGAAACTTTATCAGAGGCAAAATATGAAGATTTAATAAATGAATTAAAAGAGCAGTCTAGCATGGTTGAAAAAGACCAAAGTTATGCTAAAAAATTAGGGCTAAGAACTAGTTTTTCTAAAGAAGAAAAAGATTTTTATACAATGCTAAAAGATGTAAAAAATGCAATAACAGCAGAACAAATTGATATAATACCAACATCAATCATAGATTTAACATTAGAAGATATTAAAGAAAAAAGCGGTATACTAAATGATGTTAATTTCGCTCCTGCAGATGTAAAAAATTGGCTAGTAGGTGAAAAAAATGGAACTTTTGCTTGGAACAAGTTAGATAGTGAATTAGTAGAAGAATTAACAGCGACAATAAAAGGAATGAAAACAGATGTAAATAAATTATATGCTGTATTAATAATTCCAAAAGGTGTTAGAGAATTATCTTTACCATTTGTAGATAAATATTTTACAGCAATATTAAATGAAGCATTAAATGACGGATTAGAATTTGCATATTTACAAGGAACAGGTTTAAATCAACCAATTGGAATATATAAACAAATTAAATCAGTAAATGAAGATGGAACACATAAAGATAAAGAGGTTAATACTAATTTAACAAAATTTACTCCAAAAGGTATGGCAGAAGCTAAAAAATATTTAATCAAAGGTGGAGTAAGAAAATTAAATAAATTAGTTATCTATTGTCATCCAAATGATAAAGCTGATTATGTAGATCCAGCTATATATAACGACAAAGGAGAATTAATAACATCATTTAAAAATTTAGAGGTTAAAGATTCTATTCAAAACCCAGAAGGAAAAGCAGCATTAGTAATTCCTAAAAAATACACAATGGGGTTAACTGGCTTACAAGTAGATGAATATAAAGAAACAAAAGCATTAGATGATGCAGATGTTATTATTGGTAAAGGATACGCAAACGGTAGAGCTGTAGATGATAATGTTGCATTTGTTTTTGATGTAACAAAATTAGAAGAATATATTCCAACAGTAAAAACAAAAGAGGAAGTAGCAGGAGCTTAATATAAGCTCCTTAATTATTTTTTATAATCAAAATAGAGGAGATGAAAATAATGGCTAAAAGAGCAGAAAAGAAAAATGAAAAAATCGTAAAAGAAAAATATATAAGTGTTAGAAAAAGAAAATGGGTAGATTTAGAAGACAATAATTATCCATATAAACAAGGTGATATTTATCCTCGCGAAGGTTTAGTAGTATCTGAAGAAAGAATTAAAGAATTATCTACAATAAACAATAAATTAGGAGAAGTATTAATCCAAAAAGTTGAAATAGAAGAAACAAAAGACTTAGCAGATATAAATAATGAAGAAGATTCTAATAAAGATGAAAATGAAAACATAGAGGATGTAACTGATTCAGATAAAGATGAAAATGAAAACACAGAAGATGTAACTGATTCAGATAAAAATGAAACAGAAAACACAAATAATGGAGAAATAACCAAAACTGAAGAATAGAGGTGCTATAGATGGAAAATGCACAAATAGAAACAATAATTAAAGAAATTCGTAACGAACAACATCCACAAGAAAACGATGAAACTATAAAAGGTTATATAAAAGATGCTGAATACAATATAAATTATAGTGCAGGAACAAAAATTGATTATGATAAAGATTTAGATGCAAGAAAGTTATTAAAAAATCATGTTTTGTATGATAGATACAAGCGATTAGCAGAGTTTAAATGCTTGTATGAAGGAGAATATAGTGATCTTCAAGCAAAGTATTACAAATCTGCCGACGTATAACGATGGCTATTTTAAACTTTATCAAATCAAACAAAAAGAATTGGAAAATACAGCATATCCAATCGAATATTTAGCAGAATTTGAAGATACAAAACAAACAGGAATAAATTATAAAGAAATCTGGTTTGAAGAATTATCAATAACAGATAGATTAAAATTTGATGCTGAAGAAAGAAAAAAGAAAATAACCTGTAAATTACGAATACCACAAATAAAAGAGATTGATTCTCTTTGTGTGGTTAAAATAGATGAAAAATACCACAAGGTATTTAATGCATACCATTTTACAAATAAAGATGGATTTAAACAAACTGATTTAACACTAGAAGAATATACAAGAGTTAAATTTGAAAAGGATGTGATAAGCGAATGATGAATAAAGAAGAATTGTTAAAATTATTAAAATCTTTAAAGGTTCCAGTAAGTGAGGGAGTTCCAGATGATAATAATATAGAGGCAAAAACAAGAATTTGTTTTTGGGAGTATGTTTGGGAGCCTTTTGTTGCAAGTGGTAATGAATATAATACAAAAGTAACATATCAAGTTTCTATTATTTCTGAAAATCCAAGATGTAAAGCTTTAATAAATTTAAAAAATGAATTAAATAAACTAGATTTACATCCAATAATACAACACGAAAAAGATATTCAAACAAGAAGATGGCATTCTTATCTTGCAATAGAGGTATTAGAAAACATTGAGTAGTCTATATAATTTAAACAGACAAAAAGATGGAACTACATCTGTTACAGATGGCTGTGCTGGTTTTAGTGCATTAACAGAGCAACTAGAACGCTATATAAAAGGTGCTGAAAATAGTACAGAAATATTAATGGATGGGGCTACGGAATTTCTTAAAGATTTAAATAAATTAACAAAACCAACGTCAAGAATTAGAAAAAGTGGTTATACACATTTAATAGATTCATTTGCCATTGATTCCAATAAAAAAGAAGTTATAGTTGGATGGGGCAAGTACCATGGAAGGATGGTAGAATTAGGAACTCAAAAAATGGATGCTAGAGCACATATGTATCCTTTATGGGATCATAACAAAGAAAAATATTACAAATTAATGCTTACTAAACTGGGGATGAAAACCTGGTAATAGTAAGCATTTTTTATAAATTTTAAAGAAAAGGAAGGTATTAAATATGGGAATAAAAACTAAAAAACCGATGGTAAAAGAAAGCGTTGGAGCTTTATATTATGCTTTTAACAAACCAACTACAGATGGAGAATTTGATGCAGAGAATTATGAAGATGAAGTAGTAAAAAGTGAAGTTGTAAAAAATATATCTACTACAGAAAATGCTGATTCTGTAATAATACGTGCTAGTGGAAAAGTATATGATACTGTAAATAGCAATGAATACATAGATATGGCAGTCGAAGTAGTTGCTATAGACCCAGCAGATTTAGCAAAAATGAGGGCTGATAAAATAGGAGAAACAGGACTTAATCGTTCTGGAGGTTCTAAAAAGAGACCATTCTTTGCTTTTGGGAAAGTAAAAAAATTACTTAATAATGGAGTAGAGTATGCTTGGTATCCAAAATGTCAATTAGTTGAGAATACAGATGATATATCAACAAAAGAAGAAAATTTTTCTGAGCAAAATGATACTATTACTATAAGAGCTTATGATTATAATAAAGATGAAGATAAAAAGACTTGGGTTAATAGTGAAATGTCAAATTTCCCAGAAGGATTAACAGAAGAGCAATTCTTTACAAAACCAATATTAACAGATGAAGATTTAGCAGCAGTTATGAAACCAACAACAGAAGAAGAGAACGAAGGCGCATAGAAAAAAATACACATATTAAGCTCTAGAAATAGAGCTTAATAATTTTATATATAGGAGGAAAATTCCATGCAAATAGAATTGAAAAATGGAGAAAGTCTAGTTTTAGAAGTGACACCGCTAATTTTAGAATATTTTGAAGAGTATCCAGGTGGTGTCGAACAAATAAAAAAAGATGCCCGAGGTGAAAAAGATAAAAACGGATATACAAGAACTATGTATGCTACAAATCAGCTATTGTATGCAGTAATAGCATCAAACTATGACAGCCCACTTACTTATAGACAAGCGGTGCGACTTGTGAAATTAGAAGATGTAGAGAAGATTGCAGATTTTGTTATTAAGAGTATGCCATCTGAAAAAAAAGATAATACGAATAAAAAACAGATACGTGCAATACAAGAAATTACATCACATAGAATATAGGTGTCGATTTTTGTCGAAGAGTTATCCTTGAAATATTTTGTATGAAAATATAAAATATTGTCGAGGTGATATATATGGAAAATAATGGAAATAGTTATACTACAACAGGATGTTTAATATTTTTTATATTAGTGATTATTATAATTTTCTTTGTTTGGAAAGGAATTAGTGGGAATTTTTCAACAAATAATTCAAGAAACAATGGTGGAAAACCAGACGAAATTGAATTGATGTCATATGCTCAAACTGTATTAAAAGACAACTTAAGTAAGCCTAAATATTCTAGCTATAAAGGAGATTATACATTTATAGAAACTGGATTAAGATATAAGATAGAAGGGAATGTTACAGAAAATGGTTCTACAGAAAAGTTTTATATGATAATACAATTCGTAGATGATACATATAAGGAATATGATTTAATATCTTTACAAGTCGGAAATAAAAAAATATATTAATGTTAAAACACTTACATATTGTAAGTGTTTATTTTTTCTGCACTTATCTAGTTCTTGCAAAACTATATGAGGAGATGAAATAAGTGGCAGATGAATTAAAACGTGTAGGTCTTATATTTACGCAAGAAGGAGCAGTAGATTTTAAAAAGAGCTTACAAGAAATTAACTTAGAAATGAACAAAAATTATAATCAATTCAAGTTGACACAGGCACAATGGGATAAATCTACAACAAGTGTTGAAAAATTAAAAGCACAACAAGAATATCTTACAAATGCATATGAAATACAAGAAGATAAAGTAAAAACTCTAAAAATGCAACTTAGTGAATTAGAAAATGCAGAAAATAAAAATGTAAGTGCAATAAAGAAAAAAAGAAATGAATTAACTTCTGCAGAAGCTAAATTAGCAACTTATAAAAACAGAATGAAAGAAGTCGAAACTCAACTTACAAGTAATGGAAAAAAATTAGAAGAATGGGGAGATAAGGTTCAAAAATCTGGAGAAAAAATAGAAAAAGCAGGCGATAAATTGTCTGCTTTTTCTGTTGCAACAGCTACTGCATTTGCGGTATCAGCTAAAGGTGCAATAGATTTCGAATCGGCCTTCACAGGTGTTGAAAAAACTGTAGATGGAACAGAAGAGCAAATGGCTGAACTTAAGCAAGGGATTAGAGATATGGCCAAAGAGATGCCGTCTTCAACTACAGAAATTGCAGCAGTAGCAGAGGCTGCAGGGCAACTAGGAATCAAAACAGAAAACATTTTAAGCTTTTCAAAAGCAATGATTGATTTAGGAAATTCTACTAATTTAACTGCAGATGAAGCAGCTTCTCAATTAGCTAAATTTGCTAATATAATGGGAATGTCACAATCTGATTTCGATAAATTGGGATCATCTATAGTTGATTTAGGAAATCATTTTGCTACGACTGAAGCTGACATTGTAGATATGGCAATGCGTTTAGCAGGAGCTGGAAAACAAGTTGGACTAAGTGAGGGTCAAGTTCTTGGGTTAGCAACAGCACTTAGTTCCGTTGGTATTGAAGCCGAAATGGGTGGATCTGCAATAAGTAAAGCAATGGTTAAAATGCAAAATGCTGTGGAACAAGGAGGAACTAAATTAAATGATGTATTAAAAAAATCTGGAATGACACTTAGAGAACTAGAACTATTGTCTGCAAATAATTCTATGGAATTTAAAGAATTATGTAATAGTTTAAATATGACAAGTACAGAAGTAAAACAATTAATTACAGCTGGTACGAATTTAGAAGATTTTGCAAAAATATCAGGAATGTCTGCAGATGAATTTAAGAAAGCATGGAAAGATGATGCTGCTGGAGCATTAAGTGCATTCATAAAAGGATTGGGAGATGCTGAAAATCAAGGAGAAAGTGCAATAACTTTACTTTCTGAAATGGGTCTTACAGAAGTTAGATTAAGAGATTCTTTATTGAGGGCAGCAAATGCAGGTACTTTATTTTCAGATGCAATAGAGACTGGTACTACTGCATGGGAAGATAATACAGCTTTAACAAATGAAGCTAACAAGAGATATGACACATTAAAAAGTAAATTAGAAATAGCAATGAATAAGTTGAAAGATTTAGCTATCACTTTCGGAAATAAATTAACCCCAATAGTAGATAAAGCAACAGATAAAATTGAAGATTTTACAAGTTGGGTTGAAAATCTAACAGATGATCAAATAGAACTTATATTAAAAATAGGTGGTGTTGTAGTAGCAATAGGTCCTCTTATCAAAATATTTGGAAAAATAAAATCTGTAGGTGGAACTGCAATAAAATCAATAGGAACATTTACTCAGGCTATAGGAGTTATGAGAGGAAATGTTACTAGTAGCTCTGAAGCTGTAAATGGATTAGCTGGATTTCTAACTAAATTAACAAGTCCTGCAGGGCTTGCTACAACCGCTCTATTAGTAACAGCAGGAGCAATATTATATCTTACTACTCAAACTTCAGAGGAAACAAAGATGGCTCAAGAATTTGCTGAAGAAATGTCAAATACTAGAAAAGAGCTAGAAGAATACAATAAAAGTATTGATGATGCTGCTGAAGCAGAGCTTGCAAGAGTATCTTCAGTAGAAAAATTAAGAAATGAATTAACAAATTTAGCAGATGAAAATGGAAAAGTACAAGAAAAAGATAAAGGAAGAGTATCTTTTATATTAAATGAGATGAATGAAGCTTTAGGTACAGAATATAAGTTAAATGGTGATATTATAGAATCTTATAAAACCTTACAAGCTGAAATAGATAGTACTATTTCAAAGAAAAAAGCTGAAATAAAACTTAATGCTAAAAAGGAAAAGTATGAGAATGCAATAAAAAATCAAGAACAAGAAATTGAGAATTTAAGAAAAGCAAATGAAGAAGTAGAGAAAACTGGTATGTCATATGATGAGTTACAACAAAAGGTGGACTCATATTGGACGAAAGCAAATGATTATCGTCAAAATCCTACAAAATATACACAAGATGAAGTAAGTAAAATGATATTAGATGCAGATTATTATGATAAGTTAACTGCTGTAAAAAATGCATATGATGATGCTTTATCTAATGTAAAAGAGTATACAAAAGAAGTTAAAGAATATGAAGAAGATTATGCAAATTTTGTTAATGAAAAATATGATGAAATTGCAAATGACATTACAGTTAAGACAGAAGATTGGTGTAATAAATCTCTTGATGAGATTAAAAGTTCTATAGATACACAAAGTACATATTTGAAACAATATAAAAAAATATATGATGATACTGGTAATGATATTGCTAATACAAATGCTGAACAAGCACAAAAAAACTTAGAGACTTTGGCTCAGGAACTTGCAAATAGAACAAGTACAATAGATGAATTAGGAACAGCAGAAACTGAGGCATGGAAAGCTTTAGCTACTAAAAATTATTGGGTATATCAAAATCAATTAGCTAAGATGGATCCAACAATGCGTCAAAAAATTAGTGATGTTACAGGGGTTATATATGAAGAAACTCCAGATGTTACTGCAGCAACTGAATTTATGTCTAATCAAATTTTATCTAAACTGGACAATGATGAAGCATTTAGAAACGAAGCATTAAGTAGCATGTATGAATATCTAAATGGATTAACTAATAGCGAATTAAGAAGTTTATTACAAGCTGCAGGAGTTCAAAATGTTGAAAATGTAATGTCTGGGATAAGAGCTGGGAACTTAGCTGAAGAAGAAGGTAAAAAAATTCTAACTAGTTTAAATAATGGTTTAAAAAATGAATCATTTAAAGGAAGTCTATTTAAAACGGCATCTAGTATAGCTAGTGGAATTGCAAATAGATTATCAGTAAAATTTAACATAAGTGGAGTAGCTGATGCTTTTAAATCTATAACTGGATATATAAGTGGAAAGCATAAGTTAGGTCTTGATTATGTACCGAAAGACAACTATATCGCACAATTACATAAAGGAGAAAGAGTATTAACAGCTGAAGAAAACAAAGCCTATACAGAAGCGGAAGAAGATGTTAAAAAAAGAAATGGCAACAGCACATCTGTAAATATGGTTGATTATACTCAAATCGCTAATGCAATGATGCAAGCTAATTCTAGAATAGAAATGCTATTAAATAAGTTGTTAAAGCAAGGAAGAAATCAAAAAATTATATTAGACACAGGAGTGCTCGTCGGAGAAACTGCAGAACAGATGGATGAAGAATTAGGAAGATTATCGATCAAGAAAGAGAGGGGAAGTTAGTTGGAACAATATATAACATTTTATGATTTAAAAGGTAATTTAATACTAAATACATTCAAAGATTTCCACGTGTTGATTCAAGAACTAACAATTCCTTCTGCAGTAGTTAAAGAAGAAATTGAAGAAATACCTGGAACATCTGATATTCTAGATTATACAGAATCAAATGGAGATGTACACTATGAAAGAAGAGTAATTCCAATAGAATTAGCAGGAATTAAAAATAGGGATGAATTTTTAAGTATTCATAGCAAATTTCAAAATTTGTTGCATGGCAAAAATGTAAAAATGATATTTTCAGAAGAGCCTAATTTTTATTGGATTGGTCGTGTTTCTGTTGGGGATATTAATCCTTATGGAGTGCTAAGAAGTATAAATTTAGAAGTTAAAGTTGATCCATACAAGTACGAGATAATCTCATCTGCAGATGATTGGTTATGGGATCCATTTAGCTTTGTTGATGGAATAATAAATGAATGTAAAGATTTAGTTGTAAATGGAGCTTTAGATGTAACAATTCAAGGCAGAAGAAAACACGTAATTCCTAAAATTATAAGTGATTCAGAAATGACAGTAACATTTAATGATGTAACATATAATTTATCTGCAGGAATAAATGAAGTTCTAGACATTGAAATATTGGAAGGTCAAAATCTGCTAACATTTAAAGGAAATGGAACAGTTTCGGTTGATTATAGGGGAGGTAGTTTATAATGTATCAAATTACGTGTGATAATCAAATTATATATGATATTAGAAGTAAAGATAGAATTGTAACATCTCCTAAGCTTGTACTTGCAACTGGAAAAAATGGAACATTAAGTTTTAGAATACCTAAAACAAATCCAATGTTCGATTATATCAATTTAAAGAAAAGTATTTTTAGAGTTTATCAAGTTGATATAAAAGATAAAAAGAAGATATATACTCAACTTTTTAGAGGGATGGCAACAACAAGAGATGAAGATTTTTATTCCAGAGGTCAAATTTCTTGTGAGGGTGAATTAGCATTCTTCAATGATTCAATAATAAGACCATATAAATACAATGGTGATGTTATAGATTTATTTAAGAAATATGTAAATGAGCATAACTCTAAAGTCGATGAGCAAAAAAAGTTCTATGTTAGAAATTGTACTGTTACAGATAGTAATAATTATATAACAAGAGCAAATGAAAATTATCCATCTACGAAAGAAGAAATGGATAATAAATTAATTGGTTATTTAGGTGGACATTTTGAGACCGAAGAAGTTGAAGAGGTTGATAGATATGGCAATATTATTAAAAAGGTATATATAGATTATTTAGCAGAATATACAAAATATAATACACAACCAATAATTTTTGGAAAAAACATATTAGATTTTACAAAAGTAATCTCTGCAGAAGATATCAAAACAGTAATAATTCCACTTGGCAAGAAAGAAGAGGATAAATATACAACAATTGAAAGTGTAAATAATGGTTTAGATTATATAGAAGATCCAGCCGCAATAAATGTATTTGGAAGAATAGAAGGAATAGTAAAACACGATGATGTTACTGTTCCTTCTAATTTATTGAAAAAAGGAAAGAAGGACTTAGAAGATAGCATAAATTTATCAACAACAATAAATATAACTGCAGCAGATTTGCATGAATTAAATGTAGATATAGAAGCATTAAGAATTGGAAGATTAACAAGAGTAGTTTCTAAGCCTCATAAATGGGACAAATATATGCTATTAACTAAGCTAGAGCTTATTTTAGATAATGTTAAATCAAGTAGAGTTACATTAGGCAAGACATATAAAACATTTACAGAGAAACAATTAGAAAATCAAAAACAAATTGCAAGTTTTACTCAAAGCACTCAAAAGATAACTAGTTTGGATAAAGATATGACTCAAGTTAAAACTGATGTAAGTATTATTAATACTGTTATTACAGAAGATATTCCAACTGAATATGTAAAAACTGAAACTTTTGAAAAATACAAAGATGATATAAATAGCAAAGTTAGTAGAGTTTATAGAATTAAAGGAAGTGTTGATAGTTATAATACATTACTTAGTATGAGTGATGTTGAAGAGGGTGATGTATATAATTGTAAAGATACAGGTGCTAATTATGTATTTACAGAAGAAGGCTGGGATAAGTTTTCTGAAACAGTAGATTTTAGCGGATATATAACTGCAGAAGAAGCGGAAAAAATATATGTTGCAAAAACTGATTATGAAGAGTTAGTTGCAAGAGTAGAAACATTAGAATTGCAAAAAGAAGGAGGTAATATAGATGGCTAATATTGCAGAATATTTAAAACAAATTAAAACTGCCATTTTTGGCAGAGATGTAAGAAATAGCATACATGATAGCATAGATGCTATTAATAAAGATTATTCAAAAAGATTAAGCGAGCAGGATAAAATAATAAATAATAATACAACTAAACAAAATTTACTAGAGCAAAAATATGATGAACAAATAAAAAACATTGCATCATCAGAGCCACAAAATGCAGAAATCGTTGATGCAAGAGCAGGTTTCCCTACGTTGGGAAGTATAATAAAACAAAAAATATATCATTTTGAAAATGTAGAAGAAATGAAAAATTGTTTAACTTTGGTTCCAGGGGATGTTGTGGAAACTTTGGGGTACTATTCGACCAATGATGGTGGTGGAGCTAAGTATTTAATTAGAGAGAAAGTTGATACTGATGATGAAGATAACGGTTCAATACATTTCTTACAAAATAATTTAGTTGCTGAAATAATTTTAAAAAATTATGCAAAACCAGAGCAATATGGTGCAAAAGGTGATGGAGAAAATGACGACAGTAAAGCAATCAATAACATGATTGCAAAAAATGACAATTGCAGATTTAATTCTAAAAAAACGTACTATATAGAAAACCCTATCAATATTGATAGGGAAGTATATTTAGACTTCAATAAATCAACACTAAAATGTGGAAATATAGATTATGCTATAAATTGTCAAAATAGTGCTAGACCAAATTTCTTTCCTATTATACGAAATATAGTAATAAATGGTAATTATATTTGTGGCATTGGCGTATACGTGACAGGTTGTAGATGGTTGAAATTATATGATTCAATTATTTTCAATTGTAAAACAGCATGCGTAAAAGTTGTTAAAGATGACATACAAGGTCGAGGCAATATATTTGTAGATCAATTTCACTATTATAATGTATACGATGAAGTATTATTTGATAATGTTAAAAATAGTGTGGCTGTTGATTTCAGCGAAACAACAGATGCAGGAATTAGTAACGGTGTAACTAATAATTTTAAAGTTTCTTTTAAAGTAGGGTCATCTTGTTGGTATGAAAATATCCACAGTTGGAATTGGTTAGAACAAATTTTAGAAGGCTCAACGATGTTTGATACTAAGAATAGTTGTATTATTGAAAATTGTTTCTGCGATAGCATTATGCATTTTATAGATGCTACGAATGGTACTATTTATACTAATATTACTGTTACAAATAGTACATTTCATTATCCTTTAAATGCAGACACAACACATGAACCTGTTCCCATTTTAAAAGGTAGTGAGCCAAATATACTAATAACAAATTGCCAATTTAATGTTGAGTGGAATAATTATACAAAAGTTAATGTTGCAAATAATTTAAACAATCTATTAATAGAAAATTCCTCATATCTCGGTGTCAATTATCAAATTATACCTAAAATGTTAAAGAGCAAATATTTAGGATTAACAAGAAATGATACAAATGCAACATTTAACGGACAATATTTAATTAAAGATGAATATAAATTAAAATTCGAAATTTCTTTTGATGTAGCTTTTACAGGAAACTTAGAGGTGGAAATTACTGATACATCTTTCATCAATAGATTTAGCGAGTATTTAACTGGCGGCATTATTTTCGCTGTAAAAAATCCATACAATACACCCATCCCTGTTGTGGGACATTATGATAGTACAAATCATATATTTAAGTTTATTGCATTAGAAAATGTAACAGCATTAAGGGTTGAATACACGGGTATTTATAATCAGAATAATAGCATTTAATGTAAAATAAATGAGGCTGAAAGTGTGGTGAAGCGTATGGAAACAAGAATTGTTAAATTAGAAGAAAATGTAAAATCTAATCAACATAGAATCGACAAGACAGAAGAAAAAATTGAAAAATTAGAAGAAACGTACAAAATAATGGAAAAGATGGATTACAGAATGTCTAATGTAGAAGAAAATGTTTCAGAAATAAAAAACGATATAAAAAGTTCATCTTCAGACAAAGGGAAAAAATGGGATAAGCTAATAGATTACATATTTTATGCAATATTAGCTTATTGCTTATATAAATTAGGTTTAAAGTAGGAGGTAACTTATGAATAAAAGAAATATAATAATATCTATCGTAACACTTGTATTAGCAATTGCAAGTGTTATTTTTAATATAAATTATACAAATAGTGATATTGAAGAAATTAGTAAAGGCGTAGAAACTGTTACTAATATAATAGAAGAAACAACTTCAACAACAGAGATAGTTGAAATAACAGAGCTAGATGAACAAACAGTTGAAGTTGAACAACAAGTAGAATCTGATGCTGTAGTAGAACAAGAAAATATAAGTTATAATGGAGCAGACACAGGAACAGGATTAAGTTTGCTCGGAGAATGTACAGGACTTACATATTACAGTCAAGCGGATAGTAGATGGGCAAATTATTTATATACAGCTACAAACAACTCTACACAAACAATGAAGAGTTCTGCTTGTGGGCCAACCTCAGCAGCTATGGTAGTATCTAGTTCAAAAGGAACAATATTACCAACTACTATGGCAGATTTATTCGTAGAGCAAGGATTTAGAACTAAGAATAATGGAACTGCTTGGAGTGCGTATAGTTGGGTAGCAGATTATTTTGATTTTAATGACTATGCATATACATCTAATTTAAATACAGCAATAAACTATTTAAATAAAGGTTACTATGTAATTGCAAGTTGTGGGAGTGGCTTATTTACGTATGGTGGACACTATATAGTTTTGACTGGTATAGAAAATAATACAATAAAGATATATGATCCATACTTATATAATGGAAAGTTTAATACGGCAAGTAGAAGAGGTAAAGTAACAGTAGATGGAACAACAATATATTGTAGTATAGATAATTTTAGAAATTATGCTAGTTATAAAGGATTTTGGTGTTTTTCGAATGATAGTGGAAAAAATAATGTGACTACAACAACTATAGAAAATATAACAGTAAATCCAAATTCTGTAACAAGTGTAGATTACAATGTAAAAGTGACCGCAAATACAGGTTTAAGAATCCGTTCTGGAGCAAGTGTAGATTATGATAAAATAGGTGCATATGCAAAAAATACAATAGTTAATATAATAGCAGAAAGCAATGGTTGGGGGAAAACAGACAAAGGTTGGATTTACTTATACTATACAACTAAAGTAAAAAATACTAGTAATATTGCAGGTGCAGTATATAAAACTGGAAACTACAAAGTAACAGCATCTCTATTAAATGTAAGAGTTGGACCAGGCACTCAATATAAGGCAAAAAGATATTATCAATTAACTAATAATGCAAAAAGTCAAAATAAGCGATTGGGCAATCAGTATGCAAACGGTTATAAAAAAGATGTGATATGTACTGTAACAAAGATTCAAGGGAAATGGGGAAAAACCTCAAGCGGTTGGATTTGTTTAGATTATTGTAGAAAACAATAAAAATTATAATATAATAATTTGGCTAAGGAGATGATTGTCATGATTAATAAATTAGAAGAATTTATTAATGTATACAAAGAGAAGTATGATATAAAAGAAAAAAGAAATAGTAATTCTATATTTTTAGTAATTCATGATGATGGATGCGAGTATATACAAGAAGCTGACGATTATGATTTGTATGGATTAGATTCATGTAATGGGCATATAGCAGGAGATAATTTACAATCAGGGAACTATAAGGCTATTATAAAACTAATATAGAAACCAGAGAAATTAATTCTCTGGCAACCTGTTATTTAGAAGCGGAAGTAAATTATTTTTACATTCTTTAAAAGCTCTAATAATATGACGATGATAATAAATTTTTTCGAAACCAAAGATAATGCAGATATCGTCTTCATAATCAGAACTTATAGATGCTTGTCCAATAACAATTGCATTAGGAAATTTTCCTTTTAAAACATTATAAGACAAAGTTATGTTTTCATTATATTTATGATTTAGTGAATCTTCATGACATAATGCATTTCTAATAAAAGCTATTAAATCAGATACATTAGATACTTTTTGAGGGCGTGTTATTTTTATAACATCATCATCAAAATCAATTTTATTTGAATATATTTCAGATTTGCGAATTAAATCACGTAAAGAAATCATAAGTTGGGTAAACAATGATTTTTGAATATATATATCAGAAATAGTTTCAAAAATTTTTAAATCAAGTATATGTTCTATTGTGTTAATATCATCTTGTATTTGACTTGATATATTAAAATTTAAATTCATAAATACCTCCTTTCGTAAAGATTTTAATTCATAAATTGACAGTATGCAAGGAGGTATTTTGAAAATGAAAGATAAATATGAAATTACAAAAGAAAACAAAGGTTATGGAATAAGGAAAATAGAAGATGAAAAATTTTCAGTAAAGGAATTAAAAGAATTATTAGAAGTACTCATTGCTGAAGGAAAAGGAGAATATTCCGTTTATACAGAAGGATTTTGTTGTGGTACATCGTGGATTTCTATTTTTGACGAATGTAAAGAAATTTCAATAGATTAATATTAAAATAATAACTATCGATTATAAGAAAATATAAAAAGAGGGGCTAGTGCTCCTCTTTGCTGTATTTATCCAGAATCGGCTTAAAATATTGTTCCTCTAATTTTTCTCTATATCTAATTGCTTCATTTTTTGTATTAAAATATTTTTGATATCTAGTCCCTTTTATTCGAATACTAGCAATCCATTTTTTTAGCTTCGGAGAGTAACAAACACCCTTTATACCACTTTTATTATTAGAACCTATTTTTCTATTTAATGATATAAGACTAGTTCCTTCTACAAGACTTTCTTTTTTTATCTTATTTCGAGCTTTTTGTAATTCTTCTGTACAAAGACATCCGCAACTTTTTACTCCGCGAGTAAGATTGTGTGTTTCAACCCATTTTTCATTTCCGCAATCACATTTGCATAACCAACCAGACAATTTTTCTTTTTTCATTCTTTTAATTGCAACTAATTTCCCAAAACGTTTGTTAGTATAATCAATCATAAAAAACCTCTAATTTTAAAATTTATAAAACTGCTATTATATCTTTGCTTAAACTTTTAGCTATTCTGAATTTTCTAAATTCTGTTTCTTGTGCATTTAATGTATTTACTTTTTCTTTTATTTTTTCATATAGTTCTAAGTCTTCATCAGATTCTTTTACTTTGTTTATAGCATATTCAAAATCATTTTTTATATCAGCATAGTTACTATAATTTTCATTTCCTTCTTCATTTTTTAATTCAACACTTTCTAATAATTTTATAATTTCTTCTTTCATAGTTTTTCCTCCTCGTATAATTTGTTTTTTATACATTCTATTATATTTAGATTAAAGATTTTAAATTATTGTTTCATTTCTTCTAGATAGTTTAAGTAAGCAGATATAGTTGTATGTTCTTCATCGTCTTCTTGTCCACTTAATCTAGCACTGTCTTTTAAAGCATCTAGTAATTGACAAGTTTCTAAGTGTAAATCTTGCATTCTGTCATATTCTTCAGAGCTCATCATTTTTTCTAATTCAACAATAGTTAATTCTAAAATTTCTTTAATCTTCATATCTTTACTCCTTTAGAGTGCTAGCCGTTTTTTTAGTCTAGTCTTATCTCTTTCTGTGATTATAATAACATACGGTGCACCGTATGTCAAGTACTTTTTTAATTTTTTTTCAAAAATTTCTCAATTTCTTCTTTAAGCCATGTTGCATAAGGCTTATCAAGCTTTTTTAAAAATTCGTCTGCTAGTTCTTTATCTACTTTAGCAACTAATCTCTTATATTTTTGATTTTCCCATTCAAGTTCTTTCTTGTAGTCTCTTGACATTTCTATCAACTCCTTATATAATTTCTAGAGAGGAGATATCCTCTCTAGATGGCTTAGATTAATGCAATTCAAGTTCTTCGCGGGATTTTGATATGTACATTTCTCTTTGCCATTTTTGTATTTCTTTAAACTGTTTATGCATTTTTCTTTTATGCATTTTAGATTTAAAGTTTTCGATAATCTTTTGTAACATTTTGCTCACCTCGCTTTCTGTAATTATTATACAATACGGTACACCGTATGTCAAGCACTTTTTTCAAAAAAATTTCAAAATTTTTTAAAATCCTCAAAATCCAATAAAATCAAGGCATAAAAGTATATTGCTCAAAAATAAAAATGGCTTAAAATCGATTCTGAAAGGTTGTTTTTTATTGATATTATGCATATTTTTTGACATTTTACATAAAATGTGTTATACTTATATTGGTATCAAAAAGTGTCAAAAAAGTAATACTTTTTGTATTAAGCTATTGACAAAAAAGTAATACTCTAGTAGAATGTGAAGTACAGAAAAGAAAATGAGATTATAGTTTGACACACTTAATCAACTCCTTTCTAAATTCTGTAAATGATAAGCATAGATAAAATTGTTCAAATTAGAGCAAAAAAATACTAGAGTTCGCACCTCTAGTATTTTTTATGTATTAGACTATTTAAATAACGACAGAATTAAATAAATTAGTACTAATACGATAAGCATAATTATTTTGTTCAAATCATTCACCTCCTTTTGCTGGAAAGACAAAACGAGATATGGAGCAAATTCATAATACCAAAATTAGACAAATTTTTCAATACAAAAAGATAAAATAATAAATAAATTTTAGAACTAGCTCAAAACTAGTCTTTTTTTTGAATATTCGACAAACTTCGACACACAAATTAACATAAATATGTTATACTTAATAGAGGTGATGTAATGAGCATAGACTTGTTAATAGTAAGAAACAGAGCAAGACTAGAGCGCATGATAACAGAAGAGAAAGATTATAGTAAGATACTAAAGCAGAGTCAAAAGCTAGATAAATTGATTAACACAAAAATGAAAGAGACTAATTTGATTTAGTCTCTTTTGCTATTTTCGCCAAAACGAAAATAATACATAATATACTGTTTTTTACAAATACTAAAAAACGGTGATGTTATGCATATAGAATATTTGATAAGAAGTGTAAGATTAAGTAAACATATGTCAATAGAAACATTAGCACGCAAAGCAGATGTTTCTATTGGACATATTAGCGAAATAGAAAGAGGATTAAAAGAACCATTTTTAATTATATTAGAAATGGAGGGATATAGATGGATAAAGAAACTTTGGAAGAAATATGTAAAAAATATTGCAAAAGAAGAAGATTTATTTTATTATTATATAGAATTGCAAAAACAAACAAAGTTAATAATATAGAGCATAGTATAAAACAATTTTTAAAAGAAAGTGTGTCAAAATAGTGTGTCAACAATGAAAAAAGAACACTAAGACACAGTAAAATGGACTATTATAAGAGGCACGAAAAGTAGATTCGTAACCTGAAGGTCGGGAGTTCGATTCTCCCCAGTAGCTCCATAACATTATAAAAAGAAAGAGGAAGAAAGAATGGGATTTTTTGACAAATTAAAACAAGGTTTAAGTAAAACCAAAACATCAATAAATGAAAAAATAAACAATGTATTTAAAAACTTCAGAAAAGTAGACGAAGAACTATTAGAAGAACTTGAAGAAGCACTAATAATGTCAGATGTTGGAATGGAAACATCAATGAAAATAATACAAAATTTAAGAGATAAAATAAAAACAGAAAAAATAGAAGATGCAGACTTAGTAAAACAAGCATTACGCGACCAAATGGAAGAAATTTTAAGCTCTGTAGATTCAGAATTAAAACTACAAACAACACCATCTGTAATATTAGTAGTAGGCGTAAATGGTGTAGGAAAAACAACATCAATCGGAAAAATAGCAAACAATCTAAAAAAAGATGGAAAAAAGGTGGTAATAGCAGCTGCTGACACATTCAGAGCAGCAGCAGTAGAACAATTAGAAGTATGGGCAAACAGAGCAGGATGCCAAATGGTAAAAAGAAACGAAGGAACAGACCCTGCATCAGTTGTATTTGATTCAATAAAAGTAACAAAACAGGAAAATGCAGATGTTTTAATAATCGATACAGCAGGAAGGCTACATAACAAAAAATATCTAATGGATGAATTAATAAAGATAAAAAAAGTAGTAGACAAAGAATTACCAGATGCATCAAAAGAAACATTAATGGTATTAGATGCAACAACTGGTCAAAATGCAATATTACAAGTAAAAGCATTTAAAGAAGCAGTCGACATAGATGGATTAATTTTAACAAAATTAGATGGAACATCAAAAGGTGGAGCTGTATTAGGAATAGTATCTGAAAACAATATGCCAATAAAATTTATTGGTGTAGGAGAACAAATAGACGATATGCAAAAATTTAACTCAACAGATTTTGTAAATAGTATAATATAACAAATAGAAGGTGAGTAATTTGAAAGAAGAAAAAGTAGAAAATATAAAAAAAGCAAAAAAGACAAAAAGAACCAAAAGAAGAGCTGTTGTAATACTTTTTTCAATAATATGCTTAATCGTAGCATATGTAATGTATAGAGGAAACTATTTAGAAGTACTAGAAATTGGTAAAAATTATGTAGGTGCGTTTTATGACAAAATTAAATATAGATCAATAACAATAATAGTACCATTTATATGGATTTTTATGCTAATGTACACTACAAATCGCAGAATAAAAAAAGGGTTAAAAATATTCTTCGCAGAAGAAAAAAAAGAAATACCAAAATTTCCGAATAAATCAGTTTCTTTTATAACAGCAGCAATTGTAAGTGTAATAACATCTAATATATTATTGCCAAAAACAATACTATTTTTAAACAATACATCATTCGGAAAAACAGATTTTATATATGGACATGATATAGGTTATTATCTATTTATAAAACCATTTCTACAAGAAATACTCGTATATATGTTAATAACTTTTATAGCAATTACAGTATATGCAGCAATATATTATATAATATTATTGAATACACAATTTACAAATGGTGTAAGCTCTGAAACCTTAAAAAATTCTATACTAAAAAAACAATTACTAAATAATGCAAAAATAATAGTAATAATAATAGCAATTTTAACATTTATAAATGCAGAAGATTTAAGCTCTCAAACATTTTTAAATGTAGGCGAAAATGAAAGTTCATATTCAATAACAGGTGCAGGAACAGCAGATATCACAATCAAAGTATGGGGATACAGAATATTATCAATATTAATGATATTTGCAATATTTCTAGCAGTATCAGCATATAACAAAAAGAAAAACAGAGGACTTGTATTTTGGATTTCCTCAGTACCAATATATTTAATAGGATTAATTTTTGTTTTAATAGCATTCAACAAATTATTCATAGACTCAAATGAATATGAAAAAGAAAAGCAATTTATAGCATACAATATAGAAAATACAAGAGATGCATATGGAATAAATGTAGAAGAAATAAATTTACAAGATGCAGGTACTATTAATTCAGAAGAAATAGCTGAATATAGTGAAGTAGCCAATAATATTTCTACTACTAACGAATCTTTAGTATTAAAACTATTAAATGGAACATTAACAAGTAAAGGATATTATAAATATACTTCAAGTAAACCTGGAGTATATAATATTAATGATGAAGACAGTTTAGTATATGTAACTCCAAGAGAAGTTGTTTCAAACGAAAATTCTTATACAAATGCAACATATGAATACACACACGGATACGGAGCTGTAGTCACATCAGCATCAGAAACTAATAGTAATGGAGACTTAATAAACTTACAAAAAGATTTTTCAAACGAAAATAATATAATTAATATAAATAATCCTAGAATATACTTTGGTCTTGAAACTAATAATACAATTGTCACAAGTAGTAAAAATAAAAATGAATTTGATTATCCAAAAAGTGAAAATAATGAATCTGATAATGCAACAACTTCATATAACGGAAAAGCAGGGCTAAAATTAAATACCCTAGATAGAATGATACTAGCTTTATCAAATGGAGATGTAAATTTAGCATTTTCATCAAATATAAATGAAAATAGTAAAATATTAACCAACAGAAATGTAATAGAAAGAGCAAAAAAAGTAATGCCATACTTAACATATGACAGTTCACCATATTTAGTTGTTACAGATGATGGAAATTTAGTTTGGGTAATAGATGCATATACAACATCAAAATATTATCCATATTCTCAAAAAATGAATTTAAATGGCCAAGAAATAAATTATATAAAAAATTCTGTAAAAGTTCTAGTTAACGCATATGATGGAGATATTAAATTTTATATTACAGACAGAACCGATTTAATAGTAATGGCATATAAAAAAGCCTTCCCAGATGTATTTATGGACATAGATTCACAAATACCACAAGAAATAAGCAAACATTTCACATATTCAGAATTTTTATATAACATACAAGCAGAAATGCTAAAACGATATCACAATACAGAAACAGACGTATTATACAGATCAAACGATGTATGGGATATCGCTAAATATGGTACAGGTATCAATTCATCAACAACAGAAACTACTCAAATGACACCATATTATGCAATAGTTAAAACTACAGATAGCGAAGAATCAAAACTAGGACTTGTATTACCATATACAACCTATGGAAAACAAAGTATTACTGCATATGCAGTCGGAACATACGAAGATGGAAAAATGCAAATAAAACTATACAGATATCCATCAGATAATTACGTATTAGGTCCAATGCAATTAGATACACAAATAAGCCAAAATGAGGCAATATCAAAAGAAATAGAAAGTTTAGATGTATCAGGAACAAAACTTACGAAAAATATAGTTGTAGTTCCAATAAATAATAAATTAATTTATGTAGAATCAATATACCAAGAGTATATTAATGAAAGCGATTCATTACCAAAACTAAAAAAAGTAGTTGTAGCATCAGGGAACAAAATTGCTATAGGAAATGACTTAAAAACAGCATTAAGTAATTTATTATTACAAGGAGTAAACATAGAAGTTCAAGACCCAGAAAGCCAAGAAGAGCTAATAAAATCAATAATAAAAGCAAACAAAGATTTAAAAGAGTCTACAGCAAACAGTGATTACGAGATAATGGGTAAAGATATAAAACAATTACAAACATTAATTGATAAATTAGAAGAATTACAAAGTAAAGAATCTAATGAAAAAAATGAAGAAAATAGTACAAATAATTCAAATCAGGTTCCAATATCATTATAAAAATGAATAAAAATTGAAAATAAAACCATTCTAAAAATAGGGTGGTTTTTATGTCTAAAAAAAGCGATAGAGAAGAAGAGCTAATAAGCAAAATTGATATAATAAATAAATATATAATGAAAAATAATTTTATAGAATTATCTGAAATTTTAGGAAACACAAAAAAGATGTTATTAAGAAACTTTTTTTCAGGAATTTCAAAAGGAATAGGAATTGGAATAGGTTTTACAATACTTACAGCAATACTAGTATATTTTTTGCAAAGGCTAGTAAGACTAAATATACCAGTAATAGGTGAATATATAACCGATATTGTAGATATTGTGGAAAAAAACAAATAGAACTTGAAAAAAATATACAGTTATGATAAGCTAAATCCATAATTAATTCGAAGGGAGAAAGAATATGTTAAGTAACAAAAGAAGTTTATTAAAAATGTTATCAGTACTTACAATGATAATACTAAGCATATTTATGCTTACAGGATGTGGAAAAAAAGAAAAAAATAATGAAGAACAAGCAGCAGAAAATGTATATTTACAACCAGTAACAGATTATTTCGAAGGAATAAAAAATAAAGACATAAATCAAGTGTTAAAAGCATTTCCAGAATTTACAAAAATGTCTGAAAAAATAACAGCTGATGATATAAATGATTTATATGCACAATACGAAGCTTTATACGGAGCGAATATAAAAATAGACTACTCATTCGGAGAAGCAACAGCTTTATCAGAAGAAGATATTTCAGAAATAGAAAGTGAAATATCAACTGTTTATACAGATGTAGAAAACATATATATTACAGCAGCATATACAGTACCAGTAACAGTAACTATTACAGGTGATGGAATACAAGAAAATATTCAAAATGGAGAAAACACCGAAGGTACTGAAAATGCAGAAAGCGCAGAAGAAAACCCTAGTAGTAATGTAGAACAAGACGAAATGTATGTTCTTCAATATAATGGAAATTGGTATATTATGTAATAAAAAAGTGGAAAATAGGATATTCCTGTTTTCTGCTTTTTTTTTCATATAATAGGAAACACTATAAAACTTTTTAGTTCGCAACACAAAGTGAAAATAAATTAAGATTTTATTTTCAAAAGAAAGCTTTGAGAAAGTGAATTAATAGAGGCGTTAAAAATACATCTACAATCTGAAGATGTATTTTTAACGCCTCCCATTTTCTGGAATAATTTGAAAAAACAGTAGACAATTTACATAATAAGTGTTATAATTATTGACATAAGTTGTTAAAAAAGGAGTTAGTTTGAATGTTTAATAATGAAAAATTAGAAGAATTAATGAAATCAAAAAAAGCCGATAATACTGTAATTGATACTATCAAAAAAAATCAAGAGGAATATGAAATGGCTAAAAACAGTCTTGATAAAATAATTACCTATATAGAAGAACTTGAAAAAAATATTGAAGAGAAAAAACAACTAAAAAGTCAAATTTCAATTTTTAACATTAAAGATTTTTCAAAATTAATAAAAGAAATCGCTAATATAAAAAAAGAATATAAGCAAAAATTAGATGAAAAAACATATTTAGAAGAATTTTGTAAAGAAAAATTAAAACAAAATAAAGACATTGAAAAAGAAATAGAAAAACAATATACAATATATCAAGAAAACGAAATTTATATGAAAGCTATAGAAAAAATTACAGAAAAAAATATAGAAGTATCTGCAGAATTTTACGCAACATATGTTAATCATATAAATCAATATATGAATTCTACATACAGTATAGAAAATAATACTAAATTAATAGAACCAAACGCAAGTGATTTAGCAACATTACTTAATATATTACAAAAAAATGATGAAAAACAACAAAAAGTAAAAAAAGCAACCAAAACTGAAAGCAAAGAAGAAGCTCCAGTAGAAGAAAAGAAAACAACAAGAAAAAAGGTGGCAAAAACTGAAAATAAAGAAGAAGCACCAGCAGAAGAAAAGAAAACAACAACAAGAAAAAAGGTAGCAAAAACTGAAAACAAAGAAGAAGCACCAGCAGAAGAAAAGAAAACAACAACAAGAAAAAAGGTAGCAAAAACTGAAAACAAAGAAGAAGCACCAGCAGAAGAAAAGAAAACAACAACAAGAAAAAAGGTAGC
>JAGALX010000003.1 GCA_017625035.1 Clostridia bacterium
AGTTCATCAATCGCATCTGTTGGTCTTGATTCATTTAATTGTTTTGTTCGTAATTCATTTAAAGCATTGATAATTATTTTTAATTCATAACCATCTACTAACAATTTAAACTTTTTCATACCGAACTCCTCCTAATAAATTATTTTACTATATTATAATTTAAAAAATACAAATTGTTAAATATGCAATTTAAGGTATTTTATCATAAGTCGTTATTACCTCATTTTTTCTAAAAATAACACTAAAAATTATCAAAAAAATGTAAAAAGAAAAGAAAATAAAACCCTTTATTTATAAGGGTTTGTAAGGAGTTTATCATAACACGTTATATACCAGTTGATGCTCGTCGATGGTAAACTTTTTGTGCTTTGATCCATTTTTTTATTTTTTCTCATTTCTCTTTTTTGATACATATCCATTATTTATCACTTCCATTCTCTAACATTCTTGCTTCGTTTATAAAATTATCAAAATCTGATTTATATAATTTATCTTGTTTAATTTTAAATTTATTATATTCTTTATATGCAAGTTCTTTTGCAACAGTAGCAGAAATTTTACCTGCATTTTGTAATATTTCTTTGCCGTTAAATTGTAAAAATGCATTTAATTTTTCTACCCAATCTTTCATAGTCATTGCATTATGATTTTCTGCTTGCATTTCTGCATAATCTAAATACATTGTTACAATTCTATTTAAATCTTTTAATTCTTTTTCATTTAAATAATTTTTAGCAATATCTACATCATATTTATAAATTGGTCCGTCAGGAGAATTTTTCCAATTAGTTAATCCCATATTTTTCTTTTCGGAATCCACTCTATTAAATATTATTTCTGCTGCAGTATTTCCTGTTATAGCATAATGCAACTTATTTTGAACAGTTTTAAAAAATTCTTTTGTTATTTCTGCATCTTTATCATAATCTATACTACAAGAAGAATATATATCTGTTATTTTTTGATAAAATCTTCTTTCACTTGAGCGAATATTTCTAATTCTTTCAAGAGTTTCTTCAAAATAGTCTTCTCCAAAAATATAGTTTGGATTTTTTAATCTTTCATCATCCATAACTACACCTTTAATCATATATTCTTTTAATATTTTCGTTGCCCAAATTCTAAAATTTGTAGCTTTTTTAGAATTCACTCTATATCCAACTGCAATTATCATATCTAAATTATATATTTTTGGTTTTCTTCCTCCAGAACTTATGTCGGAAATTCCGACGGAAGTTTCTTCTAAAAGTTCGCCATCATTTAATATATTATTAATATGTTCTGTAATAGTACTTCTTGCAGTACCAAATAATTCTGCAATCAAATCTTGTGTTAACCACAAATCATTATTAATTAACATTACATTTATTTTTACATCATTATTCCCGTCTCTATATATTAAAAAATCGTGATTAGTTAATTGTAAACTTTTATTAGCCATTTTGAATCTCCTTTCTACAATTTTTAACTAAATAACTTATTCTTCAAAAACTCTTGTTTTATCTGTGTTTAAAGAAGGATTTTCATAAATCCAGACTACATAGTTGATGTTTATTTTATTTTCATTCATTTGTATCAACTCCTTTTAAATCTATTTACAATCATATATCATAATAGTATAAATTTTCCTTTAATTTTTGACCATTCGGTAAAGTCAGTGGATTTGTATTAACTAATTCACCACCCATATGTTTATAAAAGTCATTAGATGGATTTTCAGACAAACAACCAAGAATCATTTTATTATAATTCATATTTTTTAATTCATTAATTGCCTTATTAAATAATATTTTACCAAGTCCTTTACCTTTAACGCTATCTAACAAATATAATGCACCAAGTTCTCCACATTCACTATATTTGTCATACTTTGTTTTACGAACTCTTATTAATCCAACATATTCATCATTATATTTAATTAAAAATCTCCTACTACTATCATTCAATCCTTCTTTTAAATTTGCTATAGTTTTTTGTATTTCAGGCTCTGTATTAATTAATTCTAAGAAATCATCATTGACGATTCCTTTGTATGATTGTTTCCAAGCTAATGCATTAACCCTTGCATAATATTCAACATTCTCTATATTTAATTTTTCAATTTTATAATCCATAAATTTCACCTTTTCATACTTAATATATATTTAGTTTTCCACAAGTCGTTATTACCCCTATTTTATTGAATTTTAATAATTTCTTACCTATAAAATGTAAAAAGAAATAAGATTGAAAACCTTTATTTATAAGCCTTTCCAGGAAGTTTTCCTTAAGTCGGTATATACCAGTTAATGCTCGTCGATGGTAAACTTTTTGTGCTTTGATTCATTTTTTTATTTTTTCTCATTTCTCTTTTTTGATACATATCCATTATTTATCACTTCCTTATTTTCTTACTATACCATCTTCTGTAACAATTAAAGATTCATCATTTGTTAATTTATAAACACTATATTTCGCTTCTTCTAATAATTTATTATAAATTTCTTCTCTTAATTCAGGAGTATATTCTTTTGCTTCGTAGTGAGGTATTATAACACCATCAAATAATCCTAGAACATTAAAATTTGTAATACCTATATAATTATCGTCTAATTTTAATAAATGCTCAATATTTTTAGTAACTATATATGCACCACAAGAACCTCCTATATATATTACACCTTTTTTAATATATTCTATAATATAATTTTCAAAATTTGCTTTTCTAATCTTATCTAATGTCGCAAACGTATTTCCACCACTGATATAAATAATATCTATATCCAAATCCCTAAACTTTTCACTTTCACTTTCATCAAAAATATAAATATTCTCCTTTTTAAAAAAACCATCTTCTTTCAATCTATTATAATATTTTTCCGAATGAATTTTTTCATATGTTGCCTTTTGATTAGGAATAAATAACACTTTACATTCGTTTAATTCCTTGTCTAAATTTTCTATTATAGTTTGCCTAGAGTTAGGATTTAAAAAGTCACACGAACTCAAAATCAATTTCATTATTTCACCTATTTTATCCCTTCGAGTTTCTTTTGTTCTTTATTTTCTAATTGCTTCTTTTCTCTTTCAAGTTCTTTCAAACTCTTTTTAGGTGTTGGCATTTCTTCTGGCATCATTCCACCAATATCTGCAATTGCTTTTCTAACTTTTTTACCAACTTCATAATGTACATCTTTTGCTTCTTTTTCTCCTTGCACATTATCTCTTATCAACCTTTGTTTAGTTTGATTTATTCTAAATAAATTAGCAACTAATTCATCTTCATTCATATTATCTAAAATATCTTCTCTATATCTTAATTTTTTTCTTTTAAAAATATCATCAGCAGTTTCACCATTATATAATCCTTTATATCCTGCATTATGAAATTCAGCCATATTTTTAACACCCGCAGATGATGCAACTTTTTGTAATGTGTAATTACCTTGTTTTGTTAATTTTCTTTGATAAAATCTTTTTTCATCATCTGATAAAGAATCATATTCTTGTTCTGTTATTTCTTGTTTTCTTGTTTGAATAGCAAAATATGTTTGTCCTAAGGCAACAACCTCTTTACTTGGATCAGCATTTTGTACTATCAAATAACATATATATCTCGAAAGTTTATAATCTTTAATAAATTCTTCTTTACCTTTACCGGTTTTTATTGGCTTGTTGACCTCAACAACCCAATCTTCTTCACTTGAAACACTATTATTTGCTGATAAAATTGCTTTATCTATTACTTTCTGAAAATTTCTCCAATCTTTGTATTCCAATACTTTTTGTAATTCACGGGCAAACCAATATTCATTTCCATATTCATCGATATGTTTTATATTTTCAAAAATACTATTGGTATATTCATTTCCAATTTTCTCCATTGTTACCTCCATTTCTATTAATTATACAATTCTCTTTATTAAAGTTTTTCATATTCTTCCATTACCCCATATTTTTTATAAATTCCAGAAAAAAATATCTTAAATATGTAAAAAGAGTTTAATATTTTTTCCTTTATTTATAAGGCTTTGAAGTGAGTTTTCTTTATGTCTCCATTACCCAGTTAATTACGGTTTTATTAACCTCATTATCACGATTTTCACTCATTTTTATCACTTCCTAACCTATTATAATTTATAATCATCTTTTGCAGATAAACTAATAATATTAATAATACTATTTTCATTTTTCAATTGAATTAATTCAAATGTATCATAAACTTTTATTATTGGAATATTTATAGATTTTTTAAATACTTCATAATCTTGAACTGTAAAATCAACAGAAATTCTATATTCTAAATAATTTTTATCGTATTTTCTTATCTTAATAAAATGAAGTTTACCATATATTGTAGTAATCCCATCTTCTATATAATACAAATTACCACTACTCATATTATCAATTATATAACCACATTTCTGCATTTCAATATTTAGTATTTCATAATCTTCTTCACTTATTGAAAATATTGTTATGCAATCTATATTTTTTGTTGTATTTATTTTTTCAATATCATTTTTATATTTTTCTAAATTATTTATTATTATATTTTCAATCATAATAATCGCCTTTCAACTATTCTTTATTACTATTTGGTAAAGATTTCATCAATAAATCAAAATCACTTTGTAATTCTTTCATTTCTCTTTCGCGATATATTTTAAATTCTTTTTCTGCTTTTTCTATGGCTTCTTCGTGTGAAATCTTACCTTTACCTTCTAATATTTTTCTTCTATTTAATAGTATTTGGTTATCTAATTCTTGTACCCAATCATTCATCTTCATACTTGAACGTATGTCTCTAATTCTTTGAAGTAATTCTCCAAAATATCTATTACCTCCTAGTATTTTATATTCATTTGTTATAAACTTTCAATTTCTTCTTTTGTTAAACCCGTTATTTTTATTATTAATTTAATATCAATTTTTTCAGCTAACATCTTTTTGGCAATTATATTTTTTTGCTCTTCTCTTCCTTCCTCTTTTCCTTCTTTTCTTGCTTTTGACATTGCTGCCATTTCATCTCTTATTGCTTTTTCTCTTAGATATGCTAATCTTCTTGTTTCTTCGTCTCCTGTTAAATATTCAAGCTCTTCTTCTGCTTTTTTTACATATTTATTA
>JAGALX010000026.1 GCA_017625035.1 Clostridia bacterium
GTTATTGATAAAGAGGATGGAGATTTAAAGGATAAAGTTCAATATTCAAGAATAGATAATTCAAAAGTAGGTGAATATAAAATTTTATATTATGTTTTTGATAGTTCTAATAATGTCAGTCAGGCTTTTCTAAAAGTAATAATAGAAGAACCTCTTAAAGAAGTAGAGCCAGAAGTAAAAGAAGAAACACAAACACCTCCAAAAATTGAAAATAACACTTCTTCAAAAACCGAAAGAGAGGAAACTAAACCACAACAAAATATAACTATTCCTTCTCGAAAACCATCGCCAAAATATTTTCTTTTTGAAGATGGATATACGATTAATAATGTTGTAGATGCTTGTGCTAAAGAATTAAAATCTTATGGTGGATCTGGAAGATGCGAACCTATAACCAATGAAAATGGTATTTATTTAGGTATGAAACTTTTATTTGAATGAAAGGAAATCAAAGTGAAAAATGATTAAATTATCTGAATTGTTAAAACAAAGAAGTGATATAAGTGTTACGAATTTTAGAGAAAATATAGTAAAACCTTATTTTCAAGAAATTATTTTAGATTATATAAGTGATATAACCACTCAAGAAAATATAAAAGAATGTGAAGTAACTTTTAATAAGAATGAATTAAGAAAAGATTTGACATTAGATGAAGTGATTAATATTGTTTCTGGCGAGGCAGAATTGAAAATAATAGAGTGTGTTAATAATTTGATTTGTTATAACAAAATCAAAGAATATACAGAAGAGGAGTTAGAAACAATTGAATTGGAGGAAATAGAAAGATAATGGAAAACAAATATGAATTATTTTTATTAAATTCAGTTGTTATAAATTTAAAAAATGAAAATGAATTTAAGAATTTTATTCAACTAATGAAAAATTTAGGATTATCTAAAGTAGATTATATGGAAAAATTATTTGATAAATATGGGTTTGAAAAAGGATTTTGTTACAATGCAGGACTAAAATATTGTAATCCAGAAGATGTATGTTTTGAATATCAGTTAGGTAAGGGATTTACATTTTCTAGTATAAGTGAATATTCAAAAAATAATTATTTTGAAATTTGTTCTTTAGAAGATATATTGGTTGATACAGGTTATATAGAAAATAATAAAACTATGGAATTGGAAATAGAAAAATAACAAAGGAGGAAGATAATAAATAATGGATGTGAAAAGAGAAACAGTTCATTATATTAGTTCTAAACAAACTCATGTTGCTAGAAAAAAAGATGTATTATCATTTAGGTATAAAGATTATGAATTTTATGTTTTAAATGAAGATAAAAGTGATGCTCCATATATATTAACAAAAGATCAAAATGGAGAATATTGGATACTCTATAATTTCTTTATTAATTATAGAATTTACGAGAGAACTATTAATGATGAACACGAAGATTTTAACAAGGATAGAGATATTGCATATTGTGATTTTACTTTAGAGAAAATAAAAAATTATTATGATAATTTTATTGATAATATAAAAAGAAGAATATCAGAAAATAAATATTTTAATATTGTTGAATTAGAATATTTAAGTAAAAATTATCCAGAATTTTATTTAAATGCAATTAAGTCTAGAGAAAAATTTTTAGAGTTAAAAAGACAGAAAGAAGAAAGTGAACAAAAAGAAAGAGAAGAAACTAGAAAAAATACAGTTAAAACTAAAAACAAAGAATTTTTTGATAAAATATGGTCTATGAAAACTGCAATACATGAAGGAAAACTTGTTTTATCAGAAGCTTATGAATACTATAAAGATGATGATTATTATAAAAAGACTATTCAAAATAATTTTTTATATTTATTTAAAGAATATAATATTGATGTCCCATTAGCTACACAGGGATTTATAAATAATAAATTGTATGGTTATGATTTTGGTGAAAAGGTTTCTAAAAGTTGGGGAAAATATAATGGAACTGTTTTATATGATAGTTTAAATAAACTGAAAAGTGTTGTTGATATTGAATTATCTAAATCTTTAGAAAAAGATTTAGAAATAGAAATGTAAATTATTTGATGTTGAAGAATCTTAATTGATTCTTTTTTATTTTGAAAAAGAAAAGGAGAATAAAAATGAGATATAACTATTTATTATTAAGTGATTTACTTAGAAGTAAAAGAATAGAAAGAAACTATTCTATTAGAGGCTTATCAAGAATTGTTGGTATTAGTGATACAGAATTATCAAGAATTGAAAATGGTGAAAGAAAGAATTTCAATTTAATTACTTTAATAAATTTATGTGAAGTTTTGGAAATTGATTTTATTAAACTATTGAAAGTAACAGGTTATTTATCTAATAATTATCTAATTCAGCCTAATCATAATTTAGATGGAGATTTTAAAATAAATCCTATTATTAGAAGAGATAGAAATAATTGCCAAACTTGTAAATATTATTGTTTTCCTTATGGTGTGTGTATATTAAGAAAAGGAGATAATAAGTATGCTTTCAGAAGATAAGTTAAATAAAATTAAGGAAAAATATCCAATTGGAACAAAATTGAAAATGCTTAAAGATATGGATGATAAATATCCTATTCTAGCAGGAACAATTGGAACGATAGATTATATAGATAGTGAAGGGCAATTACACATGATTTGGGAAAATGGACGAACTTTAGCATTAGTTCCTGAAATAGATGAATTTGAAATTGTAGAAAATATTGATAAAGATATTAAAGTACATGATGAGGTAGAAATATAATGAATATTATAGTAATTAGTGAAGATAATAAAATTTTGCATATCACAAATTTTGGTTATCAAGCAGAATATACTCTTTATAATTCAAAAGGGTATTATTTGTTTGGTGGAGTATTGGAAAGTGTATATGAATATTTTAATGACGAGAAATTAACTCAAGAGATTATGAATTTAATTCAGGAAGAAATAGAATTTGAACAACCTTATATATATTTATATGGTTCTAATACTATTCCTTTGCTGAAACTTATAAAATATGAAAATAATAAAAAATCATCAAGAAAAATTATTGAATATATTGATTCAATAAGCGGAAAAGATGACTACTTTTATTTTAAAGAAAGGTGGCAATATGTTTAATAAAATGGCATTAGATGATTTTTTAATTAATGAATATATAAATCACTATTTATATATAAATGAGCAGTATAGTTATGAAAGTAAATACTTTTATAAAGAACAATATAATGATAGATTTTATTTGTTATATTCTAAAAGATATGATCCTAATAGAATGGATGATAGAGAATATAATTTTGAGGGATATTATGATTGTATAGATAAAGTTTTATATAATTGTAAGTATGATGTAGATAGAATATTAAGAGAATCTAAAATCGTAAAAATATCTTTTTTTGGAGAATTATCAAACAAAATGGAAAATGATATTGAAAAAATTATGAATGATTACTGTATTGAAAATAAAGATGTTTTACGAAAAGAATCGAAGGATGAATTTGATAATCAAAGTGAATATTATTTCGATGGTTACAAGGATAATGTAAATAGAAGATTTGTTGCAAGTGAGATAGAAAATTATGTTGATTTACCATCTTTTAGTGCAAGAAATAAATATGAAGATGAATTTAAAACTCGTGATAAATTAATATATAATGACTATTTAAACGATTCTGTTGATGTAATTTTAAAGATAACAAAATGGATGCAGAATGATGAAAAAATAAGAAAAGAAATGGGTATGGCAATTCTAAAAAATGATTATCAAAATGACTATTTAAAAGAAATCTTGGAAAACAAAGATAATAAATATGATGGTTTGTATTTGAATAGAAAAATATTGTCTAGTATCAAAGATATAGAAGCGGTTAATTTAAATATAACTATTAATTATTATGGAAATACTTTAACTTTTAAATATCCTAAAAATACATTGGTAAATGATTTAGAACGATGCGAAAAAAATTCTGATATGTTTGCAAAGTCTTATGATATTGTTAAAGACTTTTTAGAAAAATATAAAGAATCAAGTGGTAATTGGCGAAATCACAGTTTTGATTTTGAAAAAATTTCATCAATAACTTATGGGAAAAATGTTTTGTATGAAGTAGAAATTATTAATGAGAAAACAAATGAAGAGATAGAAATGGAGGAGATAGAAATATAATGGCTAATAAGTATAGATTGTTAAAAGATAAGCATCAAAAAGAAGTTAATGAACTTCCTTATATGTTTGCTTTCAATGATGAACAATTTAAAAATGGTTTAAAAAAGCTGGGTTTAAATGAAAATGAAACTAACAAACTTATTTATTTTGGTGCTGGTATATATTTAAAAAAAGTTGATTTGCCAAAAGTAGAAGAAGTTCATGCTCGTCATAAGAAAGAACTAGAATTTGAAATAAAATCTGATACAATTGGTGACAAATTTATTAAAGATATGTTTTTAGATGAGATGTATAATCACGAATATGGATATACTCGTGATATTCAACCAGTATTAGAGGCACTTAATATTTCTGAATATAATCTTAGACATAGTGAAAATCTTAGAAATGGTTTGATGTTAGCTAAACAAGTATTTGAAGAAAAAGAACAAGAGCAAGAAGACATAGAGGAGGAGATAGAAATATAATGAATCTAATTGTGATTAGTAGTGAATATAATTTTTTGCATATATCAAATGATACAGAACATATTGATTATAGTTTTTATGATTGTACTGGAACATTACTGGATGGTGGTCAATTAGATAGTATAGATAAGAAAAAAGAATTAGAAGATTTATCTGAAGAACTAATAGATGTTTTTAACTTAGTGAATTTTACAAAACCATATATTAAGTTAAAAGGAATACAAGCAGAAAATTTTATTGATATTTTTGAAGAAATGGAACAAGAAAATATGCAAGATGAGTTTATGAAAAATATTAAATATTTTGTAAATGAAAAAAATAAAGTAATAGATATAGAAAAGGAAAGGGAAATATAATGGTAAATAATATTGTTCTAGTTGGTAGAATTGCAAATGGTTTAGAAATAAAAAATACTAAAAATGGCAATGTTGCAAATATCTCAGTTGCAGTACAGAGTAAAAGAAAAAATTCAGAAGGTATATATAAAACAAATTTTTTTGATTGCGAACTTTGGGATAAGAAAGCTGAAAAAACAGTTGATTATTTCAAAATAGGGGATATAGTTTCTGTTACAGGTGAAGTGGATATTAGCAGTTATGAAAAGGATGGTGAAAAGAGAAAAACAATTAAAATAATTCCTGACGATTTTAGTTTAGTATCTCCAGTAAGAGAAAAAGAAATAAATAAACAACAAAACGATTTTGATAAAGATATAGAAATGTAAAAAAGAAAAGGAGAAAAAATGAATAAGACATTAGAAAAAAAGATAGAAAAAATAGAGTTAATGAAAACAAAGGAATTAGAAAATAGAAAAAAAGTGGAAGACAAGATTAGTGATTTAGATCAGCAACTTAAAGTTTTATATGATTTTAAAAAGAAACAAGAAAAAATTTACCAAATGCAACAAGAATTAGATAATCAAATTTCGGAGAAATAAAAATGAATAGAAGAATATTTGTAGATATGGATGGAACTTTAGCTGAATGGAAAGAAAATGAATCAACAGATGTATTGTATGAAAAAGGTTATTATGAAAATTTAAAACCTAATGAATTTTTGTTGCAAGTTATTAAAGGATTAGTAAAAAAGGGAGAAGATATTTATATACTTTCTTCCTTTTTAAATGATAGTAAATATGCTTTAGAAGAAAAAAATAATTGGTTAGATAAATACTTACCAGAACTATCAAAAGATAAAAGAATATTTATTAAATATGGCGATAATAAAGCTTTATTTGCTCCTAATGGTGTTTCAAAATTTGATTATTTAATTGATGATTATACAAGGAATTTATTTGAATGGAAAGATGCTGGTGGTATTGCTATAAAGTTTTTAAACGGTATTAATAATAAAAGTAAACAATGGCAAGGATTAAATGTAAAACATAATAATGAATTATATGAAGATTTAATGTTTATTTTAGAATATCCTGAAAAATCGCAAGATGAATTTAATGCTCGGTTTATAGAATGTTCAAAAAAATTAACTGATGCTATAAGTTATTATCAAAAAATGGTTAATAGTTCAGATGTTGATTTATTAAATGCTGAACTAAAAGTTAAAGATGCTAAAAGAGAATATTATGAAGAAAAAAAGAAATTACAAAACTTATATAATATAGAAATATTAAGTTCATGGGAAGATGAGAATAAAATTGGTTTACATTATAAAATTTCTTTTAAAGACGGTAGAAAGTTATATGAAGGATATGATTATTTTGAATTAGAAAATCAAATGATTACAGATGAATTATTAATTGAAAAAGTTATTGGATTTAATGTTAGAAATAAAACTGATATTATTAAAGTTTCACCAGAATTAAAAGATTTAGTAAGCAGGGTTTTATCATTTGAAGATATTGAAACTATAAGATTGTATGCTGATGATTTAGTAGATAGTTGGAATATTAATTATAATCAGTTATTTGAAAAAATTGAAAATATAGAATCAGAATTAAGTAATATTGGAATACAAGATTATATAGAATTTAATATTGTTGATACTTATCCTAAAGTATTAGAGTATATTGATATTAAACCAGAAATAATTAGTTGTTTTGAATTTTCTAACGATGGTAAAGAAATTAAAAAATATAATTATAATGTCAATGGAAAAGAAGTTATTTGCGAATTGGAATTTAATAAAAAGATGGGTGGTATATCAGTATCAGGTTACACAATAGATAATAATCAAACGCTAACCAAAGAAGAATTGTCAATAATTCAAGCAAAGTTGGTTAATGAAGTAAATGAACTTTATAATGAATTTTATTTAAAAAATAATGATGAAGCTGATATGGATATTGATATAACCGATGAAATGTATTAAGAAAGGTGAATATATGAGGGTGATTGTAAATAGATACGATAATAGAAAAGGCTTTGAAAATGTTTTATGGCATGGAGGAACAGTAGCAACAATAGAATTTGATGATAAAAGTAAATATGCTATAATTGCAAGAGGTATTGTTAGTTGTAAACTTATTGCAAAAAAAGATTTTATTTTGAGAGAAGAAATAGAAGAAACTGACGATTATCAAGAATCTAAATATAATGAATTTTCTTATAAAAAAGGTGATATAGTTGCATCTGTAAAAGATAAAAACGAATATGGCTTATTTTATAGTGAAATGAAAAATTTTATTAAAAACGATGAACATTTAGTTTCAATTCTAACAGATAATGATGAAAATTATGAATTAGAAATTTACAATAATAATTGGTTAGAACTATCATATTATAATCCAGAAGGTGAAATAGAATATGATATTGATTTAGATGAAGCAGATATTTGTGATGCTATAAAAACTGTTATGAAAGAAGCGAGGAAACAAGAAAAAATTGAAAGAAAAGAATATTCTGTTTATTGTAGAACTGCTTTATACTCGGAAAATGCAATTCAAAATCAAATAAGTTATAATGTTAATAAATTAAAATTAAAATATCCAGAATTGACAGAAAATGATATAAATATATATGTAGATAATGGTTTTAGCGGATTAGATTTAAGTAATCCTGCATTTTCATATTTACTAGAAGATTTAAAATCAAATAATATGAAAGATATTTTTATGACAAGTATTGATAGAATATCAAGAAATATTTTAAATGTAATAGAAGTTCATAATATTTTAAAAGATTTAGATGTGGATATGTATTGTTCAAAAGAAAATATATATTTAAAAGATGTAGTATTAAATATAAAACATATTGCGTTACCTGATATTTCGCATGACATTGAGTTGGAGCGTGACTATTAAATGAAATATACAAAGGCAAGACAAAATTTAGTTGATATGTATATTA
>JAGALX010000027.1 GCA_017625035.1 Clostridia bacterium
AGTATAAAAGCTTTTAATGGCTTTTGCACGTACTTTATTTATTTGATTTTTTCATTCATAAATATAAATAATTTTTTTATATTAAGTTTTGATTACAAAAATATTACAATCTTTTATTAATAATCGGCTGTGAATAGTAACATAATGTAAATGTTATACTAAAAAGGAAAAGGAGGGAGGATTTTTAAATGGAAGAAATTACTAACAACAATAATGTAAATTCAAATAATCAAATGAATAATCAACCAAAAAATGGATTAGCAATTGCTGGTTTTGTAGTAGGAATAGTATCAATTTTCTGGAACTTTTACACTATAACAGGAATTGTAGGTTTAATTTTATCAATAATTGGACTAAAAAAATCTAAACAAACTCAAAAAGGTAAAGGCTTAGCAATCGCAGGAATTTGTTGTAGCATAATTGGAATTATAATAGGAATTATAGCTATAATAGCTATCGTATTTATTGTTTCAGAAGTTGTAGATAATTCTGATGAAATCGTGAGATCTATTAATGAGTTAAATTCTTTATATAATTATTAATAGTTTTACATAATTAAAAATATACTTATAATAAATTTATTTGTAAAAAAGAAGGGAGAATTAACATGGAAGAAAATAAAAATAATGGATTAGCAATAGCTGGATTTGTAGTATCATTAGTATCTTTACTTATAAATTTGGCAGGAATTGTAGGTTTAGTAGGGGCAATATTATCAGCAGTTGGTCTTTCAAAATCTAAAAAAATGAATGGAAAAGGAAAAGGGCTTGCTATAGCAGGTTTAATTATAGGAATTATAGGAATTGTATATGGAATTTATGCTATATTTACAGCTGTAGCTTTACTTTCAAGCTTAGGAATATAAAACACAAATTTTTGCAAAATTTGGAGCGCGGACAATTACACGTGGCGCATGAAATAATTTGAAAAAAGTTAAAATATTTTAAATGCGCCACTATCGTTCTATAATAGGAAAGTTCAATATAAGAGTAAAAGTTAACTAGTAATACTTTCCTATTATAGAAAATCTATTGCACACAATTTTTTTCAAAAATTGGCGCACGAACAAAGACGCGGACGATAAAATGTTATAAACAGATGCGAATTAAAAGATGTCCGCTTTTGTTCTTTATAGAGAAGTTAATAAAAAAAGATAGAAACAAAAGTTTCTATCTCTTTTTGGCGGAGAGGGTGGGATTCGAACCCACGGTAGGCTATTAACCTACGCCAATTTTCAAGACTGGTGCCATAAACCAACTCGACCACCTCTCCGTTTGGAACAGTATTATATTAGCATAAAAATAGTAGGTATGTCAAGTAAAAATATAAAAAAATTTTTAACTTTTTTTCTTGACATTTACACAATATTTTGATATTATAAAAATACTTTTGATGCGGGAATAGCTCAGTTGATAGAGCGCTGCCTTGCCAAGGCAGAGGTCGCGGGTTTGAGCCCCGTTTCCCGCTCCATAATTTTATTACAATTTTGTAATAAAATTTATTTTTTGGAATATATTTATATTAAGAAAACAAAATAATAAAATTCTAGCTACAAATTTTCCAATAAATAAATTGCAAATTTAATATGGCGATATAGCCAAGTGGTAAGGCACGAGTCTGCAAAACTCTGATCCCCGGTTCGAATCCGGGTGTCGCCTCCATAGAATACCTTTTAATACGTATTATAACGTGTTAAGAGGTATTATTTTTGCCTAAAAATAGGGATTCTTAATTTTTAACTTTTTATTGTGTGTTATATAAAATTATAGTGTATGTTATAAAAATGTGACAAAATAAAATAATAAATGTGACAAAATGTTATAAAAAAATTCAAAACAAAAAAATAGTAGAATCGGCTTATATCAATGATTCCACTATTTTATTTTTCTTTTATGTTCTTAAATTATTATTTTTATAGTAATCACGAAGTTTTGATTTTTCATCTTTTTTAAATCTTTTTAAGATATGTGCATAAGTTTTTTGTACTTGTTCAACAGTATCTCCAATCAAATCAGCAATAGTTTCTACTTTTAGTCCAGCCTCTAGGCAACGGCATACAAAGGAATGACGAGCTTGATGTATGAAACAACCGTCTGTATTATCCTCTTGAATATGTAATTTTCTGCAAATTCTTTTAAAAGTAGTTGTTACTTGTGATGGTGTTATAAAATCTCCGTTTCTATTACAGAATAAAAAATGTTGTGTATTATTATCAAATGTTTTTGAGTGTTCTATTTGTTCCTTGAAAATATCTTCTATTACATTTTCAGGTGCAATATCAAAGTCTATTTCTCTATAGTCAGGCAATCCTTTTTTTCTTCTTTTTTCAGAATTTTTTGTACTATCTCCTAAAATGAATTTTCCGTTTTCATCTCTAGTAATGGTTTTTGATATTTTAAATATTTCTTTTTCAAAGTCTATATCGCTTGTATAATGTTTTTGGTCATATCCTGTTTGTAATGCTAATATTTCTCCAATTCTTTGACCACAATCAAAAGACAATTTTACAATATTCTTAAATGTAATACTATCCATTGATGACCTAATATCTGTTAAGCTTGGAGTTGTATTAATATAGTCTAATAAAAGATTCTGCTCATCAGTTTCAAAAGCTCTTGCTATTTTTGTTGGTAATTTACTTGTTACAGGAGTTATATTATCACAAGGATTTTCAACTATTAAATGATGTTGTATTGCATACTTAAAACCTGCTTTTATTTCATCTCTGTGTTTATTTATTTCACTTTGAGAGAAACCCTCTTTTAAACTGTTTAAATAATCTTGTATGTTATCTTTTGTTATTTTTTGTATTGGTTTATCTGCTAATCCATATTTTTTCATTTTATTTCTTAAATTTTTGTTTCTACCGTGTGTATTATCTTTTATTACATTAGCATTTAATCTAACTTCATTTTTCTTTTCTAAAATTTCAAATAATGTGAGTTCGGATTTTTCTACGAATCCACCATTTTTATATTTATCGATACTTTGTTGTGCTTCTTCTTGTGTATTAAAACTACCTAAATATTCTCTTTTACCGTTATTGATTTGTGGAGAAAAAGCTTTATATTTAATTCCTATATAAAATCTATCACAATTTTTATTAGTACATTCTTTACATTTTTTACAAGCATTAGTTCCCTCTCGATTGTTACAAATACTTCTGTCTTTACATTCACTACAAATTTTGCACATCTGAGTTAAACGTCTTTCTTTTCTATCATTTTTTTGAATGTTTTTGGTTATTGTTCCTGTTCCTTTTCTTCCTCTTGTTTTTAATTGTTCATTTTTTTTAGGTCTACCTGCCATTATTAATCCTCCTTAATATTTTCATACTTTAAGAAAGATTTTGTTGTTATATTGCATTTTGGAACGTTTTTTGCTACAATATAAAAAGCAAATGCTTTCTTAAAAGTATTTGTTCGTATGGTAATGTATGTTAGTTTGGCGACTGGATACATTACCTTTTTATTATTTTGGATTTTTGTTTTCATTATATTGTTGTTCTAGTATATCAATAAATTCTTTATTATTATTTAATATTTGAACAATAGCTTTTATTCTTTCATCAGAAATCTCTGAATCTACTGTTGAAATTATATCGTTTTGCTGTAAATCATTCTTTAATTTTGACCATTGCGCTAAACTTTTTTCTGCTCCTTTTGAATAATATTTCATTCCTAAACCTGTTAAATATTGTTCAACATCTTTATAAGGGAGAGGTTCATCAATCATTCCTATTAAATAATCTAAAGAAATATTTAAGTTTTTTGCTATTCTTATTTTTATTTCATCTCGTACACTTCTTTCTCCTCTTTCATACATAGATAATGCAGAATAAGTAATGTCATTTTGTTTTGCAAAATCTTCTCTTGTAATTCCTAACTTTTCTCTTTCTTCTTTAATTCTTTTTCCAAAAATTATTTTATCGTTCCTCATAAAATCACCTCTTTTGCACAAATTGTGTTATTGTTTTCGATTATAATTATAGCACGATATGTGTAAAAAGTCAATATTTTTAAAAAAAGTCTTGATGTTTTACACAATATGTGCTATAATGCCATTGAAAAGAATTTACAACTTTTCTATTTTTTTCTTTATTAATTGCACATTTTGTGCAATTATGTATTGTTTTCAAATAAATATATATTGAAAGGAGATGTTTTTAATGGAATTAGAATCAAGAACATTAACTGTTCAAGATGTAAGAGCAGACTTGCAAGTTGGAAGAAATACAGTTTATAGGATATTTGCACGTCCTGACTTCCCTGCTATTACAGAGGGAAGAAAATTTGTAGTGGATTCAATCGCTTATGCTGAATGGAAAAAACAAAGAAGAACAAAGGAGGATTAAAAGATGTTTATATTAAAAAATAATAAATACTACTTATTAATATAAAAAAGCAATGAACTTTAATAAGAACATTGCTAGACAACTATAAAAATTAGTTTATTAATTTGTGATTATTTTAAGTATAGACTAATTTTTATAGCTTGTCAAATTTATAAAAAAATTAGGAGGACTAACAATGAATATAACAGAATTAAAGCAACATATCTTTCAAAATAGTCTTCAAAGAAAAATATTAGAAGAACTAGGATTGCATAACATCAGAGAAGATAGCAACAAAATTCAATGTAGTAATATAGACGGCGATAATCCTACTGCAATTTGTATTTACAAAAATAATGTAGATTTAATGGTTACAAATTATACAAGAGATATTAAAGATAAATATAATAATTCAGATATAATAGCTCTTGTAGAGTTTGTAAAAAATTATGACTTTGCAGAAGCAGTACAATGGATTCAAAAAGTTTTAGACATAGATAATAAACCTGCTAAAAAAGAGATAACAGAGCAAGACAAACTAGATTATATTTTTAATAATTCTAATTATATATTAGATGACAAACAAGATGAGGTGTTGCTTCCTGCAATTAGCGAAGATTATCTAAATGCATACTTGAGTTGGAATAATACAGAATTTTATAAAGATAATATATCATACGAAACACAGGCAGAGTTTGAACTTGGAATTGATGTTTTCTCTCACAGAATCACAATACCAATACGAGATGAATTAGGGAGACTTGTTGGAATAAAAGGTCGAAGAGTATGGGACGTAATTGATGAGTACAATCCAAAATATCTTTATCTTTATAATTGTGAAAAATCTAAAATTTTATATGGACTGTATAAAACACTTCCATTTATAAAAGAAAGAAACGAAGTCATCATTTGCGAATCTGAAAAAGGTGTAATGCAACTTTGGTCTTATGGATTCAAAAATTCAGTATCAATTGGAGGTCATTCATTGAGTGATTGGCAAGTTCGCAGAATTGAAGATTTAGATGTAGATATAGTAATTGCATTTGATGAAGATGTAGAAAATGACATCATATTTGAAGAAGCTAAAAAGTTCTTAACTGAAAATAAAATCTATTATATAAATGATATAGAAAACATTTTAAATATTAAAGAAAGTCCAATGGATTCTCCAGGAAACTGGGATAGACTATATAAAAATAGATTCTTGTTTATGCAAAATCATTGTAATGATTGGGAGGTGTAACAATGCACTTTCCTACTACAATAATTTTTCAGTATGATACATTTAGAAATAATCTAACTTCTGTTACACAATATTTTACAATATTGTATGAAGAACATAAAGAATTAATTGAAAAATTAGATTTAAAAAATTACATTCAAGTTGATGAATTAGCTACAGTTTTAGTTTTAGAATTAAATGTAAAAATATATGACATATCTATAGAAACAATAATACAAGGAATTCTAAAGAATCTTTTTTCAAAATCATCTATACAAAATAATTTAATAACAACTAATAACAAGATGATTGGAAAAACTTATGTAATAAAAGAAATTTCATTAAAAGATTTAATATGCAATTTTTATCAGTTCATCAAGGGCAGAGGTCATTTTGCTAGAGATATGAAAACTGTTACTAAACAATGGGAAATAGCATTAGATAAGAATTATTTAGCTTTTTTTGAAGAAGGATTACAAGATGAAGACATCATACAATTACAAAATAATAGAATTCGCAACAATAATGATGAACTAGATTTATATAGACATTTTTCAGTAGAACAATCAATATATAATTCTTTATATTTTTTGGAGAAACAAAATTCAGATAACTTCTATTACATCTATTACAGAATAAAAAATACTAATAGATTTTATAAATTTGTAATGTCAAAGGGTAAAGATTATAAAGAATTCCAAAGCATACAAAAAAGTTATGACTACATAAGAATTAATTTTGATGAAGCACTTGATAGATGTCAGTTATTTTATGAGCTTGAATTTGAAATACTAGAAACCATCACAAAAGAACAGATTGAAGCAATTATTTCTAATTTTGTATTAATAAATGGAGGAAAGAAAAAGATTAAACAGTACATACAATATTTAGATTTAGAAGCATTAAAAAATTATGATTGGAATATTCAACTTGATATTGCAACATTAAATGCTAATAATACAGATTTATCTTGTGTAGCAAAATGTTCTGAATTTTGTCCTTTTTATGAAAATTGCAATCCTATTCAAGACAATATGATAGAAACGATTAAGAATAGGAAGCCTATTGAAGCTAAAGAGAACACTATAAACTATGTAGAATTAGAAAAAGCAAGAGAAGAATTAAAAAGATTTATAAGGGAGGCGTTTTGGTTTTGAGATATAGACATCAAAATAAGGTTATCCTGGTTAAAGGTGGTTGTGGACTTGGAAAATCAAGTGCATACGCAGACTTATTAACAAAAAATGAATGGCTAGACGATAAAATAATTGCTTTGCCTACAAATAAGGCAAAAAGGCATATTTTTGAAGTGATTAATCAAAAAAAAACTAAAGATACTACTAATAAATTTATGATGACACCTGACTTTGAGAAACTATCATCAGAAGTTTACAAAGAAGTAGATAGACTTCAAAAAATAGGTGCATACGAACAATTGAAATGTTATATAGAAAACTATGTTTTTAAATATGCTACAGATGAGAATAAAGTAAAAAATATATTGATTTTAAATAATTATTTAAAAGATAATGAAAGAGTCAAAGATTTTGCAAATGCAATTATAACAACACATACAAGAGCATTTTATTTAACAGACAAAGTATATGACACACATAGTGTAATTTATGATGAAGATATTTTGAATGAGGCAATTAAAATAATTGAAATACCTATAAAAGCTATTGAAGAAACATTGCCAAATTTAAAAGAATCAAAGATGATTATTCAGGAAAAACTGGAACTTGCAATAAATAATAAATATAGACAAGTTATACCTGTTGAATCACACGTTTGGTATCAAGATAAGATTGAAGCAGAAATAAAAGAGAGCAAAAAAATATATTGTAACATAAATGATTTATTGAGATGTAAAGCGATTGCTAGAAGTAATAAATTTTTTGCTAAAACCTTATCTAATCCAAATGGAAGAGATGAAGATGATACTTTATGGATTTTAGTTGAAAATACATTACCATATAGAAAAAGTCTAGTATTATCAGCAACAGCAGACATACAATTATACAAAGACTATTTTGAAAAGAAGTGCAAAAGAAAACTTGAAATAAAAGAAACTCCAAAAGTAGAAAATGTGGGAACTATTATTCAACATTATTCATACACATACAGTAAAGATTGCTTGAGAAAGAATCCTGAAATATTAGAAACAATAAGAGAAGAACACAAAGAGGATTTAATAATTTTGCCTAAAGAATTTCTTGATAGAGGAAGAAAAGCTAACGGACTTGAAATTGAAATGGGAAAATTAGAAAGTATTGACGAATTGAAAGGTACAAATTTAGTAATTGTTGGACTTCCAAATAGAAGTGAAATATATCACAAAATGATGGAATATGCTATATATGGTGTAATACATAATGAAGCAAATATGAGAAATGCTTGGGAAGAAAATGAATTCGGAAAATTTCAATTTTTTAATTATCCTGAAAAATATGCAAATTTGAGAAGAATCAGATTTTGGGAATGTGAGGAAACTTTAAATCAGTTGATTGGAAGAGCAAGACTTGTGTTGCCTGAAAATTATCAAACTATAGTACATATTTACGCAAAATATCCTGTTGAAAATGCTATTTATATGCCATAATGGAGGTTGGCTTTTTTTTGGAAAATAGTATTATTTATTATATGGTGTTTTACCAAAATAAAGCCAAATATTTTTATTTAAAAATATGGTGTTTAATAGTCCCCCTCTTAAAACCTATAGTATTTTCAATGGTTTTTGATTATTCTGTAGATGAAGAAAAATAAAGTTTTTTATACTCTCTGTAGGAGTGAATCACATCTTACAGAGTTTTTTTGTCGGTCGAAGTTAATGTGCTACAGATATATATCAAGATTTTAAAAGTTAAAAATATGTAAAATAGCCCCCTCATTTTATTAAAAAAATATTAAAAAATAAATAAAATAATATTGACAAATGCTAGGTACTAGTGTACAATATAATTGTACTAGGTACTAGTATAATTATTGTGTTATAAATATTTTAGAAAGGAGGTCTGTATGGCTAAATTGATAGTCTGTCGTGATTATCAATCCAAAAAAGATAAATCAACAGAAGATAAAACAATAGTCGGATATAAAATAAATTTAACCAAAACAGGTGTAGAAAATATTTCTAAACTAACTAAAGATGACGAACTTGAAATTGAATATAAAGAAAATATGATTGTAATCACGAAAAAAAAATAAAACTTATATAATCATCTCGGTCGGCAAACTTCAATGATTATATAAGCCTCTATAACACAACAATATAAATTGAATGTGTCTTGATAATTATAAAATAATATAAGAAAAAAATCAAGCCACATTTCAAAATAAGTTATGAAAGGTGGTTTTTTATTATGGGAAAAATAACACAAGAACAAATTAAAAGTATAAATAGTAAATGTTTAAATGATTGGAGGCTTGACACAGAATATTTTATTTTTCACAATGAAAAGACTTTAATAAAACATATACAACTAGATAACGAACATTATCTTGAATTTAAGTTAAGATACAATTACAAAAATCAAATATCATTACATATTAGTAAATTTTATCATAAACAAGGCGATTATTTCGCAAGTAGTAACGGACTTGGTAAAAATAAAGTATTAAATGAAACACAAGCAAAAAGAAAAAATGTAAACGATTTAATAGAATTTACAAAAACTTTGACAGATGATGAGCTTATGCAGATAAACAAAAATACAGAAGTAACAAAAAGTTGTATGTTTGTAGCTAGTGAACAATTTTAAGTATTTGGGGAGGATAACTCCTCCCTACCATATTATTGATAAAGTTGCAACAATTCGCAATATAGAAAGGATTAAAAAATGTTATTTATAATATTAAAAGCAATTCTTATTATTGTAATGGCAATTTACATTTGCAGTAAATAAAATAATCGTTCCTAAAAGGTTTGAAATAAATGGAACGTTCCAACAATTCAAATTTAACTTTTTAGGAACACAAAAAATATAAAAAATGATAGTTTCATAAAACCATCGTTTTTGGAACGATAAAAAAGGAGTTGAATTTGAAATGAAAAAAGTAGGATATATGCGTGTTAGCACAGGAAAGCAAAATTTAGATAGACAATACGAAGATTTTAAAAAATTAGGTATTGAAGATAAATATATTTATGAGGATAAGGCAACAGGAAAAAATTTTGAACGTGTTGGCTTTGAATATATGAAACGTGCATTAGAAAAAGGAGATATTTTAGTTATATCATCTCTTGATAGATTAGGACGTAATGCAAAAGAATTAAAAGAACAATGGGAATATTTTAAAGATAATAAAATATCAGTACAAGTTTTAGATATGCCGTCTTTGAATTTAGATTATGCAGATGAAAAAATGCAACCTATTACACAACTAATAAACAATATAATATTTGAGATTTTTAGTTGGAAAGCAGAATCAGACAGAGTTCAAATAGTAGAACGTACAAAACAAGGTTTGGAACAAGCTAGACATCGTGGGAAATCTTTAGGACGTCCAAAAGTTGAAATTACAGAAGAATTTGTCGAAATTTGGAGAAAATGGAAAAATGGAGAATTTAAAACAACTGTAGAGGCAATGAAACAAAGTAAAACAAGTAAAACTACATTTTATAGATTAAATAAAATTTTAGAAAATGGGGATAAAAATAATGATAAATAAACTAGAGTATATGAAATTAAAAAAAGTATTGTTAAAAAACTTAAAAAATCAAAGAGTTTGTATAGAAATTAAAGGAATAATAAGTACACAATTTTTTATTGAAAAAACAAAAGTTATTATCAATAAACATAAAATGATATTAGCAGATGAAAACAAAGAATTTGAACTTGAATTTTTAAAAATTAAAAAAATTAAATTTCAAGATATGTGGAGTTTTAAAATAATTTATGAGGATTTTAATGTTGTGGTTGAAATTTAAGGAGGTAAAATTGAAAGATTTAATAAAATTAGAAAAAGAATTAAGAGAAAATTTTTTAAATAATAATATATATATTGAACTAGATGGAGATATTACATATCGCATAAAAATTGAAAATACTAGATTTTTATTAAATAAAATAGGTTTAATATTATCAGATAGTAAAGAAAATCAATTTAGCATTTGTTTTGATGAGGTTGGAAATATAAATATAGAAGAAAGATATATTGAAATGTTTTTCAATTATGATGAAACAATAAAAATTTTCACATAAAAAATAAAGACTATTTACAATAACAAGTTGTAGATAGTCTTTTTATAATAGCTCTTTAACGTCAATTTCTAAAACATCAGCAATATCAAATAAAACTTCTAATGACATTTTTTTTGTTACATTTGGAGCTTCAATTTGCGTTATATAAGAATAACTTATTCCAATTTCGTTTGCAAGTTCTTCTTGTGATAAGCCTTTTTGTTTTCGATATTTTGCAACTTTTATACCTATTTCTTTATATCTATTATCGTACTTTTGACTCATATACTTTCACTCCTCGTGAAAATTTTATTACATTTTTTACTGATTTTACTTTCACAAATAATGAAACTATGATAAGATATTTTTGATTTGAAATATTTTGTCGAAAAATGGAGGTGGAACAAATGAAAAAGATTATAATTAATCCCAAAATAACGGCTATTATTGGTTTAATTGGTGGAATGATAATGCTAATTAGTAGTATAGTATCTAATTTTACATATAACAATGTATATCCTGAAATATTTATTATATTAGAGAATATTTTTAAAATTGGATTAATTCTTTATTTTGGAAATATTATAACAAGATTATATTTTGGTACAGGTAGTTTAAAATTTGCTAATTATGTTTTGATTGCTACATTAATAATTTTTATACTACACTTAACTTTAGTAAGAAATATAATTGAGGCTGTAGTATTTTTATGTATTCTCTTATATTTCATAAATATATTATTTGATAAAAATACATATATAAATAATAAAATTTTTACTCTAGTTTTTGGAGGATATTCAATTTTAAGTGCAATAGTTCTTTTTATGGAAATTAATGAGTTTCCAAATTCTTTGTATTTGATGATAAATTATATAAGTTATTTACTAGTAATACCATATTTTTATGGTTACTATGAATTAAAGGAGGAAAATTAAAGTGATAAATAGAAATGATTTAAACTCAATAGGAATTTCTAAAAATAATAATCATAATGATAATAAACCAGACGGTATAAATACTGTTGCTTATATTGTTAAAAAAATTGCAATTATTATAGGAATTGTAGGTGTTTTTTTTGCAATAGTTGTAATTAATAATCAAACATATTCTATTCCTGTTTTAATAGCAAGTATAACCTCAGCGATATTTGTTTATGCTCTTGGAGAGATTATTCAATTACTGGAAGATATAAAAAATAAATAAGTTTTTAAAAATTAAAAATTTTGATTTTTGAGATTGGAGGAAAATATGAATAAGAAAGTTTTTATAATTATTTCAATTATTTTTATAATAATATTTTGTATAGGATTAATATTCTGTTTTAATAAAAATAATTTAATAGAAATCGGAAATTTAAATGTTAATACCCCTCAATTAGTTGAGGGAATGAAACCTGTTAAATGGAATGGTAGTGAATGGGTTGAAACAACAGTAAATGACAAAGAATGGTATAATTATGATAAAAAACAATGGGCTAATGTAAAACTTGCAGATGGAAGTATGTTTGTGTGGATTCCACGATATGCTTATAAAATTACTGATGGTTATCACCAAAATTCAAAAAATGGTGGAACAATAGAAATAGAATTTTTATCAGGAATTACAAATAGTCAGAAAGATTATATAGTACACCCTGCTTTTAAATTTGGAGATGAAGAATTACAAGGAATATGGGTTGCTAAATATGAAGCAAGTAAAACAGATGCAACAAGTACTAATGTTGGAAAAAGTGAAACAATATCATTTAAGAAAAATACATTAAGCACAACAGATTATGATTTAAATCAAATATTATATTATTGCAGAAAAATGGAAAGTCAAAATATCTATGGTTGGAACAATCAAAACGGAACATTATTAAATACTGGAGATATAATTGATGATAATAACAATTTTGATACACATTTAATAAAGAATGTTGAATGGGGTGCAGTATCTTATCTAGCTCAAAGTAAATATGGAATAAATAAGAAAATATCAACTAATACTAGTCAAATAAGTGGAAATGGTGGTTTATCATCTACTACAACAGGAAATGAAACAGGTATATATGATATGGCAGGACAAAATTCTGAATATGTAAGTGCTTATTTTTATTCTACAACAAGTAATTATACTTTAGAAAAATATACAAATATGGTTAAATTTGACGAGAAATACAAAGATAAATATACTGCCTATTCTTCCGATAAAGTTGGAGAGGCTATCTACGAAACTTCTTCAAAATCAGCATTAAAAAATGGTTGGTATTCAAGTGAAACAACATTTATTAATAGTTCTAATCCATTTTTCGTTAGAGGTGGAAAATTAGATAATGGAAACATATATAATTTTAGTGCCTTTAGTGGTGGGAAAGGCTATTATGGATTTAGAGCAACTATAGTAATAAGTACAGATGTACTAAGTGATGAAGAAAATCAAAGTAAAAAAGAAATTATTGAAAAAGAAAATTTACAAAATGTTAGAAGTAATATTTTAAATAATTTAATAAATACTTTAGATATTAATTATACAAAAGGTTATATTGAAACTATGGACACATTTACCAATACATTTAAAGCTAGTGATGTAGATTTTACTAAAATAAGAAATTATTATAATGCATTTAAAACAGATTATGAAACAATAAAAAATAATATATCTCAATATGATGAATTACAAAATGAAATGAAAGATATTCTATCTATAACAGATGAATTTTTTTATGAATTTGATAAAGCCACTACACAGACAAATGATGTTAATACTATAATAAATTATTGGGAAAGTTCATCAGATAAATGGCAACAATCATATAAATCAGTATATAAAGCATTATATGGTAAAGATTTAGAATAGAGAGTGCAAAACTCTCTTTTTTAAATTTTAAAATTTAAAAATTAAAAATTTCGACTTTTGAAAATGCAGTAATATCAACGTTTTTTGACACTAAAATAACTCATAAAATTCAAATTTTATATTTTTATGAAATTTGAACTAAATATTGCATTGCTAGGCTTACGAGGATTAAATTGTATTAATTTATTTTTGAAAGATGACAAACTATTCGTCTTAGAATTTAAAATGTCTGTATGAGGCTCGTATAGAATAAAGTTCTCAAGTTTGAAATTTATAGTTATTTATGCTATATTGAGATAAATAAAAATTGGGGGGATACTAATGTATTATTATACTAAATCTGATATTGAAAGGGCACAAAATAGAGAAACAAAAAAATTGATTGATTATAAAAATAATACAAATTATATAGAACATTTCAAAATGATGTTTAAAAAAGAAACAATAAAAATGTGTTTAACTAAAGAAAACTACATACAGAATTACAAGGTGCCTATTAATGAAGTAACGAAAAGAATAATCTCAGAATGGGATAATAATACAAACATTAACGAAAATTGGAAACGCTTTGATAAAGAAAAACGTTTAACAGATTTTGCGATAAGACGTAATTGTTATCCTAGCTGGGTAAAATATGATTATATTGATAATTGTTTAATATACAATCAAGAATATATAAAAAGAATGACATTGCAAATTATGGAAAATTTTAAGTTAAATATGGAATATTTTGAAAAATTAGATGAAGAAGATTTTAATGTGCGTTTAGATAAAATTTTAAAATTAAAAAAGAATAGTGGGTTGAAAGAAGTAAAAGATTTAAAAGAATTTATGGGAACAAAAGGGATTTATATGTTAGTTCTTGATAAATATAAACAAATATATGTTGGACAAAGTAAGAGAGATGTTGTAGAAAGAATCCTTCGTCATTGGAAAAGAAAAATTGAATTTGAAGATTTACTTATTGGAAAAACTAATGAAACCAAAATATCTATAGATTCTTTTGGATTGTTGGATACTACGAGGATTTTTATTGAAGATATAAATCCAAGCTATTATAATAATTCAATTAAGATAGATAAAAGAGAAGAATATTTAGTAGAGGCTATTCCTGAAAAATATTTAATAAATAAAATAGGAGGAGCAATTAGATTTGGAGATATTGGTTCTCTTGAAAAAATTATTGAAACATATAAAAAAAGAGACTTAAAAAAATAATGTAAATATAAATTAAGGAATAGTTTAGATTGCTATTCTTTTTTGTTTTTGTGCTCTAAAAATTTCAAGGGGTAATATAGCTTAATATTTTGGTAATTGAATATTGAAGATAATTGTGATATAAAAAGAATATAAAATTTAGTATCTTAAGGGAAATAAGTATTTTGGAGTGAGTATGAAAAAAAACAATAGTTATGTTTTCTTACAAAGAAATGAAAGTAAAGTAAAAGAAGATAAAGATGGAAATTATATATTAGATTTAACTAATAATGTATGTTCTGTTTTAAGAGAAATTTTTAATGCAGAAGATAAGGATTTAACATTAGAAGAATTAGAAAATCCGACAGATGAGACAGAAGAAAAATTTGAAAAAATGCTATTAGGAGAAACTACTGGTAATTTTCAATTAGCAATTGGCGAAATAACAAGAAATATTGATTTTAAATTATCTGTTGTTGATTCAACTGAATATTTAGATATTATAATCGAAGATGATAGTGAAGAAATATTAATAATGTTTATGAAAGAAATACATAAAAATATTATTTCTAATGTTAAATTATGTGAAAATTATATTATTATAACATCGTATGATTCGATTTCAGAATATTTTTGTAATAAAGTATATCCTAAATTAAATGAATTTGAAAGAAAGTTTAGAAAGCTATTATATATAACATATACAGCACAATTTAAAAAGTCATATTTTGAAATTACAACATCACAAGAACTTCAAAAAAAAGCTAAAGAGAAAATTAAAAGTAAAAATACTGATTATAGAATTCAACAATATTTATACTCATTAGATTTTTATGCTTTTAAACAATTGTTATTTGAAAAAAGTTGGAATGAATATGATGAAAAACAATTAACTAAATATTTGAAAAAATATAATGATTTAACAAAATTAACAGATTTAGAAATAAGGAATAAAATGTTAAGTATACATCCAACGAATGATTGGGAGAGATTGTTTAGTAATAAGAATTTAGATGAGAAGTTTGAAAGTATAATTACTGAAATTGGAAAGTTAAGAAATATTGTTGCTCATAATAAAATAATATCGGAAACTGAATATGACAAATTGAATATATTGTTAGATAATTCTATAATTACTATAGATAAAGCTATTAAAATAACAGAAACAGATGATTTTAAAAGAATAAATACTGAAAAAGTTTCAGAAACAATGGAAAAATTCTCAGAAAATTTCAGAAAATTTACAGATGAAATTACAAATAAAATTAGTAATTTGTTTGAAAATATTAATTTTAAAAATACTTAAAGTATTCTTGGAGATATAGCAACAGGAATAATAAATGATGATGAAATAAATAATGAAAATGATGAAGATAAAAAAGAAGAATAAAAATTTTTTATAAGAAAGGAGTCATATATGATACTTTTTGATAAAATAAAAAAAGAAATTGAAAAGAAAAAGTATAAAGTTTATGAAGTAAATCTTGCTTTAGAAGTTGTAAAAAATGGAATACAGTTTGAAAATTTTGAAAAGTTACAAAATTTTATGTCTGACCAAAACATTAATACAATCTTTTTTTCTAAATATTATGATAGCTATGAGAATTATGTTATTACAGAGGAAACTTTTAGAAATGCAAGAAGCTATTTTGACTACAATATTATAGACATTATTTCAGATGATATTGATAAATACAATCAAGAAATTTTAAAAATAGATTTTAATAAACCTTGTTCAGTTGTTATTTCTTGTGTTTTTCAAGGACAATATTGTTTTGTATGTTTAGAAGATGATAAATCATTTGATGAAGATAAATTAATTGGAGCAGAAGAAAAATTATATGAAATTATTGAAAAAAATAAAATGAATATTGATAAACAAGAAAATGAAAATAAAAAAATTATTGAAAACTTGAAAGAAGAAGTACGAGAAAAAATACTTAAAGACGAAAAATTTTTATTATGTACAACTAAACAATTAAGAAAAAATTACACAAGAACTTTATTTAAAGAAAAATTAGGAAATCATTATAAACTTTTAAAAGATATATGGACAACAGACGCACCAGTTGGAGTTTATACAGACGCAATAGATTTTGTTGAAATGATATGGAAAGAAATTAAACAAAATTAACAATATTTTTATTAAGAATAGTTAATATGGCTATTCTTTTTTATTTTGCATTTTTAAAGTTTTAATGGATAATTTATCAACTTAATAATATTTTTAATTTTGGAACGTATTTTAAGAATAAAGGAACACAATATAAACGTCTTAACAAAAGATACAGATTATGCTACAATGTAAATACAAAAAAATTTATATAAATTTTTCATATTTTAGTGAATTTCCAGAATAAATGTGCTATAATATGTTTCGTTAAGTTAAGTATATATTAATTAAATTCAAATGTTATAAAAATGTTATAAAATATAAAATCTCAATATGCCAAATGCACAAATAAAGCATATTTGAGGAGTTAGTCTATCCGACTACCGCCTCCAGGATGACAACGGTATACGTGGTATTACAAAATATCACAGTATAACACAAAATGCAAAAATACTCTCTGAAAAGGGAGTATTTTTCATTGATTAGATATTTCACTTATCACAGATTAGCATAAATTGTTGCGCAAATTGCATTAACATTACGTTATTCATTTAATCTATAAATTTTATAAAAAGAAATGAAAATTTGTTCTGTTCGCTTGAATTTTATATATAAATATTGTATAGTATTTAACATAGGAAATGAGAATAAGCAGATGTGGTTTTGCCACCAATTTTACGAATCTTCGTAGGAAGGGTGGTGATGTTTATGGTTAAAGTGATACTATTTTTAATAATATCATTGATGTTATCTTTAACATTAAACGTTGCCTTGACAGCAGTTCTGTATAAGAACTGGGTTGATAAGCAACTACATAAATAAAAAAATAAACCATTCTGCTATGCCGAGCTAATGGTTTATTAAAACTATATCTTGGCAAAACCACGTTTGTGGATTTGTCATTTTCTATATTTATTATAATCTATTTATCTATATAAAGTCAAGAAATTTGATAAAATAAAAAACTTATTAACATAGATAGTAAGTTGTAAAGGAGTAAAAAGATGGAAATAGTTAAATATGAACCAATATATTATACGCAAGTAAACGATATATATGAAAAATCATTTCCACAAGAAGAAAAATATATAACATTAGATAAAATGATACAAAGTCAAGGTAGCGAACTTTACTGTTTAGTAGATAATGAAATAGTATTAGGGATTATGTATTTAATATTTTATAAAGATATGATTTTTATCCTATATTTAGCAGTAAATACAGAAAAGCGTTCCAAAGGATACGGAAGTTATTTGTTAAAATGGTGTTTAGAGAAATATGGTGATAAAAAGATATATTTAAATATTGAAGAAGTAAAAAAAGAGTTTAAGGATTATGAAACGAGAAAGAAAAGATTGGATTTTTATCTAAAAAATGGTTTTTTTATTACAAATTATATAAGTAAGGAAGAATTAGAGAATTTTAATATTCTTTCAAATAGCTTAGAGATAGATATTAATCAGTATAAAATATTAGATAAAGTTGTTGCTAAAATTTTAGATGAACCTATTTCTAATATTGTAAAAAGATAGCTATACAACTTACAAGTTGTTCGTAACAGTAAAAAAAGATATCAAAATATTAAACAACATTGCATTACAATTACGTTATAAAATATATAGGAATGTCCTGAACACACTAGAAATAAAGGATTTACAGCCACTTCTTATTTGGTTGGCGCCTCCAATAAAAAAACGAGAAAATGTTGAAATATCAATATTTTCTCGTTTTTTGTGCTTTTAAAATCTAAAAATAAAAATTTAGTATTTTCAAGGTTTTTAGAGATTTTAAAAATTAAAAATAGATTCAAATGTTATAAAAATGTTACAAAATACAATATCAGATTTTTTTATAACATTTAAATTATTTATTTTAATTTTTTATTATTTTTATCAGATAATTTCAATTGTTCCTTTTTTTCTTTTTCTATTTGCTTAATACTTTTTGTCGGAGTAGGTAAATCTTCTGGCATTGTACCACCAAGCTTTTTAATTGTTTCTCTTACAGCTTTTCCCACTTTATTATGTGTATTACAAGCATCTTTTTCATTATCTACTTTATTATCTTTAAGCAACTCATCAGTTTGGGTAATACGGAATATATTAGCACCAAGTTCAGCACTACCCATAAAGTCTAAAATAGGTTGTCCTTCTTTTAAGCCTTTTCTTTTGGCAATATCATCTGCTGTTTCTCCATTATATAATCCTTTATATCCTGCATTATTAAATTTACCATAATCTCTAACTCCAGAAGATTTTGCAGTATCAAATAAATATTTATTTCGGTCTGTAACAATTTTTCTATTATACATTCTTCTTTCATCTTCTGTTAATTGTTTGTATTGTTCTTCTGTTAATTCCTGTTGTCTTGTTTTTACTGCAAAATATGTTTGTGCTAAAGCAACTGCTTTTAGACGAGGGTTAGCATTTTGTGCTATAAGATAACAAGCATATCTAGAAAGTTTATAATCTTTTTGCTCTCTTTCAGCTCCTGAACCTATTTGAACCATTTTGTTGTTAACACCAAAATGGTCTTTACAAGGTATATCAGAATTTTTACAAGCTAATATAGCTTTTTCTATTACTGCATTAAAATACCTCCAATCTTTATAACCAAGAGTTATCATCAATTCTCTAGCATACCAAAATTCAATTCCATTTTCATCAATATGTTTAATATCTTCAAAAGTTTTCTCTGTATTTAATATTAATTCGTTTTCACTCATACTGAACCTCCTCTTATATTGTAATTATTTTAAATATTATCATATCTAAGTATATTTTACAATGTTTTGACGAAAAAATGTTCTTTTTACACAGGGTTGCTTTATATAAAACTCAAAAATTTAATACTAAACAATTATCGTCTTGTTATTAAAATAAAATTTAGCCTTTATTTATATAAAAAATGATGTTAAAATTTTACAGGGTGATTATATGACTACTACAAATATATTTTTAAAATTAGATAATCCTATTCAAATATCACAAAAATTAAATTTAGTTTTAAAAAATATTAATGATTTAGCCTGGAAAGAATTAATCATAGAAGATGTAAAAAATGAAATCATAAATCGTAAGCAGATAATCAATAAATATAAATTTGATGAAATTCTGAAATATAGCAATAAAGGTATAGAATATATTATTGATAGAGTTTTAATGATTGAAATAGATGATTTACAAAATTCACTCTATTCCAAAGTAAATAAATATATGGACAATCCAACTTGTGAAGGAAAAACTTTTCAAGCAAAATTTATTGATTTTTATCGATTTATTATTAATAATACGCAAATACAAAATAAATATAAAAATATTTATATTACGTATGACTCTATGCCAATTGATAGTAAAACGGATTTTTTAAGATTATCTGGTTTCAAAGATTATCGTATTAATAATGTAATTAATAGATGTACAATGACAAATTTTTTTTAGAACAAATAGATAATATCTGTGAATTTGGTAACTACATTGATAAATATATTAAAAATGATAATCGCTTTTTTGAATTAAAATATATAATCGATGCATTAAATACAGATGATGATTATAATGCATTTTATATATTTAAACTCGTTTCAATTATAGAAATGCTAGTAAAAAATAAAAAACATAATTCTTGGGAAGAAGATGATTATAATGTTTTTACTAAATATATATATGATAAAGATAATGTAATCAATAATAAAATAGAATTTGTAAAATTAATTATACAAATAAGAAATAAAATTGCACATTGTGATACTAGTGGACTTTATAAAAAACTACATAAATATAAAAACGAATATATGAAACATTATTATTTTGATTACTATGAGTATAGTGAAGAAAATTGGATATATTTAAATTTATCTTGTAGATTAAATGCAATATTAGCAGATATATTATATTCAAAAATAATAAATAACAAATCATGAATTTTATTTTTAACTTATATAAAAATAAATAAATTTAAATGTGAAAAAAATGTAACAAAATAAAATTATCATTGTGTCGAAATTCACTATTGGTAATCATTAAGGAGACTAGTCTATCCGACTACTGCCTCCAAAACGACAAAAAACGACAAATTTTCACTTAAATATTGAAAGTTTGTCGTTCTTTATTTTTCAAAGTTTTAACTCAATTAAAATTTTGTCATTTTTTTAATTAAATTAACAAATATCTGTAAAACTACATTAACAGGTTTAATAAATATTAACAAATAAGCATTGTTCATAATCTTTAATATAAAAATATTTCTCCAGTTTGAATCCAATTATTCAATAGTATAAAAAAAATTATTGATAATATCGAAAATTTGTTCTGTAATGTGCTCAAAAATATAAAGATGGGAGTGATTGTTATGAATACTGAAACTAATATCACACCAATAAACGAGGCTTTAAATATAGTAAAATATGAAGCAAACAATATTAGAAATTTAATTTATTACATAAGAGGAAAACAAGTAATATTAGATAGAGATTTAGCTGAATTATATAATTGCAAAAATGGTACTAAAACCATAAATCAAGCAGTTAAAAGAAATATCGAAAGATTTCCTGAAAGATTCATGTTTCAATTAAGTGAAAATGAATATAATTATTTGCGGTCACAAATTGGGACCGCAAAATAAAATATCAAAAATAAGAAGTCTGCCTTATGCTTTTACAGAACAGGGAGTTGCAATGCTAGCAACTATTATAAGAACAGATGTTGCAGTAGATGTAAGTATTAAAATAATGGATGCTTTTGTAGAAATGAGAAAGTTTATTTCAATGAATGGACAAGTTTTTGAGAGATTAACAAATGTTGAATATAAGTTGTTAGAACATGATAATAAATTCAATCAAGTATTTAATGAGTTACAAAATAATAAAAAAGAAGAATTTAAACAAAAAATATTTTTTAAAGGGCAAATTTGGGATAGCTATGAACTGATAATTGATATTATAAAAACAGCTAAAACCAAAATAGTAATAATAGATAATTATATTGATGATAGTATTCTTAAAATGTTACAAAAGAAAAATAAAAATGTAGAAGTAATTATTTTAACATCCGAAAATTGTAATCTTACTAAATTAGATATTAAGAAATTTAATGAACAATATCCAACACTAAAAATAGCTAAGACAGATAAATTTCATGATAGATTTATAATCATAGATAATAAAGAATTATATCATTGTGGGGCATCTCTAAAAGATTTAGGTAAAAAGTGTTTTGGAATCAATAAAATAGAGGGAATAGATTTTATAGAAAACATAAATAAAACAATTAATTTTTAAATTTTATATAAAACTACATTAAAAGGCAGGCATTTATTTGAAAATTTCTGTCTTTTATTATATAATCAAAACATCAATTAGTAAGTTGTGGGGGAGAATATGATGATTAGAAATATTGTATTAGATATTGGTGGAGTATTTTTTGATGATAGCAAGCATAACCTTGAAATGTTATTAAATAAAAATTGTGATAACATTTATAAATTGGCTTATGGTAGAGATTTTAAAAAATGCTTATTGGGTGAGATAACTGTACAAGAACACGTAAATAGTTTAAAAGGAGAAAAAGAATTTAGTAATATAAATTATATTTTAAAGAAAGATAATTTAGTATATTCATATCCTTTGATAAAAAATAATTTTGAATATATAAAAAGCTTAAAGGAAAAGGGATATAGGTTATATTTATTAACTAATATAACTGAGGATAGTTATAATTATATAAATAACCTAATTGATATAAATAAAATATTTGATGGTGGAATATATTCTTATCAAGAACATTTGATTAAACCTGATTATGATATATATAATTTATTGATTAACAAGTTTAATCTTGATAAAACAGAAACAATATTTTTTGATGATAAAGAAAAAAATGTTATTGCTGCAAATAATGTTGGAATAAATTCATTTGTATTTACTTCTATTGAAGATATTAAAAACAATTTAAAAAGATGTTAATAATTTATTTTCAAAACTACATTAACACTACTTAACCCTTCTGTTGCCCTCGATTTGAACTGTTGGGAATTTCCCAACAGTTGAATTTTTATCTAACTCTTGCTCTTCAAATATATTTTTTATATGTTCACTTATTGTTGATTTGTCCTTATCAAATAATTCTGGAATTTTATTAAGGGGTAACCATATTGTTTCATCATATAAAAATGCTTCGATTTCTATTTTATTATTTTCATCTTCATAAATAATTAAATCACCTTTTATTAAATTGTCCATTTGTATTCCTCCTCTCGTTTTTGAAAGTATATCACTATATAAGCAATATTTTAATATTTTACGCAAACATTTTTTCGTACATTTGAAATAGGTTAGAAATTAGCTTTTTGCCGAAAGGATTTATTAGTATATAATGTTTCGGTTTAAAATTCAAATAAAATATAACTTGTAATTTATCAATATAAAAGTTTTCAATATAAAATTGTGGCATTTACGTAATATAAATAGATAATATAAATCATTTTTTTATCAAATAAACATATAAATATATAGTTATATGTAAAAACTAAGGAGGTCAGACAATGAAATTATTTGATTCTGGTGAAAATTTGAAAATAAATAATACCTATAATGGTAAAATAATAATAAATAATATAGAAGCTAAGTTTCCTGGTAGAGTACAAATGTGTCCATTAGATTTTACTTCATTTGAATTTGGAATTCCAGCTGGTGGAGGATATGGGGTACCAATAGAAATGAATAATTATATAAAAATAAAAACCGCTGAAAAAGACACAATAACCGGAAATGAAGATAAAAAAATACTAGTAAATCATTATGTTATATTAATGAAAAAAATATTAAATATTGATGTTGGATTAGAAATTGATATTAAATTAGATAATATTGCAAAACAACATTTTGGAGTAGGAAGCTCTGCAAGTATTGCTGCTGCAGTTTGTTATTCAATTAATTATATGTGTGGTAATATTATTTCAGTAAATAAATTAGTAGAAATAATCTCAAATAATTACGTTGAAATTTATAAAAACAAGCTAACTTTTGGAATGACAACAGGTGTATCTTTACATAGTATTTTAAGAGGAGAGTTTGTTATTGTTGCGAATGATGCAGATTTAATATATTCTAAAAAAGTTCCAAATGGATATAAAATTATACTAATTAATACAAACTTAAAAAGAGATGATATGGATAAGCCCGAAAATATTGAGCAAATCAATAGGTCAAGAGAATTAGATATAGAATACCAAAAAATAAGAAGTGAATTATTTTTAATGAAAATTATCCCAGAATTAAATAAAGATAATTGGAAAACATTATTCAAATATAATACTTCTTTTCAATTAAATGGTGGTCAACTTGGTGTAATTGAAAGTTATGAGAATCAAGGAAAAATTATTAAAGATATAATAAATTATTTTAGCAATTTTGAAGATATGATGATTGGAGTTACTTCAGTAGGACCAACTGTATTTGCTTATATTAAGGATGAAACCGATGTAATAAAATATTGTAATTCAAATAATTTAGAATATAGAATTTTTAATATATCTAAAGGTATTGAAATTTTATAATTTAAGTAGTAATGTGGTAAGGTTTTAATAAATTTTTATATCTAAAATATAGTGAAAGCGCATAATAAGCTTTTATCAAATTAAATATTTCAGTAAATTATTATATTTAGAAATTAAATATATATTTTTATAGTTAATACTTTTTAATCTAAACTATAAAAAACAAATCAAAATTAATTTTATATTAGTCAAATGCTAAGAAAATGGAAAAAATCTCAGCATTTGTTTTTTTATTTTATAAAATTATTTCTAGGAAGAAGCTGTTTGACATTTTTCACGATAAATCAACAATTTCATCGATTTTTTACAAGCATAATAATCCAGAAACAGAGCGAACAAATATTTTGAAGCCCTTGGAAAATCAACAAAAATTTAAAAAAATTTCAAAAAAGGGTTGCAATTTAAAAAACCTTGTATTACAATTTATTTAAAGTGGTAGAAAGTGGTACAAAGTGGAACAAAAAGTAAGCGAGGTGAAGACCAGTGTTAATTGGAGAATACGAACATTCACTAGATGTTAAAGGTAGATTAATAATGCCAGCAAAATTAAGAGCTGACATTGGAGAAAAATTTATAATAACAAAAGGATTAGACGGATGTCTATTTGTTTTCTCACAAAACGAATGGTCTAATTTCGAAGGTAAACTAAAAGAACTTCCACTTACAAACAAAAATGCCAGAGACTTTGTAAGATTCTTTCTATCAGGAGCAACTGAGTGTGAAATCGACAAACAAGGAAGGTTTTTAATTGTAAACAACCTAAGAGAATATGCAAACATAATAAAAGAAGCTGTAATAATAGGTGTAGGAACCAGACTTGAAATATGGAACAAAGAAAATTGGAAAAAATACAATAGTGATGAAAATATTTCTGCAGATAATATTGCAGAAAATATGACAATGCTTGGTATATAACTTTATTAAAAGTTTATATAAATTAGCTAAAGATAAATTTTAAGATACAAAAGATAAAATTAATAATGTACAAAAGATAAAGCTAAGCAAATATTACAAAAGACTAAAATAACAAAAGAAAAATTAAAAAATATACAAAAGTTTTTAGTATAAACAAAAGTAATTTTAGGTACTAAAGAACAAAAACAAGTAATTTAGGTACATAGCAGGTTGGTATTTTTTTAATACCAACTGTTATGTTATTAATGAATATAAAATTAGAGGGTGAATATTTGGAATTTAATCATAAACCAGTGTTGTTAAATGAATGTATAGATGGTCTAAATATCAAACCTGACGGAATATATGTAGATGGAACTCTACGGTGGTGCAGGTCATAGTAAAGTAATCTTAAGTAAATTATCAAAAGATGGATTACTTATTGGAATTGATAGAGATGAGGAGGCCTTAAAAGCTGCAAAAGAAAACTTAAAAGAATATCAAAATGTAAAATATGTTCATGGAAATCACGATGATATAAGTAAAATATTAGAAGATATAGGAATTGAAAAAGTAGACGGAATTTTATTAGACCTAGGTGTATCTTCATATCAACTAGATGAAAAATCTAGAGGATTTAGTTATATAGGTAGCAATGAATTAGATATGAGAATGGATAAAACTCAAGATTTAACAGCAAAAGATGTTGTAAACAATTATTCAGAAGAAGAACTTTCTAAAATATTTTTTGAATATGGAGAAGAACGTTTTTCAAAAAATATAGCTAGAAATATATGTATTGAACGTGAAAAAAAGCAAATACAAACTACAGCTGATCTTGTGCAAATTATTGAAAAATCTATTCCAAAATCAAAACAAAAAGATGGACATCCTGCAAAAAGAACATTTCAAGCAATTAGAATAGAAGTAAATGATGAATTAAAACCTTTATATAACACAGTAATGAGTTGTGTAAAGTTATTAAAAAATAATGGTAGATTGTGTATAATAACATTTCATTCTTTAGAAGACAGAGCAGTAAAACAAGCGTATATAGATGCAGAAGGTAAATGTACTTGTCCTAAAGAATTACCATATTGTGTATGTAATAATAAATCATATGGAAAAATTATAAATAAAAAACCAATAACATCAACAAAAGAGGAACTTAAATTAAATAGTAGAGCACAAAGTGCAAAACTAAGAATTTTTGAAGGAAAAGAGGTGAAAACTTATGGCAAATAGGGTCTATGGTTATCAAGGGTATAAAGGATACCAATTTGAAACAAGCCCCAAAAAGTTACAACCAGAATATGAGCCAAATAAAGAAGAACAAGTTAGCAAAAGTGTAAAGACAAAAACAACTAGTAAAAGAGCTAATAAATCTGTGAAAAAAACAGAGCAAGCTAAAAATAATAAAGCTAGTAAAGATGAAATAAAAAGAAGAGCTACATTTATTGCGTATATTGTATTTGGTTTTTCTGTGTTATTTACCATAAGTTACAGAAATTCTATAATTAATGAAAAATTTAATCAAAAAGAATCTTTAAAAGCTGAACTTACAGAAATACAAAAGGTTAATGAACAGTTAGAAGTTAGTGTCGAAAATGATCTAAATTTAACAAGTATTGAACAATTAGCTAAAGAAAAATTGGGTATGAGTAAGTTGAGTAATAGTCAAAAGGTATATGTAAATTTACCAAAAAAGGAATATGTTGAATCTCAAACGCAAGGTATAATTACAAGTACTAATGAAAGCTTATATGAAAAAATATATAACAGAATTAAAGAATTTTTTAATTAAAAACATTTCACACAATTTTTTTAAAAAATTGTGTGAAATGTTTTTTTATAATATAATTTGTTTTTTAAAATTGAAATTTTTACATGAAACAAATCTTGATAAATTTTTAGTAGAAATTCCAGTAATTGAAGATAACTCATGTATAGTAACAGAATTTTCGTTTTCTAAAAAGTAATTATTCAACTTAAAAATTTCATTATTGTCCTTTGGTGTACAAGAAGGACAAGTTTCTCCATCAGTAATAAAAAAGCATCCACAGCGTTTACATTTATTAAAATCCATATAAAAACCTCCTTGAATTTAGAATATTTAGTTTAATTTTTTATTTTGTAATATTGTATCATAACAATATTATAATTCAAATATTTTTTCAAAAAATTTGCTAAGAAATTAGGTCTTGTATTTTCAATAAAAAAGCTATATAATATTGACCAAATTCGTTAAAGGAGATGATAACATGCAAGTAAGTCGTGAGGAAATTTTACACATAGCAAATTTAGCAAATTTAAAATTACAAGATGAAGAACTTGATACATATTTAGTACATTTACAAGATATTTTAAATTTTGCAGAAAAAGTAAATAATGCACCAACTGATGGATTAGGAGAAACGATAGGTGCAAACGATAAATATAATGTATTCAGAAAAGATGAAATTGTACAATTTGGTGACAGAGAAGCTTTACTTCAAAATGCTCCAGAGCAAGAAAGAGGAATGTTTAAAATACCAAAGGTTATACAATAGTGAAATAGGGAAAAGGGGACGGTTCTAATTTCCCATATTTGGGAAAAAGGGACAGACTTTAATATTAAAAATAATGCAATACAAAATTAATTCTAAAAAAGGAGGAAAATTATGGACATTACAAACCTTACAGTTCATGAGCTTCAAGAAAAATTAGAATCAAAAGAGCTTACAATAACTGAAATAACAAAAGCATATGCTGACAGAATTGCCGAAAAAGAAAATGATGTACAAGCGTTTATTACATCATTAACAGAAGAAGCAATTAAACAAGCTGAAGAAATTGAAGAAAAAGTAAAAAATGGTGAATTAACATCAAATTTTGCAGGAATTCCTATTGGCATAAAAGATAATATATGTACAAAAGGTGTAAAAACGACATGTGGATCTAAAATATTAGGAAATTTTGTTTCACCTTATGATGCAACCGTTATAGAAAAGTTTAATAAGGAAGGTTTAATTAATTTAGGAAAAACGAATATGGATGAATTTGCAATGGGAAGTTCAACAGAAACTTCTGCATTTCAAAAAACAAAAAATCCATGGAATTTAAATACTGTACCAGGTGGTTCATCAGGAGGATCAGCAGCAGCTGTTGCTGCTAACTTAGTGCCTTGGGCTCTTGGAAGTGATACTGGTGGTTCAATTCGTCAACCTGCATCTTTTTGTGGTGTTGTTGGATTAAAACCTACATATGGATTAGTTTCAAGATCTGGGCTTGTAGCATATGCATCTTCACTAGATCAAATAGGCCCTATAACAAAAGACGTATACGATTGTGCTATGCTTTTAAATTTAATAGCAGGTCATGATGAAAAAGATACAACATCAATGGAAAGACCAAAATTAGATTATACAAAAGCTTTAAAAAATGATGTTAAGGGTCTAAAAATAGGTGTTCCAAAAGAATTTTTTGGAGAAGGAATAAATGAAGAAGTAAAAGCAAAATTACAAGAAGCAATAGAAAAATACAAAGAACTAGGAGCAGAAGTAGAAGAAATTTCATTAGATGTAGCAGAATATTCTTTAGCAACATATTATATAATCGCTTGGGCAGAAGCAAGTTCAAACCTAGGAAGATTTGATGGAATTAGATATGGATATAGATCAGAAAAATTCGAAACACTAAAAGATATATATGTAAATTCAAGAAGTGAAGGATTTGGTCCAGAAGTAAAAAGAAGAATACTTCTTGGAACATATGCATTAAGTTCTGGATATTACGATGCATATTATAAAAAGGCTCAACAAGCTCGTACATTAGTAACAAACGAATTTGATAAAGCTTTTGCAAAATATGATGTTATATTAACTCCAACATCTCCAACAGTAGCATTTGAATTTGGAGAAAAATCAGATAATCCATTAGAAATGTATTTAGCAGATATTTGTACAGTATCTGTAAATATAGCAGGACTTCCAGGAATATCAATCCCATGTGGAGTAGATAGCAAAGGCATGCCAATTGGAATGCAATTAATAGGCAACAAATTTGCAGAAGAAACAATTTTAAATGCAGCTTATACATATGAACAAGCTACAAAATTTAGAGAGAATTATAAACCAGAATTTAAAAAATAGTGATAATAAATAGTGATAATAAATAGGGAAAAAAGAGAAGTTTTGCACATTGGGGACGTGAAAAATGTGCAAAAAATCAAAAAAATTGCACATTTTTCACGTCCCCAATGTGCAAAACTTCTCTTTTTAGAAAGGAGCAAAAAGCTAATGTCAAGAAGTGATTATGAAGTAGTAATTGGACTAGAAGTTCACGCTGAGCTTTCTACAAAAACAAAAATCTTTTGTAGTTGTCCTACAGAATTTGGTGGAGAGCCAAATACACATTGTTGTCCAATTTGTATGGCTATGCCAGGAACTTTGCCTGTATTAAACGAAAAAGTTGTTGAATATGCAGTAAAGGCGGGCCTTGCAACAAATTGTGAAATATCAAGAAATTGTAAAAATGATAGAAAAAATTATTTTTATCCAGATCTTCCAAAAGCATATCAAATATCTCAATTTGATAAACCACTTTGCGAAAATGGATATGTTGAAATAGAAGATGATGAAGGAAATCCTAAAAAAATAAATTTAATTCGTATACATATAGAAGAAGATACAGGAAAATTAAACCATAATGAATTTGGAGCTGGAAGTTTATTAGATTTAAATAGAGCAGGGGTCCCATTAATAGAATCTGTATCTGCACCAGATCTTCGTTCAGCAGGAGAAGCTGAAAGATATTTAAGAAAATTAAAATCAATATTTGAATATATAGAAGTATCTGACTGTAAAATGCAAGATGGTTCACTTCGTGCAGATGTTAATGTTTCTGTAAGAAAAAAAGGCTCTACAGAATTTGGAACACGTACAGAAATGAAAGGTATGAGCTCTTTCAGATCAATTGTAAGAGCTATAGAATATGAATCAAATAGACAAATTGATGTGATAGAATCTGGTGGAGTAATAGAACAAACTACATTAAGATGGGATGATGTATCTGGAAAAACATTTTCAATGAGAAGTAAGGAAGATGCTGAAGATTACAGATATTTTCCAGAGCCAGATTTAGTGGCAATTCGTTTATCTGAAGAATATATTCAAAATATAAAAGAAAGTTTACCAGAACTACCAGAAAGCAGAAAAGCGAGATATATGGCTGAATATGGATTATCGGAAAAAGATGCAAAATTAATTACTGCATCTAAGTATTTATCAAATCTATTTGAAGCTACAAAAGATGTTTGCAATAATGCAAAATTATCTGCAAATTGGATATTATCTGATATATCAAGAATATTAAATGAAAAGGAAATGGAACCATCTCAAATTCCATTTACAGCAGAACAATTAGGAAAAACAATAGTGTTAATTGAAAATGGAACTATTAGCTCTGCAATTGCTAAGAAAGTAGTAACAGAATTATTTGAAAATCCACAAGATCCAGAAGAAATGATAAAAGCAAAAGGATGGATTCAAATTTCTGATGAAGGAGCTATTAAAGAAGTTGTAATGCAAGTATTAGAAGCAAACCCACAATCAATAGCCGATTTTAAAGCTGGAAAAGATAGAGCATTAGGATTTTTAGTAGGACAAGCAATGAAACAAACTAAAGGAAAAGCAAATCCACAAATGCTTAATAAGATGTTTTTAGAGGAACTTAATAAATAAAAAGACATTGGACGGGTTTTTGTCTAAAATTTTAGACAGAAATTCCGTCCATGTTAATATCTTAAGTTAAGTGATAATTTTGTATATGAAGAAAGATACCGCGAAATATGTAGAATCAAGGGTGATGGTGGTGGTATATTTCTCTAGTTTGGTTAATAATGTTAAATTTTTTTTACTAATAGCAATAGTATTTTTTTTGCCTAAAAAATATCCTTTACAATCCTATCAAATGCAATAGTACAAATTACAAAAAAGCAAGAAAATAGTATGCCAATTTTTAACATAAAAACTCCAATTTCATATTGAAATAATATATCTGTAGATTTATAAAAACAAAGCATCATTGCGGATAACAAGCTTATTATTAAACAAATTTTTAATCCAACAATACCAATATGTAAAATTTTTTTATCTATTTTTTTTAATCTATTTAAAATATCCATTTTTCAATAAATCCTCCTAAATAACAATTTGTCATAAAATAATTACCTGTAAACTATCTACAATAATAGTAGCACAAATAAAGGTTAAAAATCAAAGGTAATTCTATCCACAAATAATCTTGAAAACATATAAGAAGAGTGGTATAATCTGTAAAATAAAATATGGAGCTTTGAAGAATCGAAGCGATAGAATAGGAGTGGTTTTAATGAAAGTAATTTTATTAGACAATATAAAAGGGGTAGGAAAAAAAGATGAAGTAATAAATGCAAGTGACGGATACGCAAGAAACTTTTTGTTTCCTAAAAAATTGGCAGTAGAAGCAACTAATGAAAATATGAATAAATTAAAAGCAAAAAAACAATCAGAGCAATATAAAAAAGATGTAGAAAAAGAAAATGCGCAAAAAATAGCAAAACAATTAGATGATATAACACTAAGTATAAAAGTAAAAGCTGGCGAAAACGGAAAAATTTTCGGAGGTGTTACTTCAAAAGAAATATCAGAAGAGCTAAAAAAACAATACAAAATTGAAGTTGATAAAAAGAAAATTGTATTAAACGAAAATATAAAAAATATAGGAAGTTTTGATATAAATATTAAATTATATGAAGGTGTTACAGGAAAATTAAAAGTTAAAGTTGTATCAATGTAGTAGAAAACGCGAATGAAGAAGAGAGCGAAAAGGAGAGGAAAAAGAGGAGGGAAAAGGGGACGGTTCTGATTTCCCATTTTTGGGAATTAGGGACAGTCTTTAATATAATTATAAATATTCAACTAAAAAAATTTGTAAAGGCTGTCCCTAATTCCCAAAAATGGGAAATCAGAACCGTCCCCTTTTCCCTCCTCTTTTTCCTTCTCCTTTCAATTTTAAAATTTATACGAGAAAGGACTGTAGTAAAATGGAGCTAGGCAAAGTACCACCACATGATTTAGAAGCAGAGCAAGCAGTTTTAGGATGTATGCTAACAGATAAAGACGCTGTGGTTTCTGCTGTAGAAACACTAACAGAAGAAGATTTTTACAGAGAAGATAATAAAATAATTTACAGAGCAATACTAAATTTATATAACAGAGCAGAGCCAATAGATATTATAACATTAAAATCAGAGCTATTATCAATGGGAAAATTTGATGCAGTTGGTGGGTTAGAATACTTAGCAGAGCTACCAGATAAAGTACCTACGACCTCAAATGTTGATAGATATGTAAAAATAGTAGAAGAAAAATCAACTTTAAGAACTCTAATACGAACTGCAAATGAGCTAATAACTCTAGGCTATGATCCAACTCAAGAAGTTGAAGATATAATGGATAATGCCGAAAAAAAGATTTTTAATATTATGCAAAAAAAGAATCAAACAGGATATGCATCTATTAAAGATATTTTAGTAGATTCTTTTACAGAGCTTGAAAACTTATATAACAGAAAACAACATGTAACAGGTGTTCCAACTGGATTTGTTGACTTAGATAATAAAACAGCAGGACTTCACAATTCAGACTTGATACTAGTTGCTGCAAGACCTGCTATGGGAAAATCTGCATTTGCATTAAATATTGCTACAAATGCAGCAATTCAAGGAAATGTTGGTGTTGCAATATTCAGTCTCGAAATGTCTAAAGAGCAAATGGCAAACAGAATCTTGGGAAGTGTTGCAATGGTAGATGGAAATAGTATCAGAACAGGTAGAATTGCAGATGATGATTGGATAAAACTTGCCACTGCATCTGGTGAACTTTCTCAAACTGGAATATATATAGATGATACCCCAGGTATATCTGTTATGGAAATTCGTGCAAAATGTAGAAAATTAAAAATGGAAAAAAATATTGGATTAGTAGTAATAGATTACTTGCAACTTGTTCAAGGTAGTAGCAAAAAAGGTGGAAGCCGTGAACAAGAAATTTCTGAAATTAGTAGATCATTAAAAATATTAGCAAAGGAAATAAATGTACCAGTAATAGCATTATCTCAGCTATCTCGTGCACCAGAACAACGTCCAGATCACAGACCAATGCTATCTGACCTTCGTGAATCTGGAGCGATAGAGCAAGATGCTGATATTGTAATTTTCTTATATAGAGATGATTATTATAATCAAGATAGTGAAAAGAAAAATATTGCAGAGGTTATTATAGCAAAACATAGAGCTGGTTCAACAGGAACTGTGGAACTTGCATGGCTTGGAAGTTACACGAAGTTTGCTAATTTGGCGAAAGATTATAAGTAAATTTTGGAATCAAAGAAAAGGAATGAAAAAATGTTAGAAAACGAAGTTTTAAATACAATTCAAAAATATAATATGATTCAAGAAAATGATACAATTGTAGTTGCTGTTTCTGGAGGACCAGATTCAATGACTTTATTAAATGTGTTATTAAAAATAAAAAACAAGCTAAAATTTAAAATTGTCGTAGCCCATGTTAACCACATGATAAGGGCAGTTGCAGATTCTGAAACTCAATATGTAAAAGATTTTTGTGAGAAAAATAGTATTGAATGTTATATAAAAAAAATAGATGTAATAAAAAAATCAGAGCTAGAAAAAATAAGTACAGAAGAAGCTGGAAGAAATGCAAGATATGATTTTTTCGAAGAAATATTTAATAAAGTACAAGGAAGCAAAATTGCGATAGCACATAATAAAAACGATAATGCAGAAACTGTTTTAATGAATTTTATGCGAGGAACAGGAGTTTCTGGACTAAAAGGAATTGAACCTGTACGAAACAATAAATTTATAAGACCATTAATCGAAATCAATAGGAAAGATATAGAGCAATATTGTATTGATGAAAATTTGAATCCAAAATTTGATGAATCAAATAATGAAAATATCTACACAAGGAATAAAATAAGAAATTTATTAATTCCATATTTAAAAAAAGAATTTAATCCTAATATTGTTGACTCAATTAACAGATTGTCTGAATTGGCATCACAGGAAAATAAATATATAGAAAAAATTGTTAATAAAAGTTTTGAAGATATAAAAGAAAATATTGATAATAATAATATAGTATTAAATTTGAAAAAATTTAATTTATTAGATTCATTTATTAAAAGTAAAATAATTCTATTATGTGTGAAAAAATTATTTAATTCTACAAAAGGAGTAGAAAAAATTCACATAGAGGATATAATAAAACTTTGTGAAAAAAATGTAGGAAATAAATATTTAACCCCAAATAAAAATTTAAAAGTAGCCATTAATAAAGGGAAGATTATAATTTCTAAGATTTCAAATTAAAAAATCTATTTTTGCGGGCAATCTGTTTTCCATGAATAAAAGATGGAGATAGAATTGCCCATTTTTAATTGTGAAACTTTTGTGTAAATGCTTGAATTGTAAAATAAATTATGTTATATAATATAAAGTGATAAACTGCAGTTACTTTTTTGGTAACATAAAGGAGGAAAAAATTTGAAAAATAGCATAAAAACTTTAGCTGTATGGCTAATAATAGGCGTAATAATGATTGTTGGAGTAACAGCAATATACGATAATGCTGACAGAAAATTTTCATATTCAGAGCTTGTTTCTAAAATACAAGCAGGTCAAGTCAGCACAGTAGATATAAATGCAGATGGAACATCTGCCATAGTAAATTTTAATGATGGCACAGCAGAAAAAAAAGTAAACATACCAGACATGAAAAGTTTAATGGATAATGTGCAAGAACCAATGCAAAATGGAACAATAAAAGTTGAACAAGAATCACAATCTATATGGGTAACAATATTATCATTAATAGCACCATTTGGTTTATTAATAATATTCTTAGTATTCTGGTTTTTATCAATGGGAGGAAGACAATCTGGAAACAAAACAATGTCTTTCGGAAAAAGCAGAGCAAGAGTTGTTGGTCAAACAGATAAAAACAAAATTACATTTAATGATGTTGCAGGTGTAGATGAAGAAAAACAAGAACTACAAGAAATAGTAGAATTTTTAAAAAATCCTAAAAAATACACAGATATGGGAGCAAGAATACCAAAAGGTGTTTTACTAGTAGGACACCCAGGAACAGGTAAAACATTACTTGCAAAAGCAGTTGCAGGAGAAGCAGGAGTACCATTTTTTATAATAAGTGGTTCAGACTTTGTTGAAATGTTCGTTGGTGTAGGTGCATCAAGAGTAAGAGATTTATTCGAACAAGCAAAAAAGAATGCACCATGTATAATATTTATAGATGAAATCGATGCAGTAGGTAGACAAAGAGGTGCCGGTTTAGGCGGAGGACATGATGAAAGAGAGCAAACATTAAATCAATTATTAGTTGAAATGGATGGGTTTGCATTAAACGAAGGTGTAATAGTAATGGCAGCAACAAACAGACCAGATGTATTAGATAAAGCTTTACTAAGACCAGGAAGATTCGACAGACAAATAGTAGTTTCTCAACCAGATGTAAAAGCAAGAGAACAAATACTAGAAGTTCATGCAAGAAAGAAAAGATTATCACCAGATGTTGATTTAAAAACTATAGCAAAAAATACATCAGGATTTTCAGGAGCAGATTTAGAAAATGTACTAAACGAAGCAGCATTATTAGCAGCAAGATACAATCAACCAGAAATTACAATGAAAAATGTAGAAGATGCAATGATAAAAGTAACAATGGGACCAGAAAAGAAAAGCAGAGTAAGAAGCGAAAAAGAAAACAAATTAGTAGCATATCATGAAGCAGGTCATGCAGTAGTAAGCAGATTTTTACCAACACAAGATGCTGTACACCAAATATCAATTGTTCCAAGGGGAATGGCAGGTGGATACACTATGTACAGACCAAACGAAGATAAATCATTTATGTCAAAATCTGAAATGCAAGAAAATATAGTTTCTTTATTAGGAGGAAGAGTTGCTGAAAAATTAATACTAGATGATATATCAACAGGAGCAAGCAATGATATCGAAAGAGCAACAAAAATAGCAAGATCAATGGTTACTAAATATGGAATGAGCGACAGAATTGGTCCTTTAGCATTAGGAGCAGGCCAAGAAGAAGTATTCCTAGGAAGAGATTTTGCTCAATCAAAAGAATATTCGGAAGAAACAGCAGCAGTAATAGATGAAGAAGTAAAATCAATTATAGATTATGCATATAGAAGTGCAGAAGATATATTAAGAAGAAACATCGATAAACTTCATGCAGTAGCAGGTGTTTTATTAGAAAAAGAAAAAATCGATGGAGATGAATTTGAACAAATATTTAATAATTAAAATAAAAAATAGTATCAAGGTTCTAACTTTGATACTATTTTTTTCTATAAATATAAAAATAGGTCTAGCTATAAAAATAAGTAGAAAAAGTAAATGTATATACTAACTTTTTCTGCTTTACTTTTGGTGTTTGAATTATAATATTTTTTTGCTATAATAAATTTATTCAATTTTTATAAAAACGGCATAAAACAATTTTTTATAAAAAATATTCAACTTTTGGCAAATATAAATCGTATTACGAATGAAGGGGGAAAGATATGAAGAACAGAGAAATAGAAAAAATTGTCAAAAAATATGCTAATCTTGTATACAGAATAGCATTTACAATGTTAAAAAATCAATCAGATGCAGAAGATATTTTTCAAGATGTATTTATGAAATTATGTACAGAAAATGTGAGTTTTATAAGTGAAGAGCATCAAAAAGCATGGATTATAAGGGTTACAAAAAATAAATGTTTAGACTTTTTAAAAAGAAGTTGTAACAAAACAAGCACCGAATTAGATGAAAATATTGAATATAAAACAAAAGAGAGTAAAACGTATGTACTAGATGAGGTATTAAAATTACCAGAAAAATATAGAATTGTAATTTATTTATTTTATTTCGAAGGCTATAAAATATCTGAAATATCTAGTATTTTAGAAATAAACGAATCTACGTTAAAATCCCAATTAGTAAAAGCTCGAGAAATGTTAAAAGAAAGTTTAAAGGAGGAGTTTTAAATGAAAAATGAAGTTTATAAAAAACAAATGAAAAAAATTCGTCCAAGTGATGAGCTAATCGAAAAAACAATACAAAATATAAAAAATGTAAATAAATTAAAAAATACAAATAAAGTAAAAAATGGTATTAGATTAAGAAAATTAGTAGCAGGAACAGCAGCTGTGTTAACCCTATCTGTTGGAAGTGTAGGGGCATATATTGCTATAACAGGAAATTCATTATTGTCTATATTAGGGTTAGAAAAAGCAAGTATTAATTATGAAAACGAAAGTGTTGCAATACCAGATCAATATAATACAGTTATAGAAAATGAATATACAAAAATCAAATTAGAAAAAATAGCATGTGATGAAACATTTTTAATATTAGAATATAATGTTAAAATAAAAGATGCAGCTTTAACAGAAATTCAAAATAAAAATGAAAATTTTATAGCAGAAACAGATTATGACTATAGTAGAGGTACTAATTCTGTAAATCTAGGTCTTTCAGAAAGTTTTTATATAAATGGTAAAAATATCAATGGTTATTCATGCATTGCTCAAAAAATCGAAAATATTGAAAATGAATATAAATTTTATGATATTGTAAATATAATGGATATAAAAGAGAAAAACTTAAAAGTTTCAGTTACTATTTTAAGTGTAAGAATAGATGGATATCAGTTTATGGTTACAGATGCAAATAATAATTATCTATTAGATTTAAGCATAAATGGAAACAATAATGAAAAATTTGAAAGTGTTGAATATAAAAATAATAATGAAGAAGTTATTGTAAAAAATGTGATGAATACAAGTTTTGCAACTTATGTAACAGTTGGTGTAAATGTTTCAGATATATCTTCTGAAAATTGTTTAAATAAGATAAATTTTAATTCAAAGAATAGCAACAACGAAGAAATTGAATCACATGTGTTTCTTAAAAAATATGTAATCAGAACAGAAGATGATATTGTATATGATGTGATAACGGATTCTGTGGGCACCTCAGAAAATGATTATGTAAAAGATTCATATCTATTGAATAGTAGAAATAAAGAAAAAGCTGATAATATTGTCACTTTTGATAAAGCTTTTTCTAAAGGAATAGCGGAATTAGAATATGTTATATTATACCCAAACATTATACCTGATGATAATATTATTAATTGTTTAGTAACAAGAAATGGTAAAACAATTGTAGAAAATATGAATATTGATATTAGAAATGAATTTAATTCTAATTGCGTAATAAATGATATTTCTCTTGTAAACTATACTGATAAAAAAGTAGCTGATTTTAGGAATACAAATGAATATATGAATAATGAAGAAAATTATATTGTTAATGAATATTATAATGAAAATGCAGAAAAAATCGATAGCACAAATTATGAAATTTGTGGAATAACATTAGGTATGAGTGCTGATGAAGCATTACAAATGCTGCAAAAGTATTATGATAAAAATAATATAGATATTGTTTGCAGTAATTATTATGATAATTCGAGTTACGACGATGGACATATGAGCTTTTCTACACAAGATAACAAAGTAAATTTTGTTAATGCATATGATTTTGATGGAGTAAACAATAATAAACTAAAAGTTTCAGATGTAATAAATAGATATTATAGTGAAGAAAAATTGATAAGAACAAATGAGCATGGAAAAAATAATGCTTTAGCCATCTTATATGGAATCGATGACTATATCAGTAATGAAAACTCCAAAGAAGACGAATATGCATATGTAAATCTAGACTCAGCAGGGAGAATAACGTGTCTTGTATATAAAGATAAAGAAAATTCGATTACATTTGGGGTTGATGCAGCTACAAAGACTATAACAAATATATTTATTTTTGATTAATAATTAAATTGCAGATTTAAAAACACAGCTTAGTATTTATAATTTTACTAATATAAATTAAAAAATTAGTAAAAAAATTACTAAGCTGACAACTTTTTACAAATTCTAATCGTATTTATAATATAAAAATCTTGAAAATAAAAAAATGTTATAGTATCATAAATCTATAACAAAAGAAGGAGGAAAAATTTATGACAAAATCAAGTAAAATTATAATTGCATTATTAGTTATTATTTTAATAGCTGTATTAGGAATAGGAGTATGGTTAATTACTGATAAATCAGCAGAAAATGGAAGTGTATCAATTACAGAAAATACTGCTGGCGTAGCCAATAATGAAACTGTTACTGGGAATACATCTGTAAATAATAATTCATCAAACCAATCTCAACAACAAAATCAAAATACAAACAATTCTAGCAGCAACAATACAAGTAACACACAAGCAGTAGATATTTCTATAGATACAAGACAAGTAAACGTAAACCTAGAAGGCATGGTGTGTCCAGTTACAACATCAAAGTATATTAGTTCATTAGGATATTCTATGAGATATGATTCTGATATGACCGTGAAAAAAGTTGAAAATATGGATATATACGGATATACAGACAATCCAGAAGCCTATGTTACTGTCAAATACATTTCAACTCCATATAGTGAAGCGATTTCTAATTTTACTAATAGTCGAAGCACTACTATTAATGGATATGAAGCTACAGAAGCAAGAGATGGAATATTTGTCAAAGCAAACAATGGAACATATATAATTGATATAGTATATCCAGTAGATGAATACGGGTATTCTGAATACGCTGAAGGATTTGGTGATATGATGAACCAATTAATTGAAACATACTTTTCAATAAACAACTAATTAAATCAAATGTTAATTGAAAATGGTTCTAGTGTATATAACATGAGAATAAAAAATATAAAAAAAACAATAAATAATCTTTATAAAACCCAAATTGAACTATAAATATTAGACAATTTGGGTTATTTTTTTGTAAAAAATAAAAAATTTAAAAAAATTTTCAACTTTTTCCATCCTTAAATCGTATTCATAATAAGAAAGTTAATTACAGTATTTCAATAAAGAACTATAACAACCAAAAGAGCATTAAAAATAAAAGAATATGAAAAATAAAATGGAGGGATTTTTATGAAGATTAAAAAAATTTGTTGGGGCATATTAGTAGGAGTTGTACTATTAGTTTTATGTAATGGAAGTGTTTTTGCATATAAGTATGAGGATGAAGATTCAGTACCATATGCAATGGATTCAGATACGACAAACAGTGAATATTTCTTTAGTATAACAAATCCGTATAAGTTTAATTCGTTAAAAGTGCAAAAGAGCGGAGAAAAAAGAGATGTAACGGAATTTTTAAAAATGTGGCCATATGATTGGGAGCAAGTTTACGATGAAAGCATTGGTGAATGGGTAGAAAAAAATCCACCAATAAGCATAAATGTAAATTATTTGAAAGTATATTCATCTAATGAAAATGTGGTAAAAGTAACAAAAGAACATAACAGAATTTATTTAAACTATCTTTCAGAGGGAAGAACAAGATTAACTGTAGAATATGAATTTAATGGTGAAAACTATATTGTAGAATGTTGGTGGGATGTTGAAGAAAATGAAGATACATCAAAAGATAATGAAAAGGATTTAACGATTGACGCTAATACAGAGAATAAAGAAGGAATAACTATAACAAATAATACCGATAAAGAAAAAGAATTCAAAAATAACAATACTAATGTTGAAACTAAAATAGAAACTCCAAAACAACAAAGTAAGCAAAAAAACAATAATACTAATGTTGAAACTAGAACAGAAATTCAAACAAAACCAATAACTAATACAAACACTAACCAAAATGGAAATACAATTTTTAATAATACAAAAACACAAAATGAAAACCATGATTTCTTATTAGATTCAGAAAATAAATTAGTAGATGCAGAATATAATAATTATACATTTTATTCAGAAGATGAGTTATTAAATGTAGATGACAGTTTTACAACAAATGATGAAATAAATGAACAAAAATTAGCAATTTCAGAAAAAACAAAATCTAATACACCTTCTTCAAAAAATACAGGAATAATTATAATTTGTATGGCAGTTATATCAGTTGTTATAATTGCAATTATTATACTTATTGTAAAACAATCAAAAGATGGAGCTGTGTAAAATATAAAACAATATAAGTAGAATCATAGTACAAAATAGCATATAGAATTTTGAAAATAAAAAAATGCTATAGTATCATAAAATTATAACAAAATAAGGAGGAAAATCATGACAAAATCAACTAAAATTATGATAATATTAACAATTACTATTTTAGCAGTAATATTAGGAGCAAGATATGTTCACATAATGAAAAAAACAGTTTTAACAAATCAAGAAGCATTAGATATAGGAAAAACAAAATATCAACAAGCAATAAGTTGTTATTGGGAAAATCTAGAATATAGTACTGAATTAATTGAGAATATAGGTGAGGCAGATACAGCATATTATGAAGTAACAAATATAAATGAAATAAAACAAATTTTTACGACAAATACATTTGCTGACTTTTGTGATGAATACGGATTAAAAGAAAAAAACGGAGTTTACTATAAAGTTGCGGCAGATAGAGGGAGTGATATAACCCATGTAGGCAATGAATTAAAAGTAGATAGTATATCAGAAAATAAAATTGTGTATACTTCAATAGAAACATATAATGACAATGAAGAAATTACTACAAAAGAATATCAATTTATACTTATAAAAGAGAACGGAAATTGGAAAGTTGATGAATTTACGTTACCAAATTAAAAAAAATTATGTTAAATCATTGACAATGATTTAACATATTGTGTACAATTAATATTAAGAAAACAAGAGAGGAGGTAAAATTGTGAGAGGATACAACAGAAAATTTATAATTAAAAGCATACTAGCGTTTATAATTATATCATTAATGTTTAATGTGTTAATTAATAAACAACATATTTCACAAGCAGAAGAAACTAGCACAAAATGTGCAATAACAGTTGAAAAAACAAAAGAAGAAGGGGTAATAGATTGGTGTGATATTACGCAGAAACAAAATGTAAATTACAATTATAAAGTAATTATAAAAATAACAAGCCAAGATGCATTAAAAGGAATTCAGTTTAAAGCATATTTCGATGCACCTTCAAGAATCGTTGCAGCAACTGTAGGAAATTATTTCGATAAAAATGAAATTAATTTTGATACAAATAAATTAGTGCTTTATAATGAAGAAAGTACTAAAAAAACAGAAGCTCCAAATCAACAAGAACTTTGTACATTATACATGTTTGTTCCACCAGCAATGCTAGATACATTTGATATGGGATTTGATTTTTCAAAAAATGCTGATTTTGAAAGTATTGTACTAAAAAATGATGAAACAAGATATCAAGAATCAGAAATAAAGTACCCAAAAAGAAATGTAGAAATAGAAGATTCAAACGATGAAGATGAAAAAGATGATAAAGATGTTGAAGAAGATAAAAAAGAACCAACAATCGATGATAAAGAAAAAGAATCTAATTCAAACGCTGAAAAAACACCATCAAATAGTGAAATTTCAGAAAACAATGGTGCCAATAATTCGAATAGTCCAAAAGCTGGAGATAACATAATATTGTACATAAGCTTTTTTTCAATAGGTATGCTAATTTTTAGTATAATGTTTATTAAAAAAATGAAAAACAAAGGAGGAAAAAAATAGTAATGAAAAAATTAATTACAACAATAATTACTATTACAATGTTTTTTGTTATGTTTGTGGCAAAAGTTACATTAGCCAGTGAAAACAATAGTATTATATTAGAATCAGATATTAAGAATTTAAAACAAGGTGAGGAAATATTAATAACTGTAAAATGCGAAAATGTTGCAGATAATGGAATACAAATATTAACAGGAAAGCTAGAATATGATAAATCTATTTTAGAAATTGTAAAAAATGAAGATGGAATATCAGGTGTAGTAGAATCTAAAAATGATTGGACTACAGATATATCAGCAGAAAATGCAACTTTTTCTTCCAATAGTATGAATTCAAAAAATGGAGAAATTTTTTCTGTAAAAATGAAAGTTTTAAAAAATGCAGAAAGTGCAAAAATAACAGCAACAAATCTTAGCATTGTAAATGAAAATTACGAAAGTAAAGAATTAAAATCGAATGAATTAGTTATCGGAAACGAAAAACAAAATAAAAGTAATATAGTAGTTATTATTTGTATTATTATTTTAGCAGTTATAGTTATTGCTAGTATGGTAATATTAAAAAATAAAAAAAGTAAATAATCATAAATAAGGAGTGATATTATGAGTAAAATAAAACAAATTTCTACCAGCATTATAATATTAATTATATGTTTGCTTTTTGGCGTAATGAGTAATAATGCAAAAGCAACAGAAAGGGCTACGCAAGGAACAATGTTGGGAGATGTGAATTTAGATGGTTCTGTAAGTCTAGAGGACGTAATATATTTAAATAAAAAATTAGCAGGTGTAATTGACTTTAATGAACAACAAATAGCTAATGCAGATTGTAATCAATATGGATCTGATAATACTAATAGAATAAATGCATTAGATGCAGTAGTATTGTTACAATACATTGTGGAAAAGGTACCTGAACTTCCAGTAGGAAATATCTATAAAATAGAAGGTATATCATACAATTATATAGATGACGAAAAGATAAATTTAGATGGAGTAACATTTAAGAAAGATGAAGAAGATTTTACACCAACTATTAAGTTAAGTCCAAAAAAGATATATGAAGATTATTCTTTTGTATATAAAAATGCTGGATATATAGATCTAACATGTGATGTATATGACGGAGATAATAAAGCTGGTTCATTAAGGGTCTTAGTAGGAAAACAAGGTGATGTTAATTTAGATAAAAATGTAGATTTAAGTGATATAGCTGAAATGCTTAATATAATTAATGGCACATATAGTGGAAAAATTTCACAAGATAACCTTGATAAATGCCAAGAAACAGTACTAAAGAATTATAATGCTATGCCTGAAGTTCAAAAACTAATGATTAAATTAGCTGATATTACAGATAAAACAACTAATTTATTGAATTTAGATACTGAAGATGTGGCAAAGCTAATGAGAAAATATGCGCTAAAAGGTGCGGGTATAGAATACTACTATGTAGTAGACGGTGCATCATATAATTATATTGATGATACTGAATTAAATTTAAATAATGTTACTATAAAAAAATATGAAATTGAAACAGATAAAGAGGTAGAATTTACTCCAACAATAAAATTAACTCCAAAAGGAATGTATGAAAATGCTAAATCTGTATATGACCAAGTAGGATATGTAAGTAATGAAAATTGCATTGTATATGATGGTGACAAAATGATAGGTAGAATACATGTTTTAATAGGCAAAAAAGGTGATGTTAATTTTGATGGAAAAGTAGATAATTCTGACGTAACTGAAATAAATAAAATTGTTGATGCTAGATATAGTGGAAATATTTCTCAAAATAAACTTAGTGGAGCTAAAACGGTATTTGATAATTATATATCTATGCCTGAAGTACAAAAGTTAATAATTAAGTTAGCAGATGTAACAGACGAATCTATAGAATTATCAAACATAAATGAGCAAGATGCATTAGCTGTAGCAGAAATGTATGCTGAAGCAGGAGCTGGATTAAATCAATAAAATGAAAAAATAAAAAAAGAAAAACTTCGATTTTAAATTTTAAATCAAGGTTTTTCTTTTTTATTTTATAGAAAGTTTTTAAATTACCATTGTTAGAAACAGAAAAAAGAAGCGCAATAAAAAATGTTTTAAAATATAAATTTTTTGAAGTTTAGTTTTCAAATATTTTTCTGCTAAGAGTTTATAATAAATTGGAGATGTACTGTGACTATCACAGTGATAACAATCAACTTTTGCTTTTTATTAAATAAAAAATAGTAAAAATTACAAATAAATTCAACTTTTTCCATTTCTAAATCGTATTAATTATAGATACTAAAATTAAGTAAATTTGCTATTAAAGAATATTTTTTATAAAAAAGAAATAGCAAAAAAATTAAAAGAAATAGTCAATAAAATAAAGTATATGTTATAATTTAATTATAACAAAAGAAGGGGGAATGATTTATGACAAAATCAAGTAAAATTATTATAGCTTTATTAATAATACTAATTATTGTAGTTTTCGCATTTGGAGGGTATTTTATTTGGAAACTGAATGATGAGGTAGAAAAAGAGAATAACGAAGTAAATGTTTCAAAAAATAACAATGAGAATATTGGTTCATTAAATTATGTTGATGATGAATATAATTCTGTTGAAAATAATGATCTAGATATAGAAGGAGATTATGGTCCAGTGTCAGTATTGTATGATGTTGAAAAAACATATACTAATGAAAGCGGGATTACAGAAATTTATACATATAGATTACCCAAAATTAATATAGAGTCTGAATATGCAAATGAAATAAATAATGAAATTAAAGAATTAGTAACAAAAGTTGAAAATTTTGTAAGTAAATTAGATAATGGTTATGACATTTTATATGAAGAATACTGTTACGGGTTTGACTATAATTATGCTATTAATGGAGATATAGTATCAATTATTATATTTGTAAATAATGAATCTGATGCAGATGATGCAATAGTGTATAATATAAATACAAAAGGTGAAAAAGTAGAAAAGGCAATGCTATTGGAAAAATCTAATATAAAAGAAAGCGAATTTCAAGATAAAATTTTCAGTTTAATTAAAAGTAATGATATATTTTATTCTGCTGTAGATCATACTTATCTTGCAAAAGAAGATGATTGTGCACTAGATAAATGTGATTTATTATATCTTTATAATGGTGAGTTATATGTGGCGGTAAAAATAAGTGGTACAGATGTTGCTGGAAAAGCAGTAATAAATGTACGTACTGGTTGGCCATTGAATGGATAAAAATTAGTTAGTAAAAAATAAAACTTCGATTTTTAATCGAAGTTTCATTTTTTTATTCTTCAGAACCCTTATTTGTCATTTCCTCCAAATCAAGAAGTTCTTGCCATCTCTTATCAACTTCCTCTTGGAATTCCTTAATCATCCACTCATTACCTGGTTTAAACATATGTTTAAATCTACGTTGAGGTTTTAAAAATTCTTCAATAGGTAATTTATTTTTTGGTTTATAGTTTATAACATATCTACCATCAATAACTTCATATAATGGCCAGTAGCATGTTTCAACTGCAAGTTTATTAATTTGCATTAAATCTTCAGTTTTATAACCCCAACCGCGTGGGCAAGGAGCCATAACATTTAAGAATGTAGGTCCTTCTGTATAAATTGCTTTTTCAGCTTTTTCATATAAATCTTTGAAATTATTTAATGCAACAGTTTGAGCAACATATGGCAAATGATGACCAACCATTATTTTTGTTAAATCTTTTCTTGATTGCATTTTTCCTGGTACAACAGCTCCTGCTGGGGTTGTTGTTGTATCAGCAAATTTTGGAGTTGCTGATGAACGTTGAATACCTGTGTTCATATAGGCACCATTATCATAGCAAACATAAGTCATATCATGACCTCTTTCCATTGCTCCTGATAAACTTTGAATTCCTATATCATAAGTTCCACCATCTCCACCAAATGTTATGAATTTAGTAGTAAAATCTTCTGGTAATTTTCCTTGTTTTTTTAGTGATTTATAAGCAGCTTCTGCTCCTGAAGTATTTGCAGAAGCGCATTCAAATGCTGTGTGTATAAAAGAATCTGTCCATGATGAATATGGGTACATAAAAGTTGAAACTTCCATACATCCTGTTGCACATGAAATAACTGCATGATCTTCTGGTTTTAAAGCCCTTAAAATCATTCTTGCAGTAGCAGGAGCACCACAACCTGCACACATTCTATGTCCTGCTGTGAATCTAGATGGTTTTGTAGTAATTACTTCTTTTAAATTATATGCCATTTTCAATTACTCCTTTCTTAATCCTAAATATCTATAAGGATTTTCTACTTTATCTTCTTTATTAATTTTTTGTAAATCTGCAAATACAGTTTCAATATTTTCTGATGTTGTATCTCTACCACCAATTCCGTAAATATAGTTTACAACTGGAACTGATTTTTTATTTACATACATCGCAGATGTTATATCTTCAAATAATGCACCACCAGCAGCGTTTAATGAATCTGCTTTATCTAATACTGCAATTGATTTTATATTTTCTTTTGATAAAGCTTTAGCAATTTCTTCAGCTGGGAATGGTCTAAACATACGAACCTTTAGAAGTCCTGCTTTTACACCTTCAGATCTTAGTTTATCAACTGTGTATTTTGCAGTTCCTGCTGTTGAGTTCATACAAACAATTACATGTTCTGCATCTTCCATTTTATATTCTTCGAAGAATGAATATTTTCTACCTGTCATTTTTTCAAAGTCAGCTGAAACATCAGCAATTACTTTTTTAGCATTTTTCATTGCTTCTGCTTGTTGGTATTTATGTTCAAATAAGAATGCTTGTAAATCTAAAGGTCCAACAGCCATAGGCTCTTTTTTATTTAATAAATAATGTTCTGGTTTATATGTTCCAACAAATGCTTTTACTTTATCATCTTCAATTAATTCAATATTTTCGATTGAGTGTGATGTTATAAATCCATCTTGGCAAATCATAATAGGTAATTGTACATCTTTATGTTCTGCTATTCTGTGAGCCATTACCATATTATCATATGCTTCTTGGTTGTTTTCGCTAAATAACATTATCCATCCAGCGTCACGAACACCCATTGCATCTGAATGATCATTGTGTATGTTTAATGGCCCAGATACTGCACGGTTTACAAGTGACATAACTATTGGTAAACGTAAGCTTGACGCTATATAAATCATTTCCCACATAAGTGATAAACCATTTGCAGATGTTGCAGTCATAGCTCTAGCTCCTGCAGCTTGAGCACCAATACATGCAGTCATTGCACTATGCTCACTTTCAACAGCAACAAATTCTGTATCAACAGTTCCATTACTTACAAATGTTGAAAAATATTGTGGTATTTCTGTTGATGGTGTAATAGGGAATGCAGCAACAACATCTGGATTAATTTGTTTCATAGCTATTGCAATAGCTTCATTACCACTTAAACGCTCTCTAATTCCCATTATTTTTCACCTTCCTCTCTCATTTCGATTGCACCAAATGGACATACTTTTGCACATACACCACATCCTTTGCAGTAATCGTAATCAAAATCTTCTCTTTTTCCTTCACAATTTACTGGAATTGCATCATCTGGGCAAACAGGGAAACATAGTCCACATTGTTTGCATTTTTCACTAAGAAAAACAGGCTTTAAAGAACGCCAATCACCAGTTTTAAATTCTTTAGCATTACCAGCTGTATAGATATTTCCACCAATAGTTAATTCACTTGCTGGGGTATTTTTATTTATTTCAGCCATTTTTTATCAATCCTTTCTTTGGGAAAAGGGGACGGTTCTGTTTTCCCATTTTTGGGAAAAAGGGACAGCCTCATATTCCGATAATTTTTTGAAACTATGCACATTAGGGACGTTGCACATTGCGTCCCCAATGTGCATAAAACTATTGAACTTTTTTCACTTGCTCTAAAGTTAATTTTAAAGCTTTCATATTTCCTTCAATAACTTCAGGTTTTTTAGCAAATTTATGTTTAAATGAACCTTCCATATCATTTAAGAAAGCTTCATCAGACATAACTTCACTAACTTTAACAATAGCAGCAAGCATTGGAGTATTTGGAAAATATTTTCCTAATGCTTCTATAGAAATAGATCTTGCATCTATAGTATAAACACTACCATTATATCCATTTAATTTGTCTTTTAAAACATTTATATCTTTGGTTGTATTAATAACAATAGCACCTGATTCTTTAAGTCCTGCTGTTACATCAACACTATCTAGTAAAGTATCATCAACAACAACAACAAAATCTGGATTATAAATATTACTATGCACTGTTATTGGTGTGTTACTAATACGGTTATATGCTGTAATTGGTGCACCCATTCTTTCTGGACCATATTCTGGAAAACCTTGAATGTATTTTCCTGTGTTAAAAGCTGCATCTGCTAAAAGTAAACAAGCAGTTTTTGCACCTTGACCACCACGTCCATGCCATCTGATTTCAATTAAATCGTTCATAAAAAATTTTACCTCCTTGAACTTTAATATGATTAGTATATTCCTTAAGAGAGGGGATGTCAAGCAGTTTTGACCAATTGGTTTAAAGGTTTTTATAGCTTACCAAAAGCCTTGCACAGTTGGAAACCTTGTGCCCCTAAATTTTGCCAATACCATTGACTTTTCGCCTAAAATCATATATGATATCAGAAGTATTTTTGTTTTGCACATTAGGGAAAATATGTGACTTATAAAAAAGTGTAATGGTTTATGCACATTTTCCCGTCCCCAATGTGCATAAGGGGGAAAGAAATTTATGGGAGAAGTTATAGTTGTAACATCAGGAAAAGGTGGCGTAGGTAAAACAACAACAACAGCTAATTTAGGGTCTGCACTAGCTTTAACAGGTAAAAAAGTTGCACTAGTAGACACTGATATTGGACTAAGAAATTTAGATGTTGTAATGGGGCTTGAAAACAGAATTGTATATGACATAGTAGATGTTGTAGAAGAAAAATGCAAACTAAGACAAGCATTAATAAAAGACAAGCGTTTCAATGAACTATTTTTATTACCAGCCGCACAAACAAGAGATAAAAGTGCCATAAATGAAGAACAAATGAAAGAATTAACAAGTAAGTTAAAATCCGAATTTGACTATATTTTAATAGATTGTCCAGCAGGAATAGAGCAAGGTTTTAAAAATGCAATAGCTGGAGCAGATAGAGCATTAGTTGTAACAACAGCAGAAATTTCTGCAATAAGAGATGCTGATAGAATAATAGGATTATTAGCAGAATCACACATAAAAAATCCAGAGCTAATTATCAATAGAATAAGACCAAATATGATAAAAAAAGGCGAAATGATGGATGTTGAAGACATTGTAGAATTACTATCTATCGATTTAATAGGCGTAATTCCAGATGACGAATATATAATAACTCAAACTAATAAAGGAGAGCCAGCTGTTTCAAATAAAAAAGCACCTTCAGGAAGAGGATATATGGAAATTGCACAAAGAATATTGGGCGAAAATATCGAAATTACTATCCCTGGAAGGAATGAAAGTGTGGTTTCTAAATTATTAAACGTTTTTAGAAAAAAATAGGTTAATCTAAAATTCTAATATAAAAAGTACAAAAGTGGAGGTTAAAATGTTAGAGGGTATAAAACGCTTTTTTAAAAAGCAAGGAAAAAAAGAAGATGTACAATCAAATTCAAAAAATGCTGCTAAAGAAAGATTACATTTAGTATTAATGCAAGATAGAGCAAATGTATCTGTAGATTTTTTAGATATGATGAAACAAGAAATAATTGATGTAATTAAAAAATACGTAGATGTAGATGAACCTGAAATAGATGTTAGATTAACAAATCAAATAAACGAAGATGGAACAAATGGAGCACCAGCATTATATGCTAATATTCCTATTGTGAGTATAAAAAATGAAAAAATAGGCGAAAAGAAAAAAATAAATCTAAAAAACAATAATTATAAGAATGAAAATGAAATTCCTGGTAAAAATAATACCGAAAAAAATGTAGATACAAAAGAAATTTCAAGTAATAAAGTAAAAACAGAAATAAAACAAATTAAAACTGAGGAAAATGATAAAATAAAAAAAGATGAAAATAAAGAAATAAAAAAAGTTGTAAAAAAATTATCACCAGAAGAAACAAAAAAAGCTGCAACTAAAAAATCTGCAACAAAAAAGACTTTAAATTCAGCTGCAGCTACAAAAACATCAACAGCAAAAACAACTAAAAAAACAACTTCTAAAAAATGAGGTTAGGTTATTATGAAAAATAAAATCCTTAAAAATATGGAATGGTCAGTAGTAGTTTGTGTAATTCTATTAACTATAATAGGATGTATTGAATTATATTCTGTTACTGAAAGTTCCGGGTATACAGAGCTAAAAAAACAATTATTGTGGTTTTCAATAAGTATACCAATAACCATAGCAATAATAACAATAGATTACAATATTATTGCAAAAATCTCACCAATATTATATATAATTATGTTCCTATTATTAATAGGTGTATTATTCACAGATCCAATAAATGGTGCAACTAGTTGGTACAATATTGGATCTATATCTTTTCAACCTTCAGAATTTGCAAAAATATGTGTAATATTAAGTCTTTCTTTGGCGATTGTAAAAGTGCAAAAAAATGAAAAAGAGCAAATAAGTAGACCAATCCAGTTATTAAAATGTTTACTTGTAGTTATAATACCAGTTTTATTAATTGTTAAGCAACCAGATTATGGAACTGCTATTGCATTTTGTGTAGCTACAGCAATTATTTTAATTACATCAGGTATAAACAAAAAATATATAATTACAGCTATAGTACTAACAATAATTGCACTACCATTATTATATTTTTTCGTATTACCAAGTCATGCTAAAACAAGAATTGATGTATTTTTAAATCCAAATCTAGACCCAAGAGGATCTGGGTATAATGTGTTACAATCAAAACTAGCAATCGGATCTGGAAAAATGCTAGGCATGGGAATAAAAAATGGTAGTCAAACACAACTTGGGTATTTATATCCTCAAACAACAGATTTTATATATTCTGCAGTTGGGGAAGAAATGGGATTTATAGTAGCAGCATGTATTATAATTTTATATATTGTTCTAATAACAAAAGCTTTGCATATAGCAAAAACGGCTAAAGATGACCTAGGTTCATATATTGCATCTGGTATAGCAGGAATATTTTTATTTCATATGGTAGAAAATATCGGAATGACTATGGGATTACTTCCTATTACAGGAGTTCCATTACCTTTTGTAAGTTATGGTGGAAGTTCATTGCTTACAAATTGTATTTTAATAGGGTTATTGTTAAATATTAGTGGAAGAAGAAATAAAACAATGTTTGCTGAGTAAGTAATGTGGTTTATTAAAATGAAGCAGAAAAACACACATTCATATATAAAAATCCGTATCTTACGGGTTCGATTTAAAGATAAATGTCGGATTAGTTTTAGTTAAATAATATAGTAATAGAGGATATATATGTTTATTAAAGAATTAAATATTGGAAATGTTAAATTAAATAATAATATACTTTTAGCACCTATGGCAGGAATTACAGATAGAGCTTTCAGAATTATATGTGAAAAATTTGGTCCCGGACTAGTTTGTACAGAAATGATAAGCGGTAAAGGTTTATTTTATGATGATTCAAAAACTAAACAATTATTAAATATGTCTGGCGAACAAAGACCAATTGCTGTACAAATATTTGGAAGTGATGTAGAGTCTATGAAATATGCAGCACAATATGTTTCAAAATATGCAGATATTGTTGATATAAACATGGGTTGTCCGGCACCAAAAGTTGTAAAAAATGGAGATGGAAGTAAACTATTATTAGATTTACCTAAAGCAAAAGAAATAATAGAAGAAGTTGTAAAAAGTTCATCTGTTCCTGTAACTGTTAAATTCAGAAAAGGCTGGGATAATGATAACATAGTAGCAATAAAAATGGCTAAAATAGCCGAAAATGCAGGAGCTTCTGCAATAACTATCCATGGTAGAACAAGAGCTGAATTTTATTCTGGGCAAGCCGATTGGGATATTATAAAAAAAGTAAAAGATAGTGTAAATATTCCAGTAATTGGAAATGGGGATGTAAAAAATGTTGAAGATGCAAAAAAAATGTTTGAAACAACAGGTGTAGATGGAATAATGATTGGAAGAGCATCTTTAGGAAATCCTTGGATCTTTAAACAGATTATTTATGGTATGCAAAATGAAGAATTTTCTATTTCTAATGCAGAAAAATTAAGCTTAATACTAGAACATCTGAATTTAGCTATTAATGATAAAGGTGACCATGTGGCTTTGATGGAAATGAGAAAGCATATTAGTTGGTATATTAAAAATTCTAAGGATGCAAGTAAAATTAGAGATAAAGTTAATCAAATTACTGATAAGGATGAGTTGGTGAAAACTTTAACTGAATACTTTAATATGACATGAATATAAATTAGAAGAATAGATTTTTATCTATTCTTTTTTTGATGCAAAAAGGGAAACAAAGTCATATTTGAGGAATGTTACCAAGAAAGAAGCAAAATCAAGGTATCAGTGGGGAAAATGTATATTATTTGATATTCGCCCCAACTGCATAAGAAAATGTTGTTCCCTTTTGGCAATTTCAATTAATAAAAATGTAAAGGGAGTGTGTGCATGAACAAAAAAATAATTTGTATTAGTGCAATAGTTATTATTTTTATGATTATTATTTTTTTTATAAAATTTAATTATAAAAAAATTAATTTTGGTAATAATGAAAGTAACAAAAGTGCTGATGAAGTTAAAGATTATATTTTAAATATTAATTCGTATACTGCCGAAATTGAAGTAACAATTAATAGTAACAAAAATACTAATAAATATGTATTAAAACAAGAATATGTTTCTGGAAATATGGAAAAACAAACTGTTCTAAAACCTGAAAATATTGAAGGTGTAGAAATTTGTTATAAGGATGGAAATGTAGAAATTAGTAATTCAAAATTAAATTTAAGTAAAATATATAATAATTATCAATATTTATCAGATAACGTATTATGGCTAAATTCTTTTGCAGAAAATTGCAAAAACAATTTAGAAAATGTAAGTATGTATGAAGAAAATGAATATGTAGTAATAGAACTTAATTTGAATAGTAATAAATATCTTGCAAATAGAAAGTTATATTTGGAGAAAGGGACTGGAAAACCTAAAAAAATGATAGTACAAGATGATAACAAAAAAGATGTAATTTACATATTATATAAAGAGATAGAGTTAAATAAGTAAAAAAATATAACATATTGAATAAAAGATAAGAAAAAATGACAGATAAAATAAATGAAAAATAATTTTTTTACTAATAAAAAGTTAAATAAAAAACAATTTGATAACAAACTCTATCTATATACGAATAGAAATATATGAGCACTTTAATATTGAAATATTGGGAGTGAATTATATGGTAATTAAAAGAGGCGATATGTTTTATGCAGATTTAAGTCCTGTTGTAGGTTCTGAACAAGGAGGAATTAGACCTGTATTAATAATACAAAATGATATAGGAAATATGCACAGTCCGACAGTTATAGCAGCAGCAATAACTTCTCAAAGAGGTAAAAATAAATTACCAACACATATTGAAATAAATTCTAAAGAAAATGGATTGAAAGCAGATTCAATAGTACTTGCTGAACAAATTAGAACAATTGATAAAAGTAGATTAAAAGAAAAAATAGGTCATGTTGATGATGAGAAGGTTATGCTAAAAATAAACAATGCATTAGGTGTGAGTTTTGGTTTATAATGATAATATAAAATGAATTATTTAGATGAAAAATACCAATTAATTAAAATAATTTTATAATAACATTAAAAATTTATAGTACAGAGTATTTCTAAAAAAAAGAGATATTCTGTATTTTTTAAAATTGTTAAAATACGGATAAAATAATGATAAAATTATAATAAAATATCGAAGGAGTGATGAAATTATGATTAATATTAGACCAGTATCAGATTTAAGAAACAAATATCCAGAAATAGAAGCAATACATATTACAGAATTTATATAAAAAATTATGTGGTGTTTTATATTTTGAGAAACAATACCATGGAAATAACAAGAATTTTATATTCAAGAAGAAACTTTAAAAAATTAATATAAAATTTAAGATTATACAAAAATTTTCAATAAAAAAGTATATAAATTTCCACTATTGGAGAAAATATGTGAAAACATATTTACAAGGAGTGGAATTTTTTGAAAAGTAAATACAAAATTTTAAAAATTGGTGGCGCTCTTTTAGATAGTTATCAATTAGAAAATTATCTACAAAAATTAGCCGCTGATCAAATTTTAAAATCAAAATCAGATAAAATAACATATCCAATTCCCAGAGTTAAGGAAAATTTAAAGTTTATATCAGATGTATATAATTTTTTGAATGAAGATTTAAAAAATAAAATACCAATACATCCTGCTGGAGAGTGGATTTTAGATAATTTTTATATAATAGAAAAAAATGCCAAAATGATAATAAAAGATTTAAACATAAAAAAATATGTTAATTTTGTTGGAATTGCAAACGGGCCAAATAAAGGATTTGCACGAGTATATGTTTTAGCAAAAGAAATTATTTCATATACAGATGGAAAAATTAATGGTGAAAATTTGGAGCAATATTTGCGAGCATATCAAAATAAAAAAACTTTAAGCATGGAAGAGCTATGGAGTATTGGAACTTTCCTTCAAATTTCTTTAATAGAAAAAATAAGAATTATTTGCGAAAAAATATATTTATCACAAATGCAAAAACGTAAAGTTGAAAATATAGTATCAAGATTAGTAGAATTCAACAATAATCCAGTTTTTAAGGCACCTGCAGTTTATAATTTAAAAATAGAGGAAAGTGTAGAATCTAAATATCCTTTTATAGAATATATGTCATATAGATTAAAAAAATATGGAAAAAAAGCATATAGTTATTTGGAAATTTTAGAAGAGCAAGTTAATAAAATGGGAAGCACTATTTTAGATTGCATAAATAGAGAGCATTTTGATATCGCTGCAAAAAAGATTTCTGTTGGAAATGCTATAATGTGTATAAATGCACTAAATAGACTGAATTTTGTAGAAATATTTAATAATATTAATGGTGTAGAAGAAGTATTAAAACAAGATCCTGCAAAAATATATGATAAAATGGATTATAAAACTAAAGAATATTATAGAAGTGTAATTGAAAAAATGTCTAAAAAAACAAAAATATCAGAATTATATATAGCACAAAAATGCTTAGAGCTTGCTGAAAATGAATGCAAAAAAAATGGCACAGAAAGTAAAAAATCACATGTTGGATATTATTTAATTTATGATGGAAAAAATGAGCTCTATGCTTGTTTATTAAATAAAAAAAATAAATGTACTAACAAAAAAATTAAAGCTAAATTTTATATTGAGGGAATATCTATATTATCAATAATATTATCTTGCATAATTGGGTGGTATTTAAATATAAAAATAAATCAGTTTTTTATTCCATTTTTAATTTTTTTACTTTTAATTATTCCTTTAAAAAATATAATTATAAAAATAATTCAATATATTTCAGGAAAAATAGTTAAACCAAAATTAATTCCAAAATTAGATTTTTATAATGGAATACCTGAGGAATATTCTACTATGGTTGTTATACCAACTATTGTTAAAAACAAAGAAAAAGTAGAAGAAATTATGAAAAAATTAGAAGTTTTTTATATGGCTAATAAAAGTGAAAATATATATTTTACTTTACTTGGAGATTGTAGCAGTTCAAAAAAAGAAAATGAAGAATTTGATGATGAAGTTATTAAATCTGGAACTGAGTTATGTGAAAAGTTAAATAACAAATATCCAGATGAAAAGTATCCAAAATTTAATTTTATATACAGAAAAAGAACTTGGAATAATTCAGAAAATTGTTATTTAGGTTGGGAAAGAAAAAGAGGTTTATTAACTCAATTCAATGAGTATATTTTAGGCAATTCAAATAATTGTTTTGCAGCTAATACTTTTGAAACTGCCAAAACAGAAAATAAAAAAATACCAAATATAAAATATATTATAACTCTAGATTCTGATACAAATTTAGTTTTAAATACAGGATTAGAGCTAATAGGAGCAATGGCTCATATATTAAACAGACCTGTTTTAAACGAAAATAAAACACTAGTTATAGATGGATATGGAATTATGCAACCTAGAGTTGGAATAGGATTATTAGAAGCAAGAAAAAGCATTTTTACAAAAATATTTTCTGGTTTAGCTGGAACGGATTCATATACAAATGCTATTTCAGACTTTTATTATGATAATTTTGCAGAAGGAATATTTACAGGAAAAGGAATATATGATTTGCAAATTTTTTCAGAAGTATTAAAAGGCGAAATACCAGAAAATACAGTATTAAGCCATGACTTACTAGAAGGATGTTATGTAAGATGTGGTTTAGCATCAGATATTGTTTTAATGGATGGATATCCATCTTCATATAATGCATATAAAACTAGACTTCATAGATGGATAAGAGGAGATTATCAAATTTTATCATGGATTTTAAAAGATAGATTAAATATATTATCTAAATATAAAATTATTGATAATATAAATAGAAGTCTTTCTGAAATTTGTGTGGTTTTATTATTATTTGTAAATTTATTAATACAAAGTAAAACAGTTACAACTTTAGCTATAGTTTCAATAATAATTCCATATATTTTAGATTTTATAAATAAGGTTTTATATAAAAAGAATGGTGAGTTTAATCAAAAAAAATATTCGAAAGAAATAAATGGAATAGGTGCTATAATATTAAAAATTATAATTGATATTTCACTTATACCAGATAAAGCATTTTTATCAATAAGTGCTGGAGTAAAATCTTTATATCGAATTATTAAATCTAAAAAGCACTTATTAGAATGGACAACGGCAGAAGAGGCTGAAAAGTTATCAAAAAGTGGAGTACTTCCATATTATTTAAATATGGTTCCAAACATAATTTTAGGGGCTGGTATTTTTACAGGGGGCTGGTATATAAATAATATTTTATATATGTTAATAGGAATTTTGTGGCTAATATCTCCTATTATAATGAATTATATAAGTAAACCAATTACCGAAAAAAATAAATATGAAGAATTAAATAAGGAAGATCAAAAATATATTTTAGAAGTAGGTAGTAGAACTTGGAAATTTTTTAAAGAAACTATAACAGAAGAAGGAAATTTTTTACCACCAGATAATTATCAAGAAAATAGAAAACAAAAAGTTGTATTTAGAACATCATCTACCAATATTGGTTTAGGTTTGTTAAGTGTTGTTGCAAGTTATGATTTAGGATATGAAGATAAAGAAAATACTATTAATTTATTAGAAAAAATGATACGAACTATTGAAAAATTACAAAAATGGAATGGGCATTTATATAATTGGTATAATACCAAAACTTTAGAGCCACTAATTCCTAGATATATTTCATCCGTGGATAGTGGAAATTTTGTGGGATATTTATATGTTTTAAAACAATTTTTAATAAAAGAAAATGATAATGATGAAAAATTTAAACCGCTTATAAATTCAGTTGATAATATAATAAATAATACAGATTTTTCAAAATTATTTGACGAAAAAAATGGATTATTTTCTATAGGATACAATATTGAAGATAATAAAATGACAGATTCTTATTATGATTTACTAGCATCTGAAGCAAGACAAACTAGTTTAGTAGCTATTGCAAAAAAAGATGTTTCCGCAAAACATTGGAAAAATTTAAGTAGAACACTTACTATATTAAATAAATATAAAGGTCTAATATCTTGGTCTGGAACAGCTTTTGAGTATTTAATGCCATCAATAAATATTAAAAGATATCCAAATAGTTTATTAGACGAATCTTGTAAATTTTTAATAATGAGTCAAATTGAATATGCAAAAAAATTAGGAATAACATGGGGAATATCAGAATCTGCATTCAATTTAAAAGATTTTAATGGAAATTATCAGTATAAAGCTTTTGGAATTCCATGGCTTGGGCTAAAAAGAGGACTAGCAGATGAAATGGTTGTATCATCATATGGAACAATACTTGCTATAAATGATATTCCTACACAAGTAATAAAAAACCTCAAAGTACTACAAGAAAGTGGTATGTATGATAAATATGGATTTTATGAATCTATTGATTATACACCTAGCAGAGTTGAAAAAGGAAAAAACTTTTCGGTTGTAAAAACTTATATGGCACATCATCAAGGTTTAATACTTCTTTCAATAGATAATTTGGTAAAAAATAATATTTTTCAAGATAGATTTTTCGAAAATCCAGAAATTGAGGCAGTTGATATATTATTACAAGAACGTATGCCAGATAATGTTATAATTACTAAAGAGAAAAAAGAAAAAGTAGAAAAAATTAAATATATTGATTATGATTATTATGCAGAGCGTATTTTTGATAAGAAAAATGAAGATATTAATGAATTTAATTTAATATCAAATAATGATTATAGTATTTTAATAGATAAAAATGGAAATGGATATAGTAAATATAAAAATAAAATAATAAATAGATATAAAGAAACAGATGATAATAACCAAGGAATTTATTTCTTTATAAAAAATATTAAATCTAAAAAAATATGGTCTTCTGCAAATTTAAATTATTTAGATAAATCAGAAAAATATACCACAAGTTTTTTCCCAGACAAAAGCAAGTTTTCAAGAGTTGATGAAAATATAAAAACTACTGTATCTGTAGTAATTGCACCAGAGGATCCAGTAGAAATTAGAAAAATAGATTTAAAAAATATTGGAAATGAAGATGAAATATTAGAAGTATCTAGCATCATAGAACCAGTAATATCAAGTGCTTCACAAGACCATGCGCATAAAGCATTCAATAACTTATTTTTATCATTTGAAATACAAGATGGAATTATTATTGCAAAAAGGAAATTTAGGGATGACAGCGAAAATGACTTATATTTAGCAGTAGGATTATATTCTGAAGATTCAATAACAGGAGAGATGGAATATGAATTAGATAGAAAAAATTTATATGGAAGGCAGAATTTTGGAATTCCAAATTTAATAAAAAATTCTAAACCATTTAGCAAAAAAGTTGAAAGTACTACTAATCCCATAATTGCATATAGAAGCTCAATAGAAGTAAAATCAAATAAAAATAGTAGTTTGAGTTTAATAATTAGTGCTTCAGAAAATAAAGAAGAAGTTATTCAAAATGTAAAAAAATATATGAATTGTGAAAATATAGAAAGAGCAATAAATTTATCTAGAGCACAAATTGAAGCTAAAATACAATATTTGGGAATTCATGGGAAAGATGTAAGTTTATATCAAAGAATTTTATCACATATGCTAATAAAATGTGGAAACAAAGATTTAAAAATAGATGAAAACATGATTTATAAAACATCTGAACTATGGAAATTTGGAATTTCTGGTGATAATTTAATATTATTAGCAACTGTAAAAGATATTGCAGAAATTGAAATTGTAGAAAATTTAGTAAAAGCATTTGAATATTATAAAATACAAAATATGCCTGTAGATTTAGTAATTATTAACGAAGAAAAAGAATCTTATGAAAATTATGTAAAAGATGCCATTAGTGAAATCATAGGAAATCACAATTTATTAAATATAAATTCAAATGGAAAAATATTTGTTTTAAATAATATTAGTAAACAAGATAAAGAATTATTAAAAATAAGAGCTAATTTAATGTTACTCGGAAGTTATGGAAAAATAGGATTACAGCTTGATGAATATGATTATGAATATAGTAAAACTTTAAAAAATATTAAATATCAAAAGAAAAATAATTACTCTGACAACATAATATCAGCAAATAATAATTCAAATAATAAGATTAATTTCGAAGGTTTAAAATATTTTAATGAATATGGCGGATTTTCTAATGATGGAAAAGAATATATTATAAATGTTAATAAAAATGAGAAATTGCCATTAGCATGGAGCCATATTTTAGCAAATAAAAAATTTGGGACCGTACTAACTGATGGAATGGGAGGATATACTTGGTATAAAAATTCAAGATTAAATAGAATAACTTCATGGAGCAATGACCCAGTACAAGATTCTCAATCAGAAGTAATTTATTTGCAAGATTTAGAAAACAAAAATAGTTGGTCTATTTCTGCAAGTCCTATGCCAGATAATAATGAATATTATATAAAATATGGGTTAGGTTATGCAAAATATATACACTCAAATAATAATATAGATCAAGAAGTAGAGGTGTTTATACCAAAAGATGATTCTGTAAAAGTAAATTTAATTCATTTAAAAAATCTTTTACCACAAAAAAGAAAAGTGAAATTAGTATATTATACTAAAATGGTTTTAGGAGAAGATGATTTAATAAATAATGGATATATAGATTTAAAATTTGATTCAAAAAGTAATACAATAATTGCAAGAAATATTATAAATAATGATTTTAAAAATTATGTTTATATTTCTTCAAGTGAGCAAATAAAATCATATACTGGAAGTAAAAAAGAATTTTTTGGAGATGGAAATTTATCTAATCCAGATGGTGTTAAAATTTCAAAATTCTCAAATATTAATTCATTAAATTGTGATAATATAATAGCTTTAAATATAGAAATAGATTTAGAAACCTTAGAGCATAAGGACATTGCATTAGTAATAGGTGCAGAGGATAGTATAATTGATTGCAAAAATATGGCATATAAATATAGCAAAATAGATAGTTGTTATCGTGAATATGATATTGTTAGAAGATACTGGGGGAATTTAATTAATAAACTTGTTGTAAAAACTCCAAATGAGTCAATGAATATAATGGTAAATGGATGGTTAATGTATCAAACTTTATGTAGTAGACTTTTAGGAAGAACAGGATACTATCAATCTGGTGGGGCATTTGGATTTAGAGATCAGCTTCAAGATGTAATGTGTTTAAAATATATTGATTCTGAATTTACTAAAAATCAAATAATTAAGCATAGTGAACATCAATTTATAGAAGGAGATGTTCTACACTGGTGGCATGAAGAAACCAAAAGAGGAATAAGAACTAGGTTTTCAGATGATTTATTATGGCTTCCATATGTTACAGCAGATTATATAGAATTTACAAATGATTATTCAATTTTAGATATAGAAACAAATTATTTAACTGGTGATTTACTAGAAAACGGAGTAGATGAAAGATACGATTTATATAATGCATCTGAAATAAAAGAAGATATATACAATCATTGTATTAGAGCAATAAAAAAATCTTGCAATTTTGGAGAGCATGGATTACCAAAAATAGGATCTGGAGATTGGAATGACGGATTTAGTACAGTTGGAAACAAAGGAAATGGCGAAAGTGTGTGGCTTGGATTTTTCTTATATGATGTATTCAATAAATTTATAAATTTATGTGATTATAAAAAAGATGAAGAAAATAAAGTCTATTTTATGGAAGTATCAGAAAAATTAAAGAAAGCACTAAATACCGAGGCTTGGGATGGAAGATGGTATAAAAGAGCTTATTGTGATGATGGAAATGTTTTAGGAACAATTCATAATCAAGAATGTAGAATAGATAGCATTGCCCAAAGTTGGGCTGTAATATCAAATGCAGGAGATAATGATAAAAAATATATTGCAATGGAAAGTTTAGAAAATCATCTAATTGATAGAAATAATGGAATTATAAAATTATTAGATCCGCCTTTTGAAAACAGTAATTTGAATCCAGGATATATAAAAGCATATTTACCTGGGACAAGAGAAAATGGTGGGCAATACACACATGCTGCCATTTGGACAATAATTGCAGAATCTATATTAGGATTTGGTGATAAAGCAGTTGATTTATATAAAATGATAAATCCAATAGAACATTCAAAAACAAAAGAATTATCAAACAAATATAAAGTAGAGCCATATGTTATTGCAGCAGATGTATACGGAGCCAGCAATTTAGCTGGTTCAGGAGGATGGACTTGGTATACAGGATCTGCCAGCTGGTATTATATATGTGCTATAAAATATATATTGGGATTAAAAATTGAAAATGGTATGCTAAGTATGAACCCTTGTATATCAAGTGATTGGAGTGAATATGAAATAAGATACAAATTTGGAGAAAGTATTTATAATATAAAGGTAAAAAATCCAAATAGAAAATGTAGTGGAGTAGATAAGTTTTATTTTAATGGTAATGAAATTAGTGATAAAATAATTAAATTAGAGGATAATAGGTTAGTAAATGAGATAGAAATAATAATGTAAAAGTTTTAGAGGGAATTTTGGGGGCTGGGATTTGGGGACGGTTCTCTTTTCCCATTTTTTGGAATTGGGGACAGTGCACATTGTGGACGTGAAAAAATTTTAAGACTGTCCCAAATTCCAAAAATGGGAAAAGAGAACCGTCCCCAAATCCCACCTCAAAAAAATTCCTAAAAAACTTGTATTAAATTATTTATTATGATATAAATATTAGTAGTTAAATTATATAGAAGGGGAGGGCTTTCATTGGAAAATAGCGAAGAAAATAGCAAAGAAAAGATAAGAGAAAAGTTAATAAAAGAAAAAAGCAAAAAAACAGTTTTAGTAGTTGATGATGAAAAGCCAATTGTAGATATATTAGTATATAATTTAAAAAAAGAGGGCTATAACACATTAGAAGCAAATGATGGCGAAGAAGCTATAAAAATTGTTAGTGAAAAAAGACCAGATTTAGTCTTATTAGATATAATGTTACCAAAAATGGATGGCTTAACTGTATGTCAAAGAATAAGACATAATTACAATATACCAATTATAATGTTATCTGCAAAAGATGAAGAAATTGACAAAATATTAGGATTAGAGCTTGGCGCAGACGATTATATCACTAAACCATTTAGTGTAAGAGAATTAATTGCCAGAGTAAAAGCTAACTTAAGAAAAAATGACAATGATTATAGCAAAATTATTGAAATTGAAAACAAAGAAGAAGAACATATTCCTAACGAAATTTCTGTTGGTGATTTATATTTAGATTTAGATAAATTCGAAGTAAAAGTAAGAGGAAAAATAATAGATTTAACATTAAGAGAATTTGAAGTACTAAAATATTTAGCAAAACAACCAGGTCAAGTTGTAACAAGAGAAACCTTACTAGAAAAAGTATGGGGATATGAATATTATGGAGATATAAGAACTGTAGACGTAACTGTAAGAAGAATTAGAGAAAAAATTGAACAAGATACATCTACTCCAAAAATTTTAATAACTAAAAGAAGTGTTGGTTATTATATTGCTTCAAAATAAAATTTTTTAAAGTGGAAAAAACATTTTTTCCACTTTTTAACAATGTTTTGTTTTATAAGACAAGTTACCGAGAAATATGCAGAATTCAAAATTCTTTTTAAGGAGTAAACTTATGAAAAATATTCAATTTAAAATAACTGCGATAATGATAGGTATAGGTTCGATATTATTATCGCTTATTAGTATAGTTAATTTTGTAAATTATAAAAATATAGAAAGTCAAATCAATTCAGAGGGTGTTCAAAAGGCGATAAATTCAGGTATTACAATATCGAGTATAGCGTGTATAATTGCTATTCTAATATTTGTAATTTTTGCAGTAATATTAGTAAATAATATTTTAAAATTAATAACAAAACCTTTTTCAAATATAGTAGATAAAGCTGGTCATTTTGATGATGAAAATACTGGTGAAATAAAATACTTAGAAGAGGGAAAGAAGAACACAGAGGATAAATTTTCAAAAACAATAACATCTATGACAGAAGAGTTGAAGCAAAACTTAAAAGTTGTTAATAAACAAAAAAATCAAGTTGAAGCTATTTTATTGCATATAACTGATGGAATTATATCTTTTGATTTAGACGGAAATGTTACATATATAAATCCGGCAGCGATTAACTTTTTTGGATTAGATAAAGATGATAATACGTTTAATAAAATCTTTGAAAAAATTGATTTAGATGTTAATTTAGAAAAAATAGTTTATTTGGATGATTTTACATCATCTGAACAAAAAGTTTTTATAAACGAAAAATATATTAATATTTTTTTTGCACCATTTAAAGATTCTAAAAACATACCAAATGGTATTATAATTCTTCTTCAAGATATAACTGAGCATGTTAAACTTGATAATATGCGAAAAGAGTTTGTTGCTGATGTATCACATGAGCTTAAAACACCTATTACATCAATAATAGGATATGCAGACACTCTTTTAGAAAGCGAATATGATAAAGATACACAAATGCAATTTTTGAATGTAATTTCATCAGAATCAAGACGTATGGCAAAGTTAGTTACAGATTTACTTACCTTATCACGATATGATAATAATAAAAATAGATTTGAAAAAGCAGAAATCAATTTAGGTGAGTTAACAAAAAAATGTTTACAAAATCTTGAAATGGAAATTGAAAAGAAAAAACATAAAGTTGAGTGTTTTGTAACAGCAGATGTACCTCTCGTAAAAGCTGATAAATATGGAGTTGAAAGAGTCATATTAAATATATTAACAAATAGTATAAAATATACTCAAGAAAATGGTAATATTAAAATTTATGTAGGTTTTGTTTATAATGATGCATATATAAAAGTTATAGATAATGGAATTGGAATTCCAGAAAAAGATTTACCTAGAATTTTCGAAAGATTCTACCGAGTTGATAAAGCAAGAACAAGAGAATTGGGGGGTACAGGACTTGGACTTGCAATTGCAAAAGAAATAATTGAACAGAATAATGGAAGTATAGACATAAAAAGCGAATTTGGTAAGGGAACAGAGGTTGTTCTTAGAATACCTGTAAAAAATAGAGAAGTTATTGAAAAAGAATAACTTTTATACTATAATATTGTTGTAAAATATGATTTTTATGTTAGTAACTTAAGTATTTTTAATTCTTAAGTTACTAATATTGTAATATAATTTGAAAGGAACATAAAAAATATACGAATGAAAATTTTTTTTAAAAATGTTGTAGGATGGTTAATAAGCGTTTGCATTGCCTTTGTTATTGTTTTTTTACTAAAAACATTTATTGGAATGCCAACAACTGTAAAAGGTACATCAATGGCTCCATCTTTTTTTCCAAACGAAAAACTTTTATTAAGCACATGGTCAACTAATTTTGATAAAGTTCCAGAAAGAGGCGAAGTAATCACTTTTGAGGCTCCTAGTATAACTTTAATAAAAAACGCTGATTTATCTAATCCAGTTGCAGTATATAATGAAGATTCAAGAAGTTTTTTTGAAAAAGTTGCATATTACGGCTTAGGAATTACAAAATCAAGCTATATAAAAAGAGTCATTGGCTTACCAGGAGATCACATAGAAATAAAAGATGGCTATGTATATGTAAATGGAATACTATTAGAAGAATCATATGTTAATAAAGCACTAAAAACAGATATGTCATTAGGTGGAGAATTTTCTGATATAGTAGTTCCAGAAGGCCATGTATATGTACTTGGAGATAATAGAACATCATCAGCAGATTCAAGAAGATTTGGATGTATTCCAACTAGTAAAATAGAAGGAAAAGTAGCACTTAGATGGTGGCCACTAAATAAATTAGGATCAGTATAGTGAGGTATTTTAAGTTGAGCTTTAATAATTTAATTGGTAATGATAAAATAAAAAATGTATTAAATGAATCTATAAAAAATGAAAATATATTACATAGTTATTTATTTTATGGAGTAGAAGGAATTGGTAAAAAATTATTTGCAATGAATTTTGCAAAAATGATTTTATGTAATAATAAAAATAATAAACCATGTGAAGAATGCAAATCATGTATCGAATTTGAAACTAAAAATAATCCCGATTTTTTCCATATAGAGCCTGAAGGAAATTCGATTAAAATAGATCAAATAAGGCAAATGCAAAAAAATATTTTAGAAAAACCTATAAATAGTTCAAAAAAAGTTTATATAATAGATAATGCAGATTCAATGACAAAAGAAGCACAAAATTGCTTATTAAAAACATTAGAAGAGCCTCAAAAATTTATTGTAATAATATTAATAGCATCAAATGAAAATAACATTTTAGCAACTGTAAAATCAAGATGTACAAAAATGTATTTTCAAAAACTAACAGATGCAGATATAAAAAAATTTCTAAATGAAAAATTTTCCACTACAAATTTAGATGAAAATATGCTAAAATTATGTAATGGAAGTATAAGCAAAAGTATAAAAGTGATAGAAAAAACATCAATTCTTAACCAAATAAAATCAATTGTAGATTTACTTGATTCGAATAATGAATTAGATATTATAAATCAAAATGAAGTTTTTTATAATAATAAAGACGATGTTTATTTATTATTAGATTATATGTATGTTTTATTATTTGAAAAAATCAATACTAATAAATTAAATAAAAATTATTATATTAATGCAATGGAATTAGTTCAAAATACAAAAAACAAATTATTCAATAGTAATAATTATGATATGACAATTGATAATATGTTAATAAAATTAGGAAAATAAAGGGGTAGGTAAATTAATGAAAAAAATTATAGGGGTAAAATTTAAAAGACCCGGAAAAATATATTTTTTTGATCCAGGCGATTTTGAAATAAACAAAAATGATAGTGTAATTGTAGAAACTGCAATGGGAGAAGAACTTGGATATGTAGTAGTTCCCAAAAGAGAAATAGAAGAATCAAAAATAAATAGTCCATTAAAAAAAGTTATACGAATTGCAACACAAGAAGATTTAAATTCATTAGAAAAATATAAAAGCAAAGAGCCAGAAGCTTTAAAAATATGTAAAGAAAAAATAAAAAAATACAAATTAGATATGAATTTAATTGGTGTTGAATATAAATTTGATGGAAGCAAAATTTTATTTTATTTCACAGCTGATGGTAGAATAGACTTTAGAGATTTAGTAAAAGATTTAGCAAGTGTTTTTAAAACACGAATTGAATTAAGACAAATAGGGGTAAGAGATGAAGTAAAACGAATTGGCGGAAATGGTGTTTGTGGTAGAGAATTATGTTGTTGTTCTTTTTTAGATAACTTTGAAACGGTTTCAATTAAAATGGCAAAAGAGCAAAACATAGCATTAAACCCTTCAAAAATTTCAGGTAATTGTGGGCGTTTAATGTGTTGTTTAAAATATGAGCAAGATGTTTATACTGAAAAATTATCAAAGCTACCAAAAGTAGGAGCAATTGTCAAAACTCCTTCTGGAGAAGGAACTGTAGAAGGTGTAGAAATTCTAAAAGAAATAATAAAGGTTAAAATTAAAGATGGCGAAGATTTTTGTTATAAAAAATTTGAGGTTAAAGATATAACTATAATAAAAGAATCTAAGAACAATTTCATTAATAAGGAAGAAAAAGAAAATTTTAAAGAGCTTCAAGAGCTAGAAAAATTAGAAAAATTAGACCAAAAAAATAAAAATCAAAATGACGAAATATAGTAATTTAAGCATTTGAAAGGTGGTGAATATAATGGCATATAAAATTTCAGAAAAATGTATATCTTGTGGAGCTTGTGCTGCACAATGTCCTATGGAATGTATCCACCAAGGTGATGAAAGATATGTAATAGATGAGAATGTATGTATATCTTGCGGAACTTGCGCTGGTGTTTGTCCAGTTGGTGCGCCTGAGGAAGAATAATAAATAAAACGGAAAATTGATAAATAATAAAATATCAATTTTCCGTTTTTGTATTATAATAGGAAAGTTCAATATAAGAGTAAAGTTTAACTAATAATACTTTCTTTTGAAAATAAAATCTCAATTTATCTTCACTTTGTGTTGCGAAACTAAAAAGTTTCATAGTGTTTAGTATTATAAAAAAACATTGCACATAAATTTTTGCAAAATTTGGCGCACGAACAATTATAAGCTATTCTTACAGGTAGAATTATGAGCAATTACTAGTTACTATTATGAAAACAAGAATCAAGGTTTTCATAATAGTAAGAACTAATTTAAATATTTATGGTAAACCACTTGCAAAATCAATTTAATTATGGTAGAATAGCATTTGTTAAAACTAAGAGAGCAAGAGGAGGTGCAATAAATGCCAAATATCAAATCAGCAAAAAAACGTGTATTAGTTATCGAAAAGAAAACTGAAAGAAACAACATGATTAAATCAGGATACAAATCAGCTGTTAAAAAATTTGAACAATCTTTAGAAAATAACAATGCAGAAGAGACAAAAGTATTATTCTCAGAAGCAACAAAAAAAATAGATCAAGCTTGTACAAAAGGTGTTTTAACAAAAAACACAGCAGCTAGAAAAAAATCAAATTTATCAAAAAAATTAAATGCAACAAATGCATAAGTTAAAAAATTGTGCACAGTTTTTTAACAAGTAAAAGGAGTAAGAAATTACTCTTTTTTTGTGCCTCTAAATAGTACTAAAAGATTTTATAATATCCTAAATATTCTAATACAAACTAAAAGATAATAAATAGTAAAAATTTGTCATAATTTGTTTGCTAAATTTTTACACAGAGGTATTGAAAATTTAAAAAAAGTAGTCTAGAATAAAATAACGTGAAATAAAATTTGACAAATAATAAATTTAATATATACTAAAATTAATTAAACAAAAAAGGAGTAAATTATGGCAAATAAATTAATAATTGTGGAATCTCCTGCAAAGGCGAGCACAATAACAAAATTTATCGGTGGAAGCGTAAAAGTAATGGCTTCAATGGGACATATAAGAGATTTACCAAAATCAAAATTAGCAATAGATGTAGAAAATAATTTTGAGCCACAATATATAAATATAAGGGGAAAAGCAGCTTTAATAAAAAGTTTAAAAAAAGAGGCAAATGCAGCAAAAACCGTGTACCTTGCAACTGACCCTGACCGTGAAGGAGAAGCAATAGCTTGGCACTTGGCATACTTACTTAATATTTCGCCAGAAAGTTTATGCAGAGTAACTTTCAACGAAATTACAAAAAAAGCAGTACAAGAATCAATAAAAAATCCAAGAACTATAGATAAAAATTTATTCGATGCTCAACAAGCAAGACGTGCAATGGATAGAATAGTAGGATACAAAATGAGTCCTGTATTATGGAAAAAAGTAAAAAGAGGTCTATCTGCAGGAAGAGTGCAATCAGTAGTTGTAAAATTAATAGTAGAAAGAGAAGAAGAAATAGAAAAATTCATAGCAGAAGAATACTGGAACATATATGCAAATTTACTTGCAAAAGATGCTAAAAAAACATTTGAAGCTAAATTTTATGGAAAAAATGACAAAAAATTAGAGCTAAAAAATAAAGCTCAAGTAGATGAAATTTTAAATAATATAAAAGATGCTGAATTTATAATAACAGATATCAAAAAAGGTGAAAAGAAAAGAAATCCAGCACCACCATTTACAACAAGTACAATGGGACAAGAAGCTTCAAGAAAATTAGGATTTCCATTAAAGAAAACAATGTCTGTAGCACAAGGATTATACGAAGGTGTAAAAGTTCCAGAAAAAGGTGTAGTAGGTTTAATAACATACATGAGAACAGACTCAACAAGAATATCAGAAGAAGCAAGGGCAGCAGCAAAAACTTACATAGAAGCAACATATGGAACAGCATATTATGAAAATAGATATTACAAAACAAAAAATGGTGCACAAGATGCACACGAAGCAATAAGACCAACTTATATAGATTTAACACCAGAAAAAGTAAAATCATCTTTAACAAATGATCAATACAAATTATACAATTTAATATATAACAGATTTATAGCAAGCCAAATGTCAGCTGCTGAATATGACACAATAGCTGTAAACATTAAAGCAAATGACTATAATTTCAAAGCAAATGGACAAAGCATAAAATTCAAAGGATTTATGAAATTATATGTTGAAACAAAAGACTTTGAAAATGGAGAAGATGATGAATTAATTTTACCACTACTTGAAGTAAATCAAAAACTAAAAAATGAAAAAATAGAGAAAAAACAAAGTTTTACGGAGCCACCAGCTCGTTATACAGAAGCGAGTATAGTAAAAGTGTTAGAAGAAAAAGGAATAGGAAGACCAAGTACATATGCACCAACAATATCAACAATATTAGAGCGTAGATACATTCAAAAAGAACAAAAACAATTAGTACCAACAGAGCTTGGAAAAATAGTAAATAAACTTCTAATAGAAAACTTCGGAGATGTAGTAAATGTAGAATTTACTGCAAAAGTAGAAGAAGACTTTGATGATATAGCAGAAGGAAAAGTAAATTGGAAAGATACAATAGCAGCATTTTATGGACCATTTGCAGAGCAAGTAGAGAAGGTAGAAAAAGAGCTTGAACATGTAGAACTAGTAGACGAAGTTTCAGATGTACCATGTGAAAAATGTGGAAGAATGATGGTTATAAAATACGGAAGATACGGAAAATTCCTAGCATGTCCAGGTTTTCCAGAATGCCGAAATGCAAAACCAATAATAGAAACAATAGATGTACCATGTCCAGTATGTGGAAGTGTGGTTCAAGAAAAAAAATCAAAAAGAGGAAGAAAATTCTACATATGTGAGAATAACCCAGAATCATGCGAATATATATCTTGGAACAAACCAAAAGCCCGGAGAAAAGTGGGAGCCTCAAGAAAAGGTAGAAGTAGAAACAAAGACAACAAAAAAAGCAAAGATAACAAAGAAATCTAGTGCTACCAAAACTAAAAAAACAACAAAAAAGAAAACAAATACAAAAAAATAAAAGAGAAAAATGCTTTTTAGAAAATGTCTAAAAAGCATTTTCTAAAATTAATTAAAAATAATAATGGAGAAATAACGTATGAAAGAATTAATGAAAAGCAATATTTATGATATTGATGAAACTATAATAATAGTAGGTAGTTGTCTAAAACAAATGCAACCAATAGGTTTTGAAAAATTATTAGAAATTTCAAATAATATGTACGAATTATGTTTAGAAGAGACACATATAAACATGGCAATAACAAAGGTAGGAGGTATGCTTAGAACTGGCAAAATAAAAAATCTAATATTTGCATCTGTAGATAAATCTCCTCATTGTATACAATTACATTATATCCAAGATGAATTAAGAAAAATGATGAATTTAGATAATATAAAAATACAAAATTACGTTATAGTAAATAATGAATTAATAGATATTGATTGTGAAATAATATCTTTATCAAAAAATTTGAGCAAATTGAAAGAATATAATAAGTAATTAAAATTTTTAAAAGCAAGTAATTATTTGATAATTATTTGCTTTTATGTTATAAAAATATGTATAACAAAAAATAAAAAAGGAGGAAATACTTATATGATAGATAAAGATTATAAGCAAAAGGGGATAAAAGTAGGCAGTATTTTAGGAGAATATGTAATTCCTGAATTAATAAAAAAAGGTTTAATGTAATTTATAAAAATATTGATTCTAAAAATTTGCAAAGGAGTAGAGAAAATGGCTAATTTAGAATTATATAAAATTTTTATAATAGTAGCAAAAGAAAAAAATATAACAAAAGCCAGTGAAATTCTAAATATATCACAGCCAGCAATCACAAAGCATATTAAAAATTTAGAAAATGAATTAAATACAATTTTATTTACAAGAGCGAAAGGTATGCAATTAACAAAAAGTGGACAGCAATTATATGATAAGGTTCTTCCGGCAGTAAATCAAATAATAGAAGCAGAAAAAGCTCTTACATCAAATAGAAATATTAATTTTGGAACATATGCTACAATGCTTAGCAGAGTTTTAGGCGACTGTGTTGCAGAATTTTATCAAAAAAACAATAAATCTAAGATAACAGCAATAACAGATCCATATAATTCTCTATTTGAAAAGCTACAAAATTATGAATTAGATATATTAGTGGTCAAAAAATTAGAAGAAAAAGACTATGATTCTTCAAAAATAAAATATATAAAATTGGCAGATGCTAACTTTGTGTTAATTGCAAACAACAAATCAAATTTATCTAAAAAAACAATAACAATAGGAGATTTAAAAGATAAAATTATTTATATTCCACGAGGAGAAACAAGGTCATCATTAGGATTTTTAGAGCTAGCTAAAAATAATGAACTTAATACTCAAATAAAGAAAATAGACTCTGTAACAATGTCTAACATAATACAAAAATATGATGATTGTATAGGTCTTGCAAATAAATTTTATATGAAAGATGAAATTGAAAATAACAAAGTTTCTATATTAAATATAGATTTTAAAATTCCATCAACAGAATTTGGAATTTATATTCATAAAAATAATACATTTCCAGATTTAATGGATTTTGTAAAAATATTAAAAAATAAATTCAAAGTATAACTTTAAGCTATACTTCGATAAAATATATGTATTTCAAATTAAAAAATACGCTTGCTATAATGTAATTAATTATTACAGAAGGGAGCGTATTTTTATGATTTTACTGAACTTATTTATAGAATTTTTTAAAATAGGAGCTTTTTCATTTGGAGGTGGAATTGCAACATTACCACATATTTATAATTTATCAGAAAAAACAGGTTGGTATACTGCTACAGAAGTTACTAATATGATAACAATTTCACAAATGACACCAGGACCACTTGCATGCAATCTAGCAACATATGTAGGATTTAAGTTGGATGGATTTTTAGCAGGATTAGTTGCCACAATTGCATTTACGATTCCTGCAATAATTTTTATGGGAGTTGTTTGTAAAGTATTAGAAAAATTCAAAAGTAGTAAAACAATAAAGACAATTTTAAAAGTACTTAGAGCTGCAGCTTTAGCAATAATCCTAGTAAGTGCTTTTATAATTTTTAAGATAGCATTTTTCAATAATCAAGAAAATCTAAATATTAGCAATTTTATATTTCATATAAATTATAAATGCATAATCTTAGCAGTATTTTTAATATTTTGTATTAAAAAATTTAAAATATCAACACTGCAATCTATGATTCTTTCAGGAGTTATAGGACTTATAATTAAATTCTAAAAAAGAGGGGGAGTTAACATTGAAAAAAATATTTAAGTTTATTGTAATATTTGCAAAATTAGGATTATTAATGCTAGGAAATATATCTTCAATGCTTCCAGTACTTGAAGAAGAATTAGTAAAAAAGCATAAGTTATGTACAAAAGAAGATTTATTAGATGCATTAGCTCTTGGAAGATGTGGCCCAGGTGCAGCTGTAGTTAATACAATTACTTTTTTAGGAAATAAAATAAAAGGTTTTTTTGGAGGTTTTTTAGCAACAATTTCATTTTGTTTTTTTCCATTTATAATAATTATTTTTGTATCATTATGTATAGATAAATTTCTGCAAAATCCTTTAATAATATCTGCATTTAAAGCCATATCAGTTTCAATATCAGTAATGATAATAAAATCAATTTATGATTTAGCTAAAGAAACTTTAACAAATAAAATGGCAGTATGTGTTTTTTCTGCAACTATGATTTTATCAATATTTACAAATTGTTCTTCTATAATATATATAGTGGGTGCTATCTTAATTGGAATAATAATAAGCAGAATTCAAAAGTGAGACATTGGGAAGGGGTTCTTGTCTAAAGATTTTTATACAAGAACTCCTTCCCAATGTCTTAAGAACGCTGTTCCCATATTTTAACCATGTTCACACCTCAATTCCTCAAAATTTATCCCCCAAAATCTCAATCCACATATTGCGATAGCAAATAAATTATAGTATAATACAAAAATGTAAATATCAATGAAAAGAGGGGTTTGTCATGTTAGTAAGTAAAGAAATTTTTGATGATTTATATAATAATATAGATACCGAAAAGAAAAAAATTGCAAATAGTTATGTAGAAAAAAATAAAATAAAAATTATAAAAGCAATATATGATGACAACAAAAACTTTGAATTACATGCAAAAGCCAATGGTCACAGAGACACACATGATATATTTATAAAAGTATTAAAAAATGAAATTGTAGATGTAAAATGCACATGTAAAGAATATAAAGCAACATATTCCTCATGTGGACACATAATATCAACAATGTTAAAATTTGCAGGCAGTACAGAATTTTCAAATTTATTCGAGAGCCAAAAAAACAAAAAAGACACTCGATTTTATGATAAATCCAACAAATATAAAGCATTTAACCAAATTATAGGCACATTTTACGATGAACTATGCATGGCAGAGCAAGTAACTAAAAAAATCTCAAAAATTTCAACAGATTTAATAGAACTAGACCCTAAAGTAATATATGACACTCAAAACAAAGAAATGGCAATAGAATTTAAAATTGGTGATGGAAAAAATTCATACAAAATAAAAAATTTAATAACATTTTATGACACATTCACAAACGAAGAAACCTTTAAATATGGACAAAAATTAGAATTTAAACACTGTAGATCAATATTCAGAAACAGTGATTTAAAAATATTAGATTTTCTTTTAAAATATTCCGAAATAATAAAATATACAAATGAATCTATAGGACAACAAAGGTATTATGGAAAAGTAATGAACGAAGGAGCAATTACAATTTCTAATACATGTTTAGATGAAATGTTTGATGTTTTTGAAGGCGAATATATAAAAATAAAAAAAGATTATCAAGAAAACAAAATACTATTTTTAAACGAAGCGCCGGATATAAAATTCATATTAGAAGAAGAAAATGAAAATGATTACAAAATATATCCTAATATAGATATATACAATTACGAAGTTCTATACGGAAAAAAATATTTATACATGATAATCGAAGATGTAATTTACAGATGCCCAATGGAATTTAAAAATACCATTTTAAAACTATTAGAGCTATTTAAAAATAACTTCACAAAAGAGGTTATTTTTAAGAAAAAAGACTTACAAAAATTATTTTCTCTTGTAATACCAAGCATCAAAAAAAATTATGAAATAAAAAATATAAGCTCTGAAGAAATGGAAAAATATATTCCACAAGAATTATATGTAAAAATATATTTAGATGTAAATGAAAGCAATTTCATAACTGCAGATATAAAATTTGGATACAAAGATTTCGAGTTCAATCCATTAATAGATGATAAAGGAATAAACATACCACGAGATGTAGTAAAAGAAACAAAAACCCTAGAAACACTTATTCAAACGGGATTTATGTTTGACAAACAAAATGGAAGACTAATTTTAACAGATGATGAAAAAATATATAATTTCTTATCAGAAGAAATAGTGTATTATATGAAAAACTTTGAAATTTTAGCAACCGAAAGTTTTAAAAAGAAAGAAATAAAACATCCAAAAATATCAAATGTAGGAATAAAAATAGATAATAATTTATTAAAAATAAATTTAAGCGAATTTAATTTTTCACCAGCGGAATTAGCTCAAATAATGGAAAGATATAAATTAAGGAAAAAATATTATAAATTAAAAGATGGATCATTCATCAATCTAGAAGAAAACGAGACCTTAGACTTTTTAGAAAAATTAAATATTGATGGAACACTAAAATATGATCAACTAGCAGATGGAGAACTAGAGCTACCAGTATATAGAACACTATATTTAGATAAAATCTTAAAAAATACAAATATGAATATTTACAAAAATAAAGAATATAAAGAATTTATAAATGATATACAAAATTCAAATGATGATTATATAAAAGTTCCTAAGGAGCTTAATGCAACACTAAGAAGATACCAAGAAGTAGGATTTAAATGGCTAAAAACACTAGATTCATACGGCCTTGGAGGAATTCTTGCAGATGATATGGGTCTTGGAAAAACACTTCAAGTAATTAGTTTGCTATTAGACTATAACATAAATAACGAAAACAAAAAAACAAGTATGGTAGTATGTCCAAGTTCGCTTGCACTAAACTGGTATAATGAAATAAACAAATTTGCACCATCTTTAAAGGCAGTAGTAATTTCAGGATGCGCAGAAGAAAGAAAAAAGAATATACAAAATCTACAAAATTACGATATTATAATAACTTCATACGATTTATTAAAAAGAGATATAGATTTATACACCGAAATAAATTATGAATACAAATTTATAATAGCAGATGAAGCACAATACATAAAAAATAATAATACTCAAAATTTCAAAGCAATTAAAAAAATAAAAGCTCAAACAAGATTCGCACTAACAGGAACGCCAATAGAAAATTCACTAGCAGAGCTATGGTCAATTTTTGATTTTTCAATGCCAGGATATTTATACAGTTACAGAAAATTCAAAGAAAACTTCGAAACTCCAATAATAAAAGAAGAGGACGCATACAAAGTTAAAAAATTAAAAATGCTAATTGAACCTTTTATATTAAGAAGAATAAAAGAAGAAGTTTTAACAGAACTTCCAGAAAAAACATTAACAGTACTAAATAGTGAAATGGAAGAAGAACAACAAAAAATATACATGACATACATGGCAGAAGCAAGAGAAGAAGTACAAAATGAACTTATAGCAAGTGGATTTGAGAAAAATCAGATGAAAATATTAGCACTATTAATGAGACTTAGACAAATTTGCTGCCATCCAAGTTTATTTATAAATAATTATAGTTCCGGAAGCGGTAAATTAAATCAATGTATGGAAATAGTAAAAGATGCAGTGCAAGGAAATCATAAAATACTACTATTTTCAGGATATACTTCAATGTTTGATATAATAGAAGAAGAGCTAAAAAAAGAAAACATCAAGTATTTTAAACTAACGGGACAAACAAAAGTTAGTGAAAGAATACAATTAGTAGACGAATTTAACGAAAACGAAGAAATAAAAGTATTTTTAATATCACTAAAAGCCGGAGGAACAGGACTTAACTTAATAGGAGCAGATATGGTAATTCACTATGACCCATGGTGGAACATATCAGCAGAAAATCAAGCAACAGACAGAACATACAGAATAGGACAAAAAAGAAATGTTCAGGTATATAAATTAATAACAAAAAATTCTATTGAAGAAAAAATTTACGAATTACAACAAAAAAAGGCGAAGTTAGTGGATAATATGTTATCAACTAATGAAACCTTTATAAGTAAGTTATCTAAAGATGAAATAATTGATTTATTTAAATAAAAATGGAAAAGTGGGAAAAGGGGACGGTTCTAATTTCCCATTTTTGGGAAATTGGGACAGATTTGAGTAAAATTTCATATTAGACTTATGGGAAAAGGGTACGGTTCTGATTTCCATTTTTTGGAAAATTGGGACAGATTTGAGTAAAATTTCATATTAGACGTATAGACAATTAGACGGGAATTATATCTAGAATAGCTAGACATAATTCCCGTCTTTTATTAAAAAAGATAAAAAAATATATATTGAAAAAAATTTTAAAAAAATATAAAATTAATTCGACTATTTTAATATATAAATTGTCTAATAAACAAAAGACGAAGAAAGGGGATACCATGAACAATCAAGATGAAGTAAATTTACTAGTAAATAAATTTAAAAATGGTGATGATGAAGCCTTTGTACTTTTAACAAATTATACAAAAGAGCCACTATATAAAACAATATACGCAATAGTAGGAAATCAGGCAAATGCAATAGAAGTATTTGATGAAGTAATTTATAAGGCATATATCAATTTAAAAAATTTAAAACATAATGAATTTTTCAAAACATGGATTACACGAATAGCAATAAACGAATCAAAAAATTATCTAAAGAAAAACTCAAAAATAATTTACATGGAAGAATATCAAGAAAAAGCAAAAACAGAAGAATACGAGGGAAAAATGGATATAGAGCAAGCAATGAGCAAACTAGATGTAAATACAAAATCTATAGTTATAATGAAATTATATATGGATTATACCTTCGACGATATAGCTAATACAATGTCTAAGCCAGTCAGCACAGTAAAAAGTACATATTATGCAGGGTTAGAAAAATTAAAAAAATATTTAAAAGTTGGGGAGGTGAATTAAAATGGTAAATGATAATGAGGAAAAGTTTTTAAAGAAAGAAATTAATAAATATATGAACGGTATACAAATACCGGAAAATTTGGAGGGGATTATTATGGAAGATATTAATAAGGTAAAAAAAGATGAAAAGAAAAAAATGAGTAAAAAAACAAAAATAATAGCAGGTGTAGCATCTTTTGTAGTTGTAGCAGGAGTTGTAAGTGCTGTAGCTTTTAAAGATGTTATTTTAAAAGATAATAGCATTCCAAAAGGAGAAGAAACAACTACACAAACACCTATGGCGATACCAGAGGATGAAAACAAAGTAACTTTAGGAGATTTAAATATAAATATTGAGGACAAAGATTTATATACAGTTGGATTTGGAGATATGGCTTTTATACAAAATGGAGAAGTATATTATGGATATAACTATACTTATTCTTCGGAAAGCACGGACAAAACAGTAAAATTTAAAAAAGTAGAAGGTATAACTGATGCAGTTGCTATAAAGTCTTATCCATTAGCAACAGACCCAAGTGAAACTATTTTTGTAATAACAGAAGAAGGAACTTTATATAGAATTGATAAAAATGATAATGGAGTGAAAGCTGAAAAAATTTGGGGAGATTATAAAGTAGCACAAATAATTTCAGCAGAAGGTGAACAAAATCATGAATATGTATTTGTATTAAAAGATAATAGAAAAGTTAAAATAAAAGAGCAATACTTTGATGAAAATGGTGAATGGTCAGAAGAGGAGATTATTACAGTAGAAGAATTAGGAATTTATGATAATGTTAATATAACAGGAAATAAAGGAAATAAATTAGATAGTAAAAATTTATATAAAGAAGGTTTTGAAAAATCAGCTTTTATAATAAATAAAAATGTATATGTATCTAAACCTGAGACTTTAACAACTTCAGACGGAGATTTAGGAGATACAATAATTAATGTGAAAAAAGTAAACAATTTAAGTAATGTAAAACAAATTATTGGATATTCACTTGGTACTGATCCTTCAACAACATTTTTTGCAATAAATGAAAGCGGAGAAGTTTATACTATTAACAATTCAAATAATAGTATCCGAGTTGAATATATGAAGGACTACAAAGTAGACGAAATTGTAAAAGCAGAGGAAGTTGGATATAATCAAAGCGAACATTCACCAGTATTTTCTTTTGAATTAAAATTAAAAGACGGAAGTACTGCAATTGTTTATAATTTAAAATTTAGATCTTTAAACTCAGGCTCAATTGTTTCAAAAGACTTTGTCGGAACTTGGGAATCATCAGAAGAAGATATGACTGAATTAAAAATATATGAAGATGGTACATTCTTAATGGATCATTATACCGTAAGTAGTGAAATTAAAGGTACTTATACAGTTTCTGATACTAATATTGAATTTACAAATGAAGATGGAGGAAAGTGGACTGGTGAAATGTTAGCCCAAAACGGAATTGACCACTTAGTTATAAATGCAAGTCTAGAAGGTAAAGAAATTAAATTATGGTATAAAACACAAAGGGAATTAACAGGAACATATAATTACAAGTCAGAAGGAAAAAATTACTATCATAATGCAAATATAATAGTAACAAATCAAACTGGTTCATCAATTGATTTTCAGTTATCTGCCGTTCATGGAACAGATATTGAACATGTAAATATAGGTGAAGTTAGCGGTACAGCTAAAAAAATAGAAGCAGATACATATCAATTTGAAGAAACTATAGATGGTAAAATATATAAAATTACATTTGAATTTGTTGCACACAAAGCTTTCGAATATATAACTATAACAGAATCATATCCTGATAATATCAATCCATATGCAGGTCACAATGTATACTTTGAAGGCGATTACGATAAAATATCATAAACAGATGCAGATTTAAAGATATCTGTGTTATACATTTATAAAAATAAAAGTTTTATATATTATTTTAAGAATAAAAATTAAGAAACTGATTGTTACTTGCACGATTCACCATATTGCTATATAATAACTAAAAAATAAAAAGAGAAATGTTTTCTATTTTAAAATAAAATTAAAGAAAATATAATTAGAGAGGAAAAATAAATGAACAATTACATAACAATCATAGGTGGAGGATTAGCAGGGTCAGAAGCGGCATACCAAATAGCTAAAGCTGGAATAAAAGTAAAACTATACGAAATGAAACCAAAAAAATTTTCACCTGCTCATTCTAATAATAACTTAGCAGAAATTGTATGTAGCAATTCTTTCAAATCAAATCTACATACAAACGCATGCGGGCTACTAAAAGAAGAGCTAAGAATTTTAGACTCTTTACTAATAAAAATAGCAGACCAAACAGCAGTGCCCGCAGGACAAGCATTAGCAGTTGACAGAGAAATTTTTGCCCAAAATGTAACAAATCAAATAAAAAATATGCCAAATATAGAAATTATCAATGAAGAAATTGGTGAAAACATACATCTAAAAGACTTAGCACAAAACGGTATAGTTATAATTGCAACAGGCCCATTAACATCAGATGCCCTATCTAAAGAAATTCAAGAACTAACAGGAAATACAGATTTGCATTTCTACGATGCTGCTGCACCAATTGTTTCTAAAGAATCTATAGACATGAATATAGCTTTTTGGGGAGATAGATACGACCAAGAAAGAGCAAAAGATGAAGAAATTGAGAATTGGAAAAATAGAATAAAACAAATGAAACAAGCAAATTATATAAATCTTCCAATGAATAAAGAAGAATACGAAAAATTCTGGAATGAACTAGTACATGCCGAAGTTGTAGAGCTACACAATTTTGAAAAAAGAGAAATTTTTGAAGGATGTATGCCAATAGAAGTTATGGCGAAAAGAGGAATTGATACATTAAGATTTGGACCTCTAAAACCAGTAGGATTTACAGATCCACGAACAGGCTTCAGACCATATGCTGTAGTTCAATTAAGACAAGATAATACAGAAGGCACAATATATAACTTAGTAGGATTTCAAACAAACTTAAAATTTGGAGAGCAAAAAAGAGTTTTCAGCCAAATACCAGGCTTACAAAATGCAGACTTCCAAAAATACGGAGTAATGCACAGAAATACATATATAAATTCAACAAAATTATTAGACAATACATACAATTTCAAGAAAAATAACAACATATTTTTCGCAGGCCAAATTACAGGAGTAGAAGGATATGTAGAATCTATTTCTTCAGGAATGGTTGCAAGCTTAAATGCCATAAATAGATTTAAAGGAGTTAATGAAAAAGCAACATTCAGTGAACTAACAATGATAGGAGCCTTAGCCAAATACATATCAACCGAAAATGAAAAATTTCAACCAATGAATGCAAATTTTGGAATATTGCCACCATTAGATGAAAAAATTAGAGATAAAAAATTAAGATATGAAAAGCTAGCAGACAGGGCAATAGCAAAATTTCCAAAAAATATAGACAAATAAAACTTTTAATAATATAATAAAAAAACAAAAGCGGAGGTTGAAAGGTTGAAAAATAATAAGGATAAATTCGCATGAAAAATAAAAACCCTTAAAAAGCGTTTTTTTTGAAGAATATATAAAATTGAATAACCAAACAATTAATAAAAATTAGCTAACTTTGTAGCCTTGAGATTCTAAAAACT
>JAGALX010000028.1 GCA_017625035.1 Clostridia bacterium
ATAATTAGGTTTATTAAGTGAACCTAAAAATATAGAAAAAGCAGTGTAAAAATATAAAATTAAATAGGAATCTCAAAAATCAAGAGGCAATATTGTTTCAGGATTTTAAAAAGAAAAATCCTACTAAAAATTTATGCTATCCTTTTTCGCATCACTACTTGAAAAAATATAAAATATATGATATAAACTTCACAGAAAGAGGAGAAGGAAAAAATATTTATTATGAAAAATATTAAAGATTATAATTTAGACGAACTGCAAGAAGAGCTAATTAATTTAGGCGAAAAAAAATTCAGAGCAGAACAAATTTTTAAATGGCTATATGTTGAAAAAGTAAAAAGCTTTGACGACATGACTAACTTATCATTAGAATTACGAGAAAAATTAAAACAAAATTACACTATGTGTAATTACAACATAATAAAAAAGCAAGAATCATCAGATGGAACAAAAAAATATTTATTTGATGTATTAGACGGAAATGCAATAGAAACAGTACTAATGCAATATCATCACGGAAAAACAGTATGTGTATCTTCACAAATTGGATGTAAAATGGGATGTAAATTTTGTGCTTCAACAGGCGTAAAATTCATAAGAAGTCTAACAGCAGGTGAAATTGTAGAGCAAATTTTAGCAGTAGAGCAAGATATTAATGATAGAATATCAAATATAGTATTTATGGGCATAGGGGAGCCATTAGATAATTATGATAATGTAATAAAAGCTATAAAAATACTAAATAATCAAAAAGGACTAAGCATTGGAACAAGACACATAAGTGTATCTACAAGCGGAATTGTTCCAAGAATATACGATTTAGCAAACGAAAATATCCAATGTACATTATCAATATCACTACATGCAACAACCGATGAAAAAAGAAGTAGTATGATGCCTATAAATAACAGGTATAATATACAAGAATTAATGAAAGCATGTAAAGATTATATAAAAATAACTAATAAAAGAATTTCTTTTGAATACGCATTGGCAAAAGATAATAACGATAATTTAGATGATGCAAAACAATTAGTAAAATTACTAAAAGGAATGTTATGTCATGTAAATTTAATTCCGATAAATAAAATAGAAAATGGAAAATTTTCAAAAAGTACAAATGAAAACATCTTAAAATTTAGAGATTTTTTGAACGAAAATGGCATTGTTGCAACAATAAGAAGAGAGCTTGGCTCAGATATTGATGCAGCTTGTGGACAATTAAGAAGAAAAAATCTAAAAGAATAAAATTTTTGTAATGTAAAAATGAAACGAAAAATTAGCATTATAATAAAAACTAAAAAATATAATAATAAAACGAAAAAATAATAAAGCAATAAATACAATGTAAATAAAACAAAAAATAAATACATTACAAAAATAAGTAAACAAATGTCTAGAAATAGGAGGTTTTATGGAAGCTTTTGCTAGTACGGATATAGGTAGAATAAGGGAAATGAATCAAGATAGTTACTATATATCAAATGAAAATGACGAAATTAAATTATATATAGTAGCCGATGGAATGGGTGGTTATAAAGGTGGAGAAATAGCAAGTAAATTAGCTATAGAAGCATCTAAAAATTATATTTGTAACAATTTTGCTGAAATAAAAAAAGAAAAAGAACAAATTTTAGAACTAATTAAAAATGCAGTTGAATATGCTAATATGGTAGTATATGAAAAATCAAAAGAAAATGAAGAATTAACAGGAATGGGAACAACTATTGATGTATGTTTAATATATTCAAATAGAGCATATATTGGGCATGTAGGAGATAGCAGAGTATATAGATTAAGAAAAGAATTTTTCAGAAAATTAACAGTAGATCATAGTTATGTAGAACAACTAGTAAAAGAGGGTAATATAACAAAAGAAGAAGCCTATAATCATCCAAAAAAGAATATGTTAACAAAAGCACTAGGTTGTACAGCTTTTGTAGAGCCAGATGTAATGGTTAAAGGATTTCAAAAAGATGATATATTACTAATGTGCTCAGATGGATTAACAAATATGTTAAAAGATAGTAAAATATACGAAATAATAAAAGAAAATCCTAAAGAAGCAAGCAAAAAATTAGTAGAAAAAGCAAATGAGCTGGGTGGATATGATAATATTACAGCTGTAATCATATTATAAGGAGAGAATGTAAAATATGAATTTAGAAGGTAGTGTTATAGGAAATAGGTATAAAATATTAGAAAAAATTGGAAATGGTGGAATGGCAACAGTTTATAAGTCTTTAGACCAAATTTTAAACAGATATGTTGCTGTAAAAGTTTTAAGAGAAGAATTTATCACAGATGAAGAATTTATAAAAAGATTTAATGCAGAAGCACAATCAGCAGCAAGACTTACACATCCTAATATTGTTTCTGTATACGATGTTGGTCAAGAATATAATGTGTATTATATTGTTATGGAATTAATTCAAGGAAAAACATTAAAACAAATAATATCTGAAGACGGTTTTCTATCTTGGAAATGGTCGATTAACATAGCAATACAAATCGCATCAGCCTTGGAAATGGCTCATAAGAATAATATAATTCACAGAGATATTAAACCACATAATATAATGATAACTGAAGATGGTGTTGCAAAAGTCACAGATTTTGGAATCGCAAAGGCAGTTTCTAATTCAACAATTACAGCTTTTGGAACAACATTAGGGTCTGTACATTATTTTTCACCAGAACATGCTAGAGGTGGATACACAGATTCAAAATCAGATTTATATTCACTAGGTGTTGTAATGTATGAAATGGTAACTGGAAAAGTTCCTTTTGATGCAGATACACCAGTTTCTGTAGCATTAAAACATATGCAAGAAGAGCCTACAGAGCCTATTAAACTAAATAAAAATATACCATATGCAGTAAATCAAATAATAATGAAAGCAATGAAAAAAGATCCAAATGAAAGATATCAAAATGCAACAGAAATGATAAGAGACTTAAATCTAGCGTTAAAAAGACCAGAAGGTGGATTTATAGAAGAAAGAAATTATGAAGATAGCTTTACAAGAAAAATACCTACAGTAAATATTCCAGAAAATAATTCGAGGGGAGCATCTCAAGTTAATACAACAGAAAAACAAAGAGGTAAAATAGGAACATTTTTTGCAGAGCATCCAAAAACTAAAATTGCACTAATAGTATTATTTTTTATAATAATATTTGTTGCAACATTAGTTATCACATTAAATGTTATGAACTCATCAACACCAGAAGATGTACAAATTCCAAATGTTGTAGGAATAAGTAAAGAAGAGGCAAAACAAAAAATAGAGCAATCAAAATTAAAATATAACGTTTCTAAAGAAGAATATAATTCTGAAGTTGAAGCAGGATTTGTTATTTCTCAGGACCCAGCGTATATTAGTAATTATTCTGTAAAAGAAGGAAGCACAGTAAATGTAGTATTAAGTAAAGGTAAAGAGCTAGTAAAAATGCCAAAAGTTATAGGCATGGAATACTCAAATGCTGAATCTCAACTAAAAGAGCTAGGGCTAAAAATAGAAAAAATAGAAGAAACAAGCCAAAAGGTAGAAGCTGGATATGTAATAAGTCAAGAAATAACTGAAGGTACTGAAATAGAAACTGGATCAACAGTAAAAATACATGTTAGTACAGGTACTGGAATAAAAAAAGTTACTGTAACATCTGTAACAGGTAAAGATAAAGAAGAAGCAAAAACTATATTAACTGAATTAGGACTAGAAGTAAATATAGTTGAAGAAGAAGATACATCAAAAAGTGATGGAGTAGTACTAAAACAAAGTATTGAACCAGGAACATCTGTAGATGAAGGAACAGCAATAACAATAACAGCAAATAAAATAGAGCCAAATAAACAAGGAACAGTTAATATAAATGTAAAATCATTAGTAAAAAATCATATATCAGAAGAACCAGAAGACCCAGAAAATACAGAAAATCCAGATAATACAACAGATAATAATGTTACTATAAAAGTTTTAGTTGGATCAGATACAATATATGAAAAAAAAGTTGCTAAAGATACTGAAAATTTAAATCTAACAGTAGAAGGAAAAGGTAATATATCAATAAAAGTATATATTAACGGAATATTAGCTAATGCAAAAACATACAGAATGGATTTAAATAGTGAAAATACAGTATTAACAATACAATAAAAATTATGACGAAGAATTGTTTTTAATTCTTCGTCTTTGTGTTATAATTAAAATGCACATTGATGATATTGCACATTTTTTTACGTTCCCAATGTGCGTCCCTAATGTTCAAAAACTACAATAAAAGGAGGTAAACCTTGCAAAAAAAAGGAATAATAATAAGTAATATATCAAATATGTATATGGTAGAAGATTGTGATTCAAACAATATTATAAAATGTAATGCTAGAGGAAAATTTAAAGAAAAAAATATAACTCCAACAGTTGGAGATTACGTAGATTTCTGTATAATTGATGAAACTAAAAATGAAGGCGTAATTGATGATATATTAGATAGAAAAAACTATATAAAAAGACCTAAAATATCAAATTTAACTCAAATAATATTTGTTGTATCAATGAAAATGCCAAAACCAGATTTACTAATGCTAGATAAACAATTAGCATTTGCAGAATTCAATAATGTAAAACCTTTAATATGTTTTAATAAAATTGATTTAGTACAAAATGAGGCTATAAGCCAAATAGAAAAAATATATACTCAAATCGGATATGAAGTTATAAACACAAATGCTAAAGACAAAATTGGTATTGATGAATTAAAAAATAAATTAAAAAATAATATAACAGCATTTTCTGGAAACTCAGGTGTTGGAAAATCAACTTTAATTAATAGTATTTTTTCAAATGATATAACAAAAGAGGGAAGTATAAGCCAAAAAAATAAAAAAGGTAAAAATACAACAACAAATACTTTTTTATACAAAATAGATGAGAGCTCTTATATAGCAGATACTCCTGGATTTTCTACATTCGATATAAGTGAAATAAAAAGTGAAGAATTATATAAATATTTTATTGAGTTCAAAGATTGTGCTTGTAACTGCGAATTTGTAGGTTGTACTCATATAAAAGAAAAAAATTGTGGAATAAAAGATGCAATTATACTTGGTAAAATATCAGAAGAGCGATATAATAGATTTTGCAAAATATATTTAGAAATAAAAGATAAGGAGGCTCATAAATGGTAGAAATATCAACATCAATTTTAACTGTATCAAAAGATCAAATAGTAAAAACTATTTATAATTTAGAGGTGGCAAAAACAAATTATTTTCATATAGATGTTATGGATGGAAAATTTGTAGAAAACTTTACAAATGAAGTCATGGAGGAATATTGTGGATATATAAAATCTATATCAAATATACCATTAGATGTGCATTTAATGGTTAAAAATATAAAAAAATACATAGATATATATTTAAATTATGAACCAAATATAATTACTTTTCATATAGAAGCCGTAAAAAATAAAGAAGAGGCATTAGAACTTATAAAATATATAAAATCTAATAATTGTAAAGTAGGAATTGCAATAAATCCCAAAACAAAAATATCTAAATTACATGATGTATTAGATTATATTCATATGGTAACTGTTATGACTGTTGAACCCGGAAAAGGTGGACAAAATATTATCAAAGAAGCAATACAAAAAATAAAAGAACTTAAAGATTATATTGATGCAAATAATATAGATATAGATATCTCGGCTGATGGTGGTATAAAATTAGAAAATGTTGAAGATGTTAAGTCTGCTGGAGCAAATATAATTGTTTCTGGAAGCGGAATAATAAATTCTAATAAATATGAAGATGTTATTAGTAAAATGAAAATATAACATAAATATTTTAAATTTAGATATAAAAAAGAGCCCTATTATGAAGTGAACCCAAATTATTAAACTTTTTTGTCTAACAATTTGGGACTAGTACATTATGAGCTCTTTTAAGATTTTTTAGGATAATTTTTAGTTAATGTATCTAAAAGATTTGGATAAATAATTTCTGCATTATTTTTCCAATTATCAACTATTCGTTTGGCCTCATCACGAGAACCAGCGAATGTTTTTATTTCAAATACAGTTTCATTGTTTTCCATTATTTTACAGTTTACAGTATAATGGTCTTCGCTTTTTGGTGTAAATTCCGCTATAATTGAGTGTTCATTTTCTATATTATCTAGAATTGATTTTAAGTTTGTATCAGCTTTTAGCTTTATAATTCCTGGTAATATGTCAAGTGTTAAATCAAGTGTATTTTTTCCGTGTGATGTAAGTTCATATACAGTTTGATCTTCTTTTGGATAGTTTACTATAAAATCTGCTGATATTAAGTCTAATAAAAATTGCTGAAAATAAAAGTAATTCATATCGATTGCAGATAGAACTAGTTTATACAAGTTATCATTTGTTATTGGTTTATGAACTTGATTTAGTATGTATAATATTAGAACCTTATTTTCCGCTAAAGTTTCATTATCTGATGTAATTTTCAATTTTATTCAACTCCTTATTTACAAAGTGTGTTATAATGTGTATTATAACATATGTATTTTGAAAAAAAAAGCGTATTTAAATGTTTTTTGTACAATTTTAGTTTCTGAAAAAAGTGAAGAATTTATAATTTATGATTTTATAAAAAACATTAATGAATAAAAGAAAGGGAGAAATAAAAATGAGAATTAGATTTAAACCATGGGCAAGACCTGAATTGGAGGCAAGTAAATTTTACATAGATAATCCAGAAGAATTTAAAGGAAAATGGAGAAGTTTATTTAATAATAGTAATCCAATTCATTTAGAATTAGGCTGCGGAAAGGGAAGTTTTATTTCTAAATTGGCTGTGCAAAATAAAAATATAAATTATATTGCAGTTGATTTAGTTGATGCAATGCTTGGTTTAGCAAAAAGAAATATAGAATCTGTGTATGAAGAAGCAAATCAACAAATTGATAATGTATATTTAACTCGATATGATATAGAACGTATTCTTAACATATTAAATAAGGATGATGCTATAGATAGAATATATATTAATTTTTGTAATCCTTGGCCAAAGGGAAAACATAGAAAGAAAAGATTAACTCATACAAGACAATTAGAAAAATATAAGGAATTTCTAGTTCAAAATGGAGAGGTATATTTTAAAACTGATGACGATGGATTATTTAATGATAGTATAAAATATTTTGAAGAATCTGGATTTGAAATTATTGATAAAACATTTGAATTAGAAAATACTCCAAATTTCTGGAACAACATAATGACAGAACATGAAAAAATGTTTATGGAACAAGGTATTCATATAAAAGCATTAAAAGCTCGAAAAATGTAATTTCTGAAAGAAAAATAAAATGAATTTTTGATGAATTCTATTGCAAAAGAGAATATTTATTGTTATCATATATATGTAAAATATAAATTATTATATTTTGTTTCAAGGAGTAAAAAATGATAGAATTTAGAAATGTAAATAAAACATATGACACAGGTACAGAAGCTGTACATAATGCAAATTTTAAAATAGAAAAAGGAGAGTTTGCTTTTCTTGTAGGCTCATCAGGATCAGGAAAATCAACTCTAATAAAACTAATACTAAAAGAAGAAGAACCAACATCAGGAAATATAATAATAAATGGTAAAGATACTACGTTCTTAAAATCAAGACGAGTACCTTTTTTACGCAGAAGTATGGGCGTTGTATTTCAAGATTTTAGGTTATTACCAGATAAAACTGTATATGAAAATGTAGCATTTGCAATGTATATAGTTAAAGCAACACCAAGGCATATAAGAAGACAGGTTCCAATGGTATTATCACTAGTTGGATTAAGTGGAAAAGCAAAAATGTATCCAAATGAATTATCAGGAGGAGAACAACAAAGAGTTGCACTTGCAAGAGCACTAGTAAATAATCCATCAATGTTAATTGCAGACGAACCTACAGGTAACTTAGATCCAGATACAGCATGGGATATCATGAATTTATTAAATGATATCAACTTAAGAGGAACAACTGTAGTTGTTGCAACACATGCTAAAGATATTGTTGACAAAATGAAAAAAAGAGTAATACAAATTGATAAAGGTATTATAGTTAGAGATGATAAAAAAGGTGGGTATGATAGTGAATTATAATATATTAAATTATTTAATAGGTGAAGGATTTAAAAATGTTTTAAAAAACAAAAAATCAACATTTGCATCATTAATTATAATGTTTGTAACTATGATAACTGTAGGATTAGGTATAGCTATAGCTCAAAACATTACATCAATTATAGAGCAATTTGAACAAGGTGTGCCTATAACTTTATATGTAGAAGATGGATTAGAAAGTTCTGAACTACAAGACATTGAAGAATATATAAAATCAATCGATTCTGTTAATAATGTTACATTTACTTCAAAACCAGAAGCTTTAAAACTTGCAAAAGAAAAGTTATCAGATAGTGCAGAAGTATTAAAGCAATATACTGAAAACAACCATCCGTTTAAGGTATCTTATGCAATAACTTTAACGGATATAAAAAAGTCAGCCGAAGTAGTGGATATTTTAAATAATGCAGAAATTTTAAATGGTAAAATTAGTGAAATAAAATCATCAGATATAATAATAAATGGATTAAGCAGCGTTGATAAAGGAATAAACATTGCTTGTATAGGTTTGGGTATATTATTAATTTCTGTATCCATTGTTATAATAAGCAATACAATAAAACTTACTGTTCATGCAAGAAGAAGAGAAATTTCAATAATGAAATATGTAGGTGCAACTAATAATTTTATTAGAGCACCATTTGTAGTAGAAGGTATTGTTATTGGAATAATAGCAATTGCTATATCAATATTATCATTAGGCGGAATATATCATTTAATATATAACGTCGGAAACAGTGCTTTAATGACAAACTTTAATTTTAAAATGCTTCAATTTAATGAAGTTTTCCAAAGCATTATAATAGTATATTTAATATTAGGTATAGGAATTGGTGTATTAGGAAGTATTCTATCAATGAAAAAATATTTAAAAGTTTAATTTTATGAGGTGAATTTATGAAAAAGAAACTTATATCTATATTTGCTATATTGGTTATAATTTGTACAACTAATTATACAGTATTTGCAGTAACATCATCAGATTATAAAAAACAAGCAGAAGAAGCAAAAGAAAAATCAAATAATGCACAACAACAATTAGAAGAGGTAGAAGGTCAAATAAATTCAGCATTACAAGAAATTCAAGATTTAAGTAATTCAATAGATAGCGTTGAAGAAGAAGTTAGTGCTCTTTCAACAGAACTAGATAATTTAAATGTATCAATAGAAGAAAAAGAAAAAGACTTAGAAGAAAAACAAAAATTATTAGATGAAAGACTATCAGCAACATATATGAATTCAAACAATACATACTTAGAAGCCTTATTTTCAGGAGGATTAATTAATTTTATATCTAATTATGATATGATAAAACAAATTGCTGAATATGATAATAATTTAATAGATGAAGTAAAAAATGTTAAACAAGAATTAGAAAATGAAAAAGTAAAAGTAGAAAATATAAAAGCAGAAAAAGAAGCTAAAATTACAGAGCTTAGCACATTAAAATCAGAAAAAGAAGAAAAAGTAAGTAATTTAACCGAAGAGCAAAAACAATTACAATCACAAATAGAAGAATATGACAATCAAATGAAAGCATTAGAAGAAAAAGAAAAAGAACTTGCAGCAAAAGAAGCAGAGGAAGCAAGAAAAAAAGCACAGGCAGCAAATAATTCACAATCAAATTCTAGTAGTGGAAGTTCATCTAACAGTTCACCAGTATCAAGTGGAAGTTTTATGTGGCCAGTACCATCAAGCCGTACTATATCATCTAAATATGGATACCGAATTCATCCTATTTACGGAACAAAAAAATTACATGCTGGTCTAGATATTGCAGCTGCTGGAGGTGCTAATATAGTAGCAGCTGATTCTGGTACGGTAATATTATCTAGTTTCGGATACAATGGTGGTTATGGAAATTATGTAATTATAAATCATGGAAATGGACTAACTACAAGATATGCTCATTGTAGTAATTTATATGTATCAGTAGGACAAACTGTAACAAAAGGACAAGTTATAGCTGCTGTAGGCTCAACTGGAGCTTCAACAGGAAATCATTGCCACTTTGAAGTAAGAATAAATGGTGTAAGTAAACAACCACTAGATTATTTATAAAAAAGAGCAGTAACACTGCTTTTTTTTGCACATTGGGTGCACATTTTTACGTCCCCAATGTGTGAAATCCCATCCCAATGCAAGCAAAAAATCTGCAAGGATCCATCTACATCAACTAGTCTGCATAAAAGTACGCATAAACTATTATAATTATAATGAGTAAATTTATATATATGAGAGGAGAAAAAATTGAAAAACAAAGAAGAAAGAGCAACAGAGTTCAAAAAATCTAAAAAATACGAAATATTAAAAATTGTTATTGTAATTATACTAACAGCAATAATTACATATTTTTGTACAATTACAATAACATTAAAATCTTATTTAAATGGCTCTGATTTAACATATTTATCTACAAAATTAAGTTTGATAAAACAAAAATTAGAAAATATTTACATATATGATATAAATGAAGAAAAAATGATTGAAAACGCTATAAAAGGTTATGTGGAAGGTATGGATGATAAATATACGCAATATTTAACTACTGAAGAAATGACATCTTTAATGGAAGAAACTGCTGGAAATTATGTTGGAATTGGAGTATATTTAGCAAATAATACAGCTGATAATACTATAATTGTTATAGGAGTAATAGAAGGTTCTGTATCAGAACAGGTAGGTTTACAAGCAGGTGACATTATAAAAAAAGTAGATGGTATTGAATATAGTGGTGAGCAGTTAGATTCTGCAACAGATGTTCTTAAAGGTGAAGAAGGCACTAATGTTAATATAACTATTATAAGAAATTCTGAAGAAAAAGAATTTACTATAAAAAGAAGTAATATAAGAATAAAAGCTGTATCTTCAGAAATGAAAAATAATAACATTGGTTATATAAAAATAAGCTCTTTTAATGAAGGTACTTCAGAAGAATTTATAGAAGCATATGAAAATTTAAAAAAGGAAAATCCTTCTGGACTGGTAATTGATTTAAGAAATAATGGAGGAGGATTAGTAAGTGAATCATTAAAAGTTGCAGAAACAATGGTTGAAAAAGGAAAAACTCTTTTGATTACAGCTAATAAGCAAAACAAGGAAGAAATAAAAAAATCTCAAGAAAATCCTATAATAAATATTCCTGTAACAGTTTTAATAAATCAAAATACAGCTAGTGCATCTGAAATATTGGCTGGAATATTAAGAGATAATTGCAATTATAAAATAATTGGAACAACATCTTATGGTAAGGGAGTTATTCAAACTGTATATAGTTTTACTGATGGATCAGGTTTAAAAATCACATCAGAAGAGTATTTTACACCTAATCACAGTAAAATTGATAAAGTAGGAATAAGTCCAGATATAGAAGTTAAATTAGATTCAGAATGGGAAAATATTTCTAATGTTCCATATGAAAATGATTTACAATTGCAAGCTGCAATAAATGAGCTAAAGTAAATTGAAAATTTCTACAATTAGTGATATAATAAGACTTAATTATATTTTATGGAGGAAAAATTTGGAAGATATTAATATAATTATAAAGTCTATATGTCAAGATTTATACGAAAACTTAAAACATAATAAATCAGCATTTTCTAAACTAAAATCAAAAAAATATTTATTAAAATTAAAAAAAATTAATAAAAAAACAGATTATAATTATGCAGAAGTCATAAGAGATGAATTAGGTAGTATATATAAAAATTATATAGTATTTAGCAAAAAGCAGGATTATGAAAAAAATTTAAAAGTTTTAACAAATATTAAAAAAATGTATATACAACTAAGTTATATTATAGAGCAATTCTTAACTGGCAAGGATATCAAAATTGGGTATTCCGAATATAAAAATTTAGAAAAATATATAAAAGAATTAGAATCTACATATGGAGGCTTAACAGAAAGATACATAAAAAAGCTTTCAAAAAAAAGAATCGGTAGACAAAAAAAAGAAATTAAAAAAATATATAAAGATAAATCAAAAATAACAGCAGAAAAAAAGCGAAATATTATTTCTATTTTAACAAACAAACTAAATGTATGGAATTGCAAATATAAAAAAGAACCTAATGTGAAAATAATTTATAATTCACTAAAAGCAGAATATATATTTATCAAAGAAAATACTAATGAAAACAATAAAATTAAAAAATATAAGTTTAAAATGAACTTTTCAGATATAGAGCAATTACAAAAAAATGCCATAAAAAATTTAAAAAAGATGAATTTCGGTATAAGCATATATGAAGAATTAAATGCGGATGAAGAATGTTTCAAATATACAGATCCATTTATTATAATGATTTTTATAAAAGAAGGATATTTAGATTATGCAAAGTTATATTTAAGACAGGTAAATGGAGAATCAAAAAACAAAAAATATCTTTTGCCATTTAAAATTATATATAATATAGATTCAAATTTAAAAAATGGGATATTAACACCAATTAGAAATGAAATAATGGCAATAATAGCAGAAAGAAGTTCTTTATCAGTAGCAGAACTAAGAAAAAATAATAAATAAAATTATAAATTAAAATAAAAAAGGCTAAGTAAAATTAGCCTGAATTTTTTTGAAAATTTGGAGGTATAAAAATGTTTTATGAAATAATATCATCATTTGCTTTCACAGCAACAGTCAGATTAATATTAGGATTTTTCCTAACTGGTATAATAGGTCTAGAAAGATCATCATGGAATAAACCGGCAGGTTTTAGAACTCATGCTTTAGTTGGTATAAGTGCAGTACTTGTAATGTTATGCGGAGAATATTTGTCAGAAAAATATGCTATGGATCCGTCGAGAATTCCAGCACAATTATTATCTGGAATAGGTTTTTTAGGTGCGGGAACCATACTTAGAAATGGTGCAAATGTAAAAGGGTTAACTACAGCAGCTAGTTTATTAGCTGTAACTTGTATAGGATTAATAATTGGTGCAGGTTTTTATGCATTAGGAATCGTTGCAACTATTATTGTATATTTTATACTATCATATTCATATATACTATTTTCTAGATTAGATCATTTTTCGATTTTTGAAATAGAAATAACAATTAAATCAGATAATAATGAAGTTGTAAAATCAATAGAAAAAATATTAAGTGAAAGAGCTATCAAAATAAAACACATAAGTAACAATGAAGTAGATGATGAAGTAAAAAATAATGAAGAATATAGTGAAAAAACAAAAGTATTAAAAATATCAGGAAAATATAGCAATAAAGATGATAATAATATGAATGAAATAATCTCAGAAGTAGCAAATTTGGAAGATGTAATAAAGGTAGAAGAAGTATAAGTAAATTTGTGAATTTGTAATAATTTTTATATAATAGTTCTATTGCGGACCAAAGTTTAAATATGAAAGCTTTCTATTATATAAAATCCATTGCACACGAATTTTTACAAATTTAGTGCGCGAACAAATATATTGTGACAAAAAATTTTGCTTTTATAATAAAAAAATGTTATAGTATTAGTATATGAAAAATAAGGAGAAATATATATGTTTTTTTCAAAGCCAGGAGAATATGAACCATGTAAAATTTTTAGTGCTGGGCATTTCATTTTATTAGGTATAACATTAGTTATCGTTATAGTATCGCTATACCTTTCAAAAAGTATAAAAAAAGAGCAGGTAAAAAAAATAATACAAAAATGTACAATATTTTTATGGATATTAGAAATAATAAAAATTATATTTAATTTTGCAGTAGGAAATGGTGTAAATCCTAATAATTATGTTCCACTATATTATTGTAGCTTAATATTATATGCAGGTTTGCTAAGTGGATTTGCAAAAGGAAGCCTAAAAAAAGTAGGAGATATTTTTATTGCTACTGGGTCAATAATAGGAGGTTTATTTTTCCTATTTTGTCCAAACACATCTTTACCAACATATCCAACGTTTCATTATATAAGTATTCAAAGTTTTGTATTTCATGGAACAATGTTATATTTAGGAATATTAGTTAATATTACAAATTACATAAATTTAAAAATTAGTGATATAAAATATTATGCTGTATTAATCACAGTTATAAGTTGTATATCATACATAGTAAATAATATATTAGGAACTAATTTTATGTTTATATCAAATAATTTTCCAAATACACCAGTAGAAATTGTATACAATTCAACGGGGAAATTTTTCACTCTTACAATGATACTTATTCAAGTCGTTGGACCTTTTTATTTAGTATATTTCATCAAATATTTAATTAAAAAAATAGTTAGGTCAAAATACAATTAATTGATTAAATATAATTACATAAAGAAAAAATTTCAGTGCATAATAAATTCATACGAGTATTAGAATATGAAAATATTCTTGAATAAAAAAAGTAGGAGGAAAAAAATATGGAAAGAAAAGTAAAGGTAGTTCAATTTGGAACAGGAAAAATGGCCAAATATACTATGAGGTATGTATTTGAAAAAGGTGGAGAAGTAGTTGGGGCTGTAGATATAAATCCAGATATTATAGGAAAAGATATAGGTGAAATATTAGAATCAGATAATAAAGGGATAAAAGTAACATCACTTGAAAATGCAGAAGAAATGTTAAAACAAGTAAAACCAGATATTTGCATAATAGAAACTATGAGTTTATTAAAAGATGTAAGTGAGCCATTCTTATTATGTGCTAAACTTGGAATAAATGCAATTAGTACATGTGAAGAAGCATTTTTTCCATGGAATTCAAATCCTAATTTAACTAAAAAAATAGATGAATTAGCAAAACAAAATGGATGTACGATTACAGGATCAGGATATCAAGATATTTATTGGGGACAATTAATAACAAGTATAGCAGGCTCAACACAAAGAATAACAAAAATAAAAGGAAGCTCTAGCTATAATGTAGAAGATTATGGAATGGCACTTGCAAATGCACATGGAGCTGGATTAACTTTAAAAGAATTTGATGAACAAGTTGCAAGTGTTGACAAAATAAGTGATGAAGAAAGAAATAAAATAATTGAAAGTGGAGAATATTTACCATCATATATGTGGAATACAAATGGCTGGTTATGCGAAAAATTAGGATTAACAATAAAATCACAAACACAAGTAACAGTACCTCAAACACATACAGAAGATATTTATTCAGAAACACTTGGGATGACTGTAAAAGCAGGAGATGCAACAGGTATGAGTGCTGTAGTTACAACAGAAACAGAAGAAGGAATTACTATAGAATCTGAATGTATTGGAAAAGTTTATTCAAAAGATGATTATGACAAAAATGAGTGGACTGTTTATGGCAAACCTAATACAACAATAACTGTGGCAAGACCTTCTACTGTAGAATTGACATGTGGTAGTATTGTTAATAGAATTCCAGATGTAATAAATGCTGAGGCTGGGTATGTTACTACTGATAGATTAGGGGAGTTGAATTATAAAGTAAAGAATTTGAACGAATATGTGAGATAGATGTGTGAAGCTATGTGATTTAAGATTGCAGTCTGGCGGATTTAGATATGTATGTTTTTCTAAATCCGTCAAACTGCTCTATATAGAATAATTGTTGATTTACTTAAATATGATATAAACAGAAGCAAATTTAAAGATGTCCGTTTTGGTTCTTAAGATTCCATAATAATGGTAACAGGTCCATCGTTTAAAAGATTAACTTTCATATCAGCTCCAAAAATTCCTGTTTGTACTATTGGAACTTGTTTTTTACATTCCTCTACAAAATATTCATATAAAGGAATTGCAATATCTGGTTTTGCTGCATCACAAAAAGAAGGTCTATTACCACTTTTTTTACAGTCTGCATATAAAGTAAATTGCGAAATAATTAGTAATTCTCCATTAATAGAGTTAAGCGATAAATTCATTTTATCATTATCATCAGTAAAAACTCTTAAGTTAATTAATTTTTTTACCAAATAATCTACATCTTTTTTTGTATCTGAATTTTTAATACCTAATAATACTAAAAATCCTTGATTTATTTTTCCAACTATATTTTCACCAACAGTAACATCAGCGTTTTTTACTCTTTGTATTACTAATTTCATTTTTCAATCATCTCCTAAAGAATTTTTTATAATTATAAATTAATGAACATAAAATGTCAAAGATAATATTTGCAAGAAAAAATAACTACAAATTTATAAAAAACATTACAATTTATATGTAAAATACAACTTTTAATTTTATTTGACAAGTAAAAAAGTTAAATGCAATTCCGCAAAGTAAATGCAAGTTGTAAAACAAATGGTAATTTTAAAGTTTTAATTTTATCATATAAAAATCGTTCTAACATATTGAAAAAAAGCCAAATTTATGGTATAAATTTACAATATGGAGGGAAATATGGTGATTAAACGGCAAACAGATTTTATATTAATAAAAACAAATAAAATAATATAAAAAATTTAAGGAGGATGCTAAATTATGGCAAATGAATCAGAATTAATGCAAGTTAGAGCAGACAAAATAGAAAAAATAAAAGAATATGGAATGCATGAACATCCAGAAAGATATGAAAGAACACACGATATCGAAAATTGTAGAAATTTAGAAGATGGTACTGCAAATATTTCTATAGCAGGAAGAATCTTATCAAAAAGAAAAATGGGTAAAATAACATTTATCCACATTGGTGATATCACAGGAAAAATTCAATTAGTTATAAAAAGAGATGACCTAGGAGAAGAAGAATACAAAAAAATGCACGAAATTTTAGATATAGGAGATTTCATAGGTGCAACCGGTGAAATATTCACAACTCAAGCAGGAGAAAAAAGTGTTCAAGTGTATGGTTACACATTTTTAGGAAAATCTTTAAGACCATTACCAGAAAAATTCCATGGATTAGTTGACCAAGAGCTTATATACAGAGAAAGACATCTAGACTTAATAATGAATGATGAATCTAAAAAAAGATTTTTATTAAGATCTAAATTTATAAAATTATTAAGAGAATACTTAGATAATCATGGATTTATCGAAGTAGATACACCAGCATTACAAAATACAGCATCTGGAGCAACAGCAAAACCATTTATAGCACATCATAATGCATACGATATGGACGTATTTTTAAGAATTTCACCAGAGCTAACATTAAAAAAATTAATTATAGGTGGATTTAATAATGTATACGAAGTAGCAAGAGATTTCAGAAATGAGGGAATAGACAGAAACCACTTACAAGACTTTACAATGGTAGAAGGATATAGTGCTTACTGGAATTACGAAGATAATATGAAATTCCTAAGAGAAATGGTAATTTATATAATAAGCAAACTATATGATGGAAATTTAAATGTTCAAATAGGGGATAAACTAATAGATTTCGGATGCGAATGGGATATAGTTTCATTTAGAGATTTATTATTAAAAGATTGTGGAATTGATATAGATAAATTTCCAACAGCAAACGAACTTTTAGCAGAAATTAAAAATAAAGGAATCAATTTAGATGATGAAAACTTAGAAAATCTAGGAAGAGGAAATTTAATAGATGCTCTTTACAAAAAAGTAAGTAGACCATCAATGATAAAACCAACATATTTAATAAAACACCCACTAGATTTATCACCACTAGCAAGAGCGAATGATGAAAACAAAGATATAACAGATAGATTCCAATTAGTAGTAAATGGACAAGAAATAATAAATGGATATTCAGAGCTTGTAGATGCAAGAGAACAAGAAGCAAGATTCATAGAGCAAAGTCAATTAAAGGCAAACGGTGATGAAGAAGCAATGTCAATAGACGAAGAATATATTAAAGCTATGGAATACGGAATGCCACCAATTTCTGGTTGGGGACTTGGAATAGATAGATTCTTACAATTCTTAACAAATAGTGATAATATTAGAGATGTTGTATTATATCCATTAATGAGACCAAGAGATTAAAATAAAAATACGTTTCAACATGTTGAAACGTATTTTTTATACAATAGGAAAGTTCTATTGTGAGGTAAATTTTAACTACAAACACTTTCCTATTATATAAAATCCATTGCACACAAATTTTTGCAATTTTTTCGCCCCATTTTCCATCTTTTTCACTTTTTCCAACAAATTCTATTAATAGAAGACTTTGTTTACAAAGAATTGTCAAATAATTTACAAAGAATTGTCAAATATAGTTGATTTTTTTTGTATCTACAGTTAAAATAATAGTAATAAGGATAATAATATTATACAAATAGTAAAAACAGAAAGAATATATAAATATTTTTCTGCAAAATCACATATGAAAATATAATATAGGAGAGAAAATGAAGAAATTACAATATTTTGAAAATGAAAAAAATAAAAGTAAAAAGTTTATCAATAATATCTCAATTTTTTTAGAAAATATAAATCCAAGAATAAACGAATTAGGCAAATCTAAAAATAAAACAGACAATATTATGAATATATTTCAAATACAATGCTTTAATTATAATTTAGTAAATGAAATGATAGAATCAAAAGAACGATTAAAAAAAAGTGTTGATAATATATCAAAAGAAATTCCATCAACTAAAATAAAAAATGAAGAAGAATTAAATTTTTCAATTAAAAAAATTGATTATATGAATGATATTTTAGATAATTCTGAAACTCAATTAAAAACAATAAATAAAGACGATTTAAAAGATATAGAAAAACTACAAATGAATGCTATAAAAAAAGGTATATATGATAAATACATGCTTATTAAGTCAGAAATTGATAGAGATAGAATTAAAAATGGATTTGATAAAATACAAAATAAAAGCACATTAGGAAAGGTATTTGATAGATTTTTTGAAAGGGAAGATAAAGTAGATACTAAAAAAGAAAATTTATTTATGCTAATACATGAAATTGATGAAATAAGGCAAAATATACTAAAAAATGAAGAGCCGAAAAAAGAGTACAAAATAATAGAAATATTAGCAGATATAGATATTTTTCTAAAAGAAAATGAGTATGATTATAAATATAGAGCTCAAATTCAAAAAATTAAAGAGCTAAGAGAAAATATAGTATATACATTTTCAATTGATAAATATCAATTACGAAAAGCAATATTAGATAAACAAAAATCAAGATTTCCAGCAGTAATAAATAAAAAAATGAGCAAAGTTCAAAAAGAACGACAAAAAGCCATCGCATTTTTAACAAAAAATGGATATATTGAAAATGTGCAGGAAACAAATATTACATCAAAAATGGGAAGTATTATAAAAAGAATGAATACTATAGCTCAGAATATCGAAAAAATAATAAAATATCAAAGTACAATATAGGTTGAATTTATAAATTTTAATAAATTCAATCTATTTTTTGTAAATAAAATTTTATGAAAATAAAGTATTGTAAAAATAAAACTTTTTATATATAATTTTGATATCAAATAAAGACGAATATAAATATATTGTCTTTTTTCCCAAAATAGGGGTGATTTATATGAAAAACTTTTTAAAAAATTACAAATCAACAATTATTTTATTAGCTGCAATAATTGTTGGAGCAATCGTAGGAGTGGTATTTAAAGAAAAAGCAGCTATACTTAGTCCATTTGGAGATATATTTTTAAACTTAATGTTTATAGTAATTGTTCCATTAGTATTTTTAAATATATCAACCGCAATAGCAAAAATGACACAACCAAAAAGATTTGGAAAAATTATGATTACAATAGTTGGAGTTTTTGTTGTCACATCATTAGTTTCGGTAATAATAGGTCTTTTTTCAACTTTACCAATTAAACTAGTTTCACCAGAAGACGGAGAAAAAATAAAAAGCTCTTTAGAGCAATCTACTGGTGAAGAAATGGAAACTTTGGAAGATGCATCAATATTAGAAAGAACAGTTGATTCTTTAACAGTAGATGATTTTTCAAAACTATTATCAAAAAATAATATAATTGCAATAATCATATTTGCTATAATTTTTGGAATAGCAACAAAAATGTCTGGAGAAAAAGGAAAACCGGTACTAGATTTTTTAGTAAGTGCAAATGAAGTTATTATGAACATAGTAAAAATTATTATGTATTATGCACCAATTGGATTAGGATGCTATTTTGCATCACTAATAGGAACATTTGGAAATGAAATTGCAATAGGATATGCTAAAACATTTATTATATACACAGTAGTAGCAATTTTGTTCTATTTTATAATATATACAATTTATGCATTTATTGCAGGAGGAAAAAAAGGTGTAAAACTTTTCTGGAAAAATGTATTACCATCAACGGTAACATCTTTAGCAACATGTTCAAGTGCAGCTTCTATACCTGTAAACATTCAAACGGCAAAGAAAATTGGGGTTTCAGATGATATTGCAGAAACACTAATTCCACTAGGAACTAGCTTTCATAAAGATGGATCTATAATAGGTTCTGTATTTAAAATAATGTTTTTAGTTTGTTTATTTGGAACTAATGTTAGTAGCTTAGGAAGTGTAATGCAAATATTAGGAGTTGCAATAATCGCTACATTATTAGTAACAGCAGTTCCAATCGGTGGAGGAACAATATCTGAGATGATGATAATAACCATGATGGGATACCCAGTGGCAGCTCTTCCAATATTAACTATAATAGCAACAATTATTGATCCACCAGCTACAATGCTAAATGTTGTAGGAGATGCTACTTCATCAATGTTAGCAGCAAGAGCGATAGATGGTAAAGATTGGCTGAAAAATAAACAAGATGGTGAATAATTTAAAATAGTTATAGAATAATATTAAAATGCTTAAAATACAGCTAAATGTTATACATAGGTTTAACATTTTAGCTGTATTTTTAAAAATAGTACTATATACAAAATTTAGGTTTTATGGTAATATATGTAAAGTAGAAAAATTAGAAAGGACATATAAATTATGAAAATTTTAACAATTGGCGATATAGTAGGCGAAAACGGAGTAAAAAAATTTAAAGAAGAGCTACCTAAAATAAAAGAAGAGCAAAATATAGATTTTATAATAGTAAATGCAGAAAATTCAGCAGGAGGAATGGGAATTACAACAAAAATATTTAATGATTTATTAAGTTTAAATGTAGATGTAATAACAATGGGAAATCATACTTGGGGAAAAAAAGACATTTTTTCTTTCATAGATCATCCAAAATTAATAAGACCAGCAAACTATTCAAAAGGCGTTGTTGGCAAAGGATATGGAATTTATAAATGTAAAAACAAAAAAATCGCAGTTATAGACTTAATCGGAAGAACAGACATGAATGTTTTATCAGATAATCCATTTACGGTAGTTCAAGAAATAATAAAAAAAATTAAAGATGAATGCGATATGATTTTTGTAGAATTTCATGCAGAAGCAACTGCCGAAAAAATAGCAATGGGAAATTATTTGGATGGAAAAATTACAGCAATTTATGGAACCCATACCCATGTTCAAACTGCAGATGAACAAATTTTAAATAATGGAACTGCATATATAACAGACATAGGAATGACAGGACCAATTAATTCAGTTATAGGAATGGAAAAAGAAGCGTCAATAAAAAGATTTGTTACATCTTTACCAGAAAGATATAAATTGGCAGAAGGAAAATGCATGTTAAATGGTTGTATTTTTGAAGTTGATGACGAAAAATGTCGAGTAATAAATATTAATAGAATAATTAGAAAATAAATGCAAAAATGTGGCATACGAAAGGCGAAGATATTTAATAAAACTACTAGACTTTTTTTTGTAATTGTATTATAAATATTAATGTAGTGAGAACACAAAAATAAAAATAATAGGAGGCAAAAAATGGAAGTTTTAAAAATCTCATCAAAATCAAACCCAAATTCAGTAGCAGGAGCAATTGCTGGATTAGTAAAGGAAAACAATTATGCAGAAATGCAAGCAATAGGAGCAGGAGCATTAAATCAAGCTGTAAAAGCAGTAGCAATAGCAAGAGGTTTCGTAGCTCCATCAGGAGTAGATTTAGTTTGTGTACCTGCATTCGCAGAAGTTCAAGTTGAAGGAGAAGAAAGAACAGGTATAAAATTAATTGTTGAATCAAGAAAATAATTTTTAATAATTTTTAGGGGGCATGGTAATTTATTACCATGCCTTTTTGTATCAAAAGTCTAAATATATTTTTTGTTTGTGCTTTAAAATGAGCCGGAAAATCTCGGTAGATATATCAACAAAATCATTTTTCGAATCATATGAACTACAATTTATTAAATTTGAAAAAAATTATTGAAAAAACAAAAGAATTAATATATTATACAAATGTAAAAAAAAGCTTGACAAAAGAAAAATTTAATATATAATAAAACAAACAAATGTTTACAAGGAGGAAAAATATGAATACTGAAAATCCAGAAAGAAAAAAAGCTCTAGAGGCAGCATTAAGTCAAATCGAAAAACAATTTGGAAAAGGATCTGTAATGAAACTAGGTGAATTCACAGCAATGAATGTAGAAGCAATACCAACAGGAGCATTAAGTTTAGACGTCGCACTAGGAATAGGCGGAATACCAAGAGGCAGAATAATAGAAGTATATGGGCCAGAATCATCAGGAAAAACAACATTAACACTACACATGATAGCAGAAGCACAAAAAATGGGAGGCGAAGCAGCATTTATAGATGCAGAGCACGCATTAGATCCAGTATACGCAAAACACTTAGGTGTAGATATAGATAATTTAATAGTATCACAACCAGACACAGGTGAACAAGCATTAGAAATAGCAGAAGCACTAGTCAGAAGTGGTGCATTAGACATAATAGTAGTAGACTCTGTAGCAGCACTAGTACCAAAAGCAGAAATTGACGGAGACATGGGTGATTCACACATAGGACTACAAGCACGTTTAATGTCTCAAGCATTACGTAAATTAGCAGGAGCAATAAATAAATCAAAAACTGTAATAGTATTTATAAACCAATTAAGAGAAAAAGTAGGAATAATGTTTGGTAATCCAGAAACAACTACAGGAGGTAGAGCATTAAAATATTACTCATCTGTAAGATTAGACATCAGAAAAATCGAAAACATCAAACAAGATGGAGAAATAGTAGGAAATAGAGCAAGAGTAAAAGTAGTAAAAAATAAAATGGCTCCACCATTCAGAGAAGCCGAATTCGACATAGTATACGGAAAAGGAATATCAAAATCTGGAAACATATTAGATATAGCCGTAAATTTAGATATAGTTGAAAAAAGCGGATCTTGGTTCAGCTATAATGGCAACAGAATTGGCCAAGGAAGAGAAAATGTAAAAAAATATTTAGAACAAAATCCAGAAATTCTAAACGAAGTAGAAGCAAAAGTAAGAGAAAACTATAAAACAGCATTCGAAAAAAGTTTAGCTGAAGATGAAAATCAAACTGAAACAGAAGAATAATAGTGGTGATAAAAATTGTTAGATTACGAGAAATTAGCTGAATACGACAAAAACAAAACTAAAGTTTTAAAATACGTAGTATATAAAAAAAGAACAGAAAATGAAATAAGACGAAAATTCGAAAAAGATATAGACTCTAGTATGTTAGAAGATATAATACAAGAGCTAAAAGAAAACAACTATATTAGTGATAATAAATATATCGAAAGAGCAGTAAATGAATTTATAGCACTACGAAATTTATCATTAAAACAAATAAAATATAAATTGTTATCAAAAGGAATAAATTCTAACTTAATAGAAGAATATTTTTATAACAATAAAGAAGAATTAGCTGAATATGAAATAAATTCTGCTAATAATATAATAAATAAAAAAAATAATAATTCTGCTGAAGAAATAATACAAATTTTATTGAAAAAAGGTTTCGAATATGATAATGTAAAAGAAGCATTAGAGAGGAGAAACCAATGAAAAAAAACATATTAAATTACGAATCACAAATATATTCAATTAAAACAAATGACTTCGAAGGTCCATTAGATTTACTATGTCATTTAATCGATAAAAACAAAATGAACATATGTGATATCGATATTAGCAACATTACAGATCAATATATACAATACCTAAATGCTATGGAAGAACTTGACTTAGAAATAGCAAGTGAATTTGTAATAATGGCTTCAACACTTCTATATTTAAAATCCAAAACCCTATTACCTGTTACAGAAAATGTAGAAGAAGAAAAAGAGCTAACAGAAGAAGAACTATTAAATAGAATTATGGAATATAAAAAATATAAAGAAATATCAGAAAAATTAAAAAGTATGTATTCCGAATTTTCTAAAAGAGAATTCAAAGAGCCAGAAAAAATAAAGTTTCCAAAAAAAGAATTAGAAATAGATGCTAATTATTCAATGATAGTAAAAGCATATACAAAGGTAATTGAAAAAAATAAAAAACGTTTAAATAGCAATGCTAAAAATATACAAAAAATAGCAATTACAGATACATATACCGTATCTAGTAAAGTAAAAGAAATGTATAAAGAATTAATAAAAAATAACAGATTTATATTCAATAATCTATTTTCGCAAAAACAATGCAATAAAGTAGAAGTTGTTACAGCATTTACAGGATTATTAGAAATGTCAAGAAGAAGCAAAGTTCAAACATCACAAAAAGAATTATTTGGAGATATATTAGTAGAAAAAAATAAAAGAATAATAGACTAAAAAATGGAAAAAATAACTAGTAGTATATAAGGAGAAATCATATATGTTACTAGTTGTTATTTTTTTTATTATTATAATTATTGCAATTATAAGCATGCAAATAAAATTATATATAAAGATCAATAAAAATAAATTAAATACAATACTAAGAATCTATATATTCAAAAAAATATTAATTGGTAAAATAAATTTAAGTAATCATAAAAGAAATAAAATTAAAAATAAAGAAATAACCAATATAGTAAATGATAAAAAAACACTAATTAAATTTATTTATAAAATAATAAAAGAAACAAGTTTAAAATTAGAAAAACTAAAACTAAAAATAGATGTATCTACAACAGACCCCATATTAACATCATATTTTGTTATGATAATATCAAATATAATAACTATTTTGCTAAAAAAAACAAAGCTAAAAATAGATTATAGTAATTGTAAATATATTATCAATCCACTTTATATTAATGAAAAAATATTAAATATAAAATTAAATTGCATAATAAGCTCAAATTTGGTGCATATTACTTATATAATTTATAAAAATCTTAAGAAATGGAGATGTGATGTAAATGGGAGAAGGGCATCCAATAGAAGGGCTTATGGTTACAGCAATGAACAGCATAAAGCAAATGATAGATGTTAATACCATAATTGGCGAACCAATAAAAGCACTAGATAATACAGTAATTATACCAATATCAAAAGTAGGATTCGGATTTGCAGCAGGAGGAAGTGAATTTAATGGAGAAACAGTAAATTCATACAATAGAAGAGAAAAAGAAGAAAATATAAAATATAGATTACCATTTGGCGGAGGAAGCGGAGCAGGAGTAAACATTACCCCAGTAGCATTTTTAATAGTCCAAAACGACACAGTAAAACTATTAGAAGCAAATCATACATCAGTATTAGATAAACTAGTAGAATATGTTCCAGATGCAATAGATAAAATAAATCAATTATTAAATAAAAAATTGGGTAAACAGCAAAATGAACAAGAAAACTATGATGAGTTCGATGAAGAAGATAATGATGATGAATTTGACTGGGATGATGATGACAATGACTTCTTAGATGAAGACAATATAGACGATGAATATAATGATTTTTTACTTGAAGAAGATGATGAAAGTAAAAATGAAAACACTAAAAATACGAAAAAAAGTGAAGAAAAACAACAAAATAAAAATGCAAATACAGATGAAATTAAGATAGAAAATAAAAAAGTTTTTAGTAAAAATAATAAGAATAATAAAACTAAAAAACTTGAAGAGAAAATTAAAGAAATAAAATTAGAAGAAGAGGAAGACGAATAATATTATAAAAATAATAAATTAAGAATATCAAGACAAAACTTGATATTCTTTTTTGAAATAAAATAAATAATGAAAAAATAAATATGAAGTTCAAGAATATATAAAAAATAAACCGCACAAATGTTTACTTTTAATAAAAAATATGTAATAATACATCTTAATAAAACAAAACACACGAAAGGAAAAAATATGATAGATTTAAAAAACGATGTAAAATATATAAAAGGAGTAGGCCCTAATAGGGTACAATCTTTAAATAAATTAGGAATATTCACATTAAATGATCTTATTACATATTATCCAAGAGATTACGAAGATAGAAGTAAACCCCAAAAAATAATAGACTGTGGGGACGGAGAAGATGTATTAATAGAAGCAATAGTAGTTTCAAGAATAGTAGAGCTAAAAATAAGAAAAAATATGACCATGTACAAGTTAACCGTAAGAGATGAAACAGGAGTATGTAATATAACATGGTTTAATCAACCATATTTAAAAAAGCAATTCATATATGGAGAAAAATATAACTTTTACGGAAAAGTACATAAAAAAGGAACAAAATTAGAAATGAATTCACCAGTATTTGATTCTAAAAATACTAATAAACATACAGGAAAAATAGTTCCAATCTATCCAACAACATTCAGCTTACCACAAAACACTTTAAGACAAATAATAAATAACGGACTAGGTCAAATTGAAAATGAATTACAAGAAAATTTACCAAGTTATATACTAAATAAATATAATTTATTAAATATAAATGAGTCTATACAAAAAATACATAAACCTCAAAGCTTTGAAGAATTTAAATTAGCAAGGCGTAGGCTAGTATTTGAGGAATTATTAATTATGCAACTAGCCCTATTACAATTAAAAAGCAATTGGAAAAAAGAGCAAAAAGGAATTAAATATAATAATGATATAAAAATATCCAACATAATAAACGATTTACCATTCAAATTAACAAGAGCTCAATTAAAAGTTTTAGAAGAAATTGACAACGACATGGAAAGTGAAAAATCTATGAATAGATTATTACAAGGAGATGTTGGTTCAGGAAAAACTATAGTATCAATTATAGCTGCCTATAAAGCAGTAAAATCTGGATATCAAGCAGCAATAATGGCTCCAACTTCAATACTTGCAACTCAACATTTAGAAAGCTTTTCTAAAATGTTACAAAAATACGATATAAAATGCGAGTTATTAATAAGTAGTGTAACCAAAAAAAAGAAAGAAGAAATATTACAAAAATTGCAAAATGGCGAAATAGACATATTAATAGGAACTCATGCAATCTTAGAAGAAAATGTAGTATTCAAAAACTTAGGTCTTGTAGTAACAGATGAGCAACACAGATTTGGAGTAAGGCAAAGAAGTAAAATAGTAGCAAAAGGCAATAATCCAGATGTATTAGTAATGACAGCAACTCCAATTCCTCGTACACTTGCATTAATTTTATACGGAGATTTAGACATATCAATAATAGATGAATTACCACCAAACAGAAAACAAATAGAAACTTACTCTGTTACAAAAGGTCTAGAAGAGCGAGTAAACAATTTTGTAAGAAAACAAATTTTGCAAGGAAGACAAGCATACATAGTATGTCCATTAGTAGAAGAAAATGAAGAAATAAATGCTAAATCAGTTTTAGAGCTATCAGAAAAATATAAAAATGAAATATTTAATGATTTAGTAGTAGAGTATATGCACGGAAAAATGAAACCAAAAGAAAAAGACGAAATAATGCAAAAATTTAAAGATGGTGAAATTGATATATTAATATCTACCACTGTAATAGAAGTAGGTGTAAATGTACCAAATTCAAGCATTATGATAGTAGAAAATGCAGAGCGATTTGGACTTGCTCAATTACATCAGTTAAGAGGTAGAGTTGGAAGAGGTGAATATCAATCATACTGTATTTTAAAATATAATAGTAATTCTGAAATTGCAAGAAAAAGAATGAAAATAATGCAAGAAACAACAGATGGATTTATAATTGCAGAAAAAGATTTAGAGCTAAGAGGATCTGGTGAATTTTTTGGAACAAAACAACACGGTATACCCGAATTTAAAATAGCAAATCTCTTTGAAGATATGGATATCTTAAAAGAAGTACAAGGATTAACCTATGAATTTGAAAAAGAAGACCCAAAATTAGAAAAAGCAGAAAATGAAGGACTAAGGAAATTAGTTAGTGAAAAATTTAGTGGAAGAATAGAAATGTAATATATATCTCTCATTATTCTTGATTATTCATCTTTCTCTAATATAATTAATGACTTTAATTTCTCACAACTTAATAGCATTGCCGTCAAAAATTTTGTTTCAAAATTGCGAATTAAAGAAAAAGCTCGAAAGCACTTGACTTTTGCACAAAAAAACAATATATTATATAAGAAAAAATACGAAAAAGGAGACAATATTATGCAAACACAAATGGTAACTTCTAAAAGTGGAGGAGAGCTAATAAGCTTCAAATTAAATGGCAAAGAACGAATACATCAAGGAGAAGAATGTGTTGATGAAAATGGAAAAGTTTATTGGAAACGACATTCACCAGTATTGTTTCCAATAGTAGGTAAACTAAAAAGAAATCAAACAATAATAAATGGAAAACAATTTGAAATTTTTCAACACGGATTTGCAAGAGATTTAGAATACGAACCAGTAACCAAATTAGACAATTTCCATTCATACATGTTAAAAAGCAACAAGGCAACTTTATCAAGATATCCATTCGAATTTGAATTATATAATACATACAGAATGGATGCTAATAATCTAACAACAATATACAAAGTAATTAACACAGGAAAAGCAAACATGCCATTTTGCATAGGAGGACATCCAGCCTTTAAAATAGATCCAGACGAACTAAGAAGAGGTAACTATTATTTAGAATTTGAGGAAGATGAAGACAAAATACATTTCTTATATCTAGTAGATGGATTAATAGGTACAGAATATGCAAAAAATATAATGGTAGACAAAAGAAGAATAATGCTTGGAGCAGATTCATTTAAAAATGATGCAATAATAATGAAAAGCATAACATCTTCAAGAATCAGTTTAAAAAACAAATACAAAGAAAAACCAATTTTAACAATGGAATTTTCAGATTTTCCATACTTAGCAGTTTGGTCAAAACCAAATGCACCTTTTATTTGTTTAGAACCATGGCATGGGGTATCAGATACCATAAAAAGTACAGGAATTTTTGCAGAAAAAACAGACATAATATTACTAAAACCAAATCAATCTTACGAATGCAGATATACTGTAAAATTTTATGATGAATAATAAAAAAGAAGGATATAAAAATGAAAATAGCGTTTTTAATAATAGGACTAATATTTGTTTTTATAGGTGTAATATGCATATATGATGCACGAAAACTAACTAAAAAATTGTTTAGTTTTCAAGATATAAATGAAGGAACAAAAACTTTAAAAATATTTGGTTTAATAATATCAATATTAGGATTAGCAGTAGTATACATATATATGCCAGAAGCTTTAGAAACATTAAAATCAATGAAAATTGCATAAAACCTACGTTACTAGATAATGTTTTTTTGAAAGAAATCTCTGAAAGTCAATAGATTGTAACAAAAATGAAATAAAAATGTAAAACATACAATTAATTTACATAAAAATCGTTGACACACTAATAACATATATGATATTATATTAACCATAAAAAACAAAATAACTAAAAAACAATGAAAAAGAGGAGTAAATTTAACTAACTAGAAAGAGAAAAGGAATATATGCTGAAAATTCCTTATAGAAAAGTAGATTGAAGGTAGCTTTTGAGTTAATATATTGAAAAAATAGTAAATATATTCGGGTAGCACCGTTAAAAGCATTTAAGATAATATATATATAAATATATATTAAATTAAGGTGGTACCACGATTTAAAACTCGTCCTTATACAGGGCGAGTTTTTTTGGTACAAAAAAAGTGAAAGGAAAATAAAATAATGAACCAGAAAATAGAAAAAAAAGAACAAAAGAAACCACTATTTTCAATTATTATTCCAATGAAAAATGCACAGAGATACATCGGAAGTGCACTGAATAGTATTGCGAATCAGAACTTTAATAATATAGAAGTTTTTGTAATCGATGATAATTCAGATAAGACAGATAATTCAAAAAAGCTTGTTCAGTCTTGGAAAACACAACATCCAAATATTAATCTAAAACTGTTTGAAACAACCAAAGATAACGGAGGTCCAGGTGGAGCTAGAAATATAGGTCTTGATAATGCAACTGGAAAATATGTTTTATTTTTAGATGCCGATGATGTACTAAATAAGAATGCTCTAAAGAGCATTAAAAAATCTATAGATGAAAATCCAAACACAGACATATTTGTACTTGGATATCAATTAACTAGGCGTAACTCTGATGAAATTGATCAGAAAACATGGAAGTTTCCAGCAGGAAAACTTCAAGAATCTAGATTATTTCAAATTGGAGCCAATACTGCAGGTGCAATATGGAATACTTGCATAAAAAGAAAGTTGTTTGGTGAAAAAGATGATAACAATAACATTAGATTTAAGCCAAATTGTAAGTTTGAAGATTTACCTACAAAAGTATGGTTATTTGTTAGAAATAAGAAAAAAATAAAATCTGTTAAAACAATAACGCATACGCAATATAGTAGACCTAATGCAAGTATTACAGGAACATTGAGTTTAAGTGATATGAAACGTTTAGCAGAAGCACATTATGAAATTGCAAATATAAAAAATAGGGAATCCAATATTAACTTAAGAGATAAAATTTATATTAGTGCTAGAAAAGTATCATTTATTGGAGTTAGTAGTTGGCTAATCCAAAAAGCCTTTAGAAATAAATTAGATAGAAAGAGGCAACAGAAAGAACAAGAGAGACCTAAAGATGAGGCTGTTCGATAATAGGACTCCCAAACAATAATATAAAGTTACAATTTCAAATAGATTTAATATTGATAGAAAATTTATAAATATAAAAAAGGAGTGATAGTATGCAAAAAAATCATAAACTACAAGACAAATACAACCCAAAAGATTTTGAAGAAAAACTATATCAAGAATGGAATGAAAAAGGATATTTTAAACCAAGTATGGATAAAGGAGCGCCATCATACTCAATAGCAATGCCACCACCAAATGTAACAGGTAAATTACACATGGGGCATGCATTAGATGCGGCACTTCAAGATTTATTAATAAGATATAAAAGAATGCAAGGCTATAACACATTATGGCTTCCAGGTACAGACCATTCAGCACTTTCAACAGAAGCAAAAATTGTTGCCCAAATGAAGGAAGAAGGCTTAAAAAAATCAGATTTAGGAAGAGAAAAATTCTTAGAAAGAGCATGGGAATGGACTGAATTATATGGAGGAACAATAGTAAGTCAGCAAAAAAAATTAGGATGTTCATGTGATTGGTCAAGAGCAAGATTTACTTTAGATGAAGGATTATCAAGAGCCGTATATACAGCATTCAAAAGATTATACGAAAAAGGTTATATATATAAAGGAAAACGTATGATCAATTATTGTACAGGATGTCACACATCAATATCTGATGCTGAAATAGAATACAAAGAAGAATCAACACATTTATGGCATATAAAATATCAAGTGAAAGATAGCGATGAATATCTAGTAGTAGCAACAACAAGACCAGAAACAATGCTTGGAGATACAGCTGTTGCAGTAAATCCAAAAGATGAAAGATTAAATCATTTAATAGGAAAAACATGTATACTTCCAATAATGAACAAAGAAATTCCAATTATAGGAGACAGATTTGTTGAAATGGAATTTGGAACAGGTGCAGTTAAAGTAACACCAGCCCATGATATGAATGACTATCAAGCAGGACTTGATCATGATTTACCAATTATTGAAGTATTTAATGAAGATTTAATAATGAATGATTTATGTCCAGAATTTGAAGGAATGAACATTTATGAAGCAAGAGAAAAAATAGTACAAAAATTACAAGAAATAGGAGCTTTATTAAAAATAGATGATTACACACATAATGTTGCAAAATGTGATAGATGTCATACAACAATAGAGCCAAGAATTTCTGATCAATGGTTTGTTAAAATGTCTGAAATTGCAAAACCTGCAATAGAAGCGGTTAAAAATGATGATGTAAAATTTGTACCAAAAAGATATGAAAAAACATTCTTTAACTGGATGGAAAATATAAAAGATTGGTGTATATCACGTCAAATTTGGTGGGGACATCAACTTCCAGTATATTATTGTGAAGATTGTGGAGAAATAGTAGTTTTAGATCAAACTCCAGATAAATGTCCAAAATGTGGATGCACAGAATTTATTCGAGATGAAGATACATTAGATACATGGTTTAGCTCTGCATTATGGCCATTTTCAACACTTGGTTGGCCAGATAATACAGTTGACCTAGAAACATTCTATCCAACAGATACATTAGTAACAGGATATGATATTATACAAGCTTGGGTATCTAGAATGATATATTCAGGATTAGAATATACAGGAAAGAAACCTTTTGACAATGTTTTAATTCACGGTATTGTAAGAGATAGCCAAGGAAGAAAAATGTCTAAGAGCTTAGGAAATGGTATTGATCCAATCGAGATAATTGATAAATATGGAACAGATAGTTTAAGATTTTCATTAGTACTTGGAATAACAGCAGGAAATGATATAAGATATATGCCAGAAAAATTAGATAGCGCATCAAATTTTGCAAATAAATTATGGAATGCTTCAAAATTTGTTTTAATGAATCTAGAAGATTATGACGGAATTTATGATGAAAAAGATTTATGCAAAGAAGATAAATGGATTTTATCAAAATTAAATACACTTGCAAAAGAAGTTACAAATAACATTGATAATTTTGATATAGGAGTTTCTACACAAAAAATATATGACTTTATTTGGAATGAATTTTGTGATTGGTATATAGAAATGTGCAAAACTCGTCTTTATGATAAAGAATGCAAAACTAGAAAAACTGCACAATTTACATTAAATAAAGTTCTAGGAGATTCTTTAAAATTATTACATCCAATAATGCCATTTATAACAGAAGAAATTTACACAAAATTATATAATGATGATGAAACAATAATGACTGCAAAATGGCCTGAATTTGAAGAAAAATATAATTTTGAAATAGAAAAGCAAGAAATTGAAAAATTAAAAACTGTTATTGTTGGAATCAGAAATGTAAGAAATAATATGAATGTTCATCCATCTAGAAAATCTAAACTAATAATTGTTACAGAAAATCATAGTGATTTAATAAATGAAAGTACATCAATTTTAAATAAACTTGGATTTGCTGAATCTATTGAAATAAAAGCAGATAAAGAAGGAATACCTACAAATGCAGTTTCAGTAGTTGCAGATGGAATAGAAGTTTTTATGCCTTTCGAAGATTTAGTTGATTTAGTAGCTGAAAAAGAAAGATTAGAAGGAGAAAAAACAAAATTAGAAGCAGAAGTTGCAAGAGCAAGCAAAATGCTATCTAATCCAGGATTTGTAAATAAAGCTCCTGAAGCTAAGATAAATGAAGAAAAAGCAAAACTTGCTAAGTATCAAGAAATGCTTGATAGTGTACATGAAAGATTAAAAATTTTATAAACTAATACTATATTAATATCATATGAGGGGGGTGGACAAAATGACAAATGAACAAACTCTAACTGAAGAATACAAAAAACTAACGAGTCCAAAATCAGTTGAAGAAGCAGGGCGAATATTATTAAGTTTAGGAAAAGAAATAGAAAGTAGATTTCCAGGAGTTAAATTTTATTTAAAAGCAAGATTTAAAAGCCCTCACAGTTTTCGTGAAAAAGTAAAAAAAATGAAAGACAATGATCAAAATGATGAAAAAACAATATACGATATGATTGGATTTCGACTTGTAATAGAAAATGTTGAAAATGATTTCCAATTTTCTCAAAAAAGATGTAAAAATTTAGTTGAGAAAAAAAGAAAATTATGGATGAGCTATCTAAGTTAGAAACACAAAAAGCAAAATATATAAATGAGGCTAGAACTTTAAAACTTAAAATAAAAGAGAAAGAAAAATTATTAAAAGAAAATGAAGAAAATTTAAAAAGTATAGAACAACAAATTCAGATTTTAGAAGAAAGTGAAAATGAAAAAAATTTATCATTATTAGAATTTTTGCATGCCCAAAAAAATCTTGCAATAAAAAATATTGATTCCCACAAAGCTGATATTTCAGATATTAGAAGTCGTATACATGAAAGATTAGAATCATACAAACAATATTTAGAAATTGTCAAAATGAAAAAAGAAAAAATTGCAACATTTAATAGCAGTGTTAATGTAACAATGGCAACTCATATTATGAATGAACTTGTAAAAGATAAAAAATTTATGGAAAAAATTGGATTAGAAGCTATACCTGGTAGAATGAAATATCATGTTGGTGGAAAAACAGGTTTTTATAGAGCTTACCATAATTGTGTCCGTAAAATAAAAGATAATGCATTTAGAATTGAACTGCAAGCTATGTCAGCAGAGGATTATGAGGAGGCAACAAGAGGAAACTCGAAGCATCAGCTATGTGAAGGAAAATCAAGGTTGTTGCCTAAAATATTAACAGGGACTGAAAAAGATCGAAATGATTCAAAAAAATCATTGTATAAAATTTTAAGAAATAAAGTTCCACAAAATCTAGTATATGTTCCATCATCAAAAGGTAATAAAGAAAAAGGAAAAACAAAACCTGCATATGTGCACAAATGTAGCCCTTTAGAAAATTTTGTATACTTTTACCAAGAACAAATTTCAAAATTAGATAAGGGTACACGAGGTTTTATTGCAAAAGTTTTTTCAGATAAAGCAACTCAAATTAAAGAGCCTGAACAATCTACTAAAAAAGAGGCTTCAGGACCTGAAATATAATGTATCCCTAACTAATGTATAAAAATAAACTCAACTTGTAAAAATAAAGTTGAGTTTATTTTTTTCGTAAATTATAAATAGAAAATGGATATTTATTTTATGATTTAAATAAATAATAAAAATACTTGCATTATCTGTATGTCGAATAAAGTCAAAAACTTCCCAAAAAACGCCAAAACTTCCTAAGTTTCGCTATATCAAAAATTCAAAAAAAAGCTTATAATATGAATCAATCTATTTCAAGGAGGAATAATATGAATAGTGTTTTTTTAGAAAAAGACAAGACTCTATTGGTGGAAATCACAGAAGAGATAGACCATCACACTACAGAAAAGATGAGGAGGAAGATAGACGATGACATTACGCGATATATGCCTAGAAAAGTTATATTTGATTTTAATAAAGTGTCTTTCATGGACAGTGCAGGAATAGGAATGATAATTGGAAGGTACAAAATGGTAAACATGTTAGGTCGGAATTGTTCAAATGAAAAATGTAAAGCAAAGCATAAAAAAAATATTCGAAATGAGTGGAGTTATAAAAATAATACCAATAATAGATAGCTACGCTTCATAAATATAAGTATTAAAAATAAAATTCAAAATATATTTCATAAGAAAAACACAAAAATATTCAAACTACATTTCAAAAGTAAAATACAAACTAAATTTTATGAATATAAAAAATAAACAGTTTAAATTATATTTAAAAAATTTAAAAGAACAAATAGTTTTTTAATATTAAGAGAAAGGATTTATAAAAAATGAGTGGGTTATATGAAAATGAAATGAAATTAGAATTTGCAAGCAAATCAAACAATGAAGCTTTTGCCCGTATAACAGTTGCGGCCTTTGCATCACAGCTAGATCCAACAATAGAAGAGCTAGCAGATATAAAAACTGCTGTATCAGAAGCTGTAACTAATTGTATTATACATGGGTACGAAAATTCAGATGGAATTGTAAAAATAATTTCAAGAATATTTGCAAACACAATAGAAATAGAAATTTCAGACTCTGGTAAAGGAATAGAAAATATAGAACTTGCACGAAAACCATTATATACATCAAAATCAAACTTAGAAAGATCAGGAATGGGATTCACAATAATGGAAAGCTTTATGGATGAAGTACATATAGAATCCGTAGTAGGATTAGGAACAAAAATAACAATGAAAAAAATAATAAAAAAGTTAGATAAAGAAGAAAACGAAAAAGAGCTAGATTTTGCGGAACTCGGAGGTAGATAAACTTTTTTATGTATGAGAATAAAATTGAAGATATTTTAAAAGCACAATCTGGCAGTCAAGAAACTATGACAAAACTAATAACAGATAACTCAAATTTAATTTGGAGCATAGTAACAAGATTTAAAGATCGAGGCTATGAAATAGAAGATTTATATCAAATAGGATGTATAGGATTTATAAAATCAATAAAAAGATTTGATACAAACTTTGAAGTAAAATTATCTACATATGCAGTACCATACATATTAGGAGAAATAAAAAGATTTATAAGAGATGATGGACCAGTAAAGGTTAGTCGAAGTATAAAAGAACTATCATATAAAATAAAACTAATTCAAAATGAGTATATTACAAAAAAAGGAAAAGACATACAAATAGAAGAATTGGCCAAAATTCTAAAAGTATCAAAAGAAGAAATTGTAATTGCAATGGATTCATCAAACACTGTTGAATCAATAGACCGTAATGTAAACGATACAGATGATTTAACACTAATGGACAAACTAAAAAGTAATGTTGATGAAGAAAAAGAAATTATAAATAAAATAACAATAAAAGGTCTAATTGAAAATCTAGATGAAAAATCAAGAAAAATAATTATGCTTAGATATTACAGAGGTAAAACACAAAGTCAAGTAGCAGAATTACTTGGGGTAACTCAGGTTCAAATATCAAGGCTTGAAAAGAAAATTTTGAGTGGAATGAGACAATCATTAAAGTCATCTTAAAATCTATTAAAAGGATAAAAAAATGAAAAAAATCTCTTTATACATATTAATTATAATAAGCTTAATATTTTTATTTCCAGTAATTTTAACATCTAGATTTTCATCTGTTGAAACAATAGGAAAAACAGAAAATAAAATTGAGGCTTCAAAAGAGCAACCATATGATTACAAAAAATATGGAACAATAAATTTAATAAATTCGCAAACTAATGAAACTACCCAAATAGCATTAGATGAATATTTATATGGGGTAGTTTCAGCTGAAATGCCAGCTAGCTATGAAATAGAAGCATTAAAGGCACAGGCTGTAGTTGCAAGAACATATACAATATACACAATAACACACAATTTTGCCAAACATGGAGAAGGAACAATATGTACTGCTTCTACATGTTGCCAAGCTTGGCTTTCAAAAGAAGAGCGAATGAGTAAATGGTCAGAAAGTGAAAGTGAAGCGAATTGGCAAAAAATTGTGCAGGCAGTAGATTCAACAAAAGGCAAAGTAATCCAATACAATGGAGAGGTTATAGATGCATTTTTCCACTCAAACAGTGGAGGTAAAACTGAGGTTCCAGTTAATGTTTGGGGAGGTACAGGATATCCATATTTGCAAGTTGTAGAAACTGCAGGTGAAGATGCATATTCTCAATATAGTTCAGAAGTAAATTTTTCTAAACAAGATTTTGAAAATAAAATGAAAGAAAAATATTCAGATTTTACTATAGATTGGAATAATGCAGAATGCATAAAAATCACTGAATATACAGATGGAGGAAGAGCAAGAACTGTAAAAATAGGAAATAAAGAGCTATCAGGAGTGGAAGTAAGGTCTACATTTGGCTTAAAATCTGCAAACTTCAAATTTACAATAGATGGTGACAATATAAAATTTTCTGTAATAGGATATGGCCATGGAGTTGGAATGAGTCAAACTGGAGCAGATGCAATGGCGAAAACTGGTTCAACATATGTAGATATAATAAATCATTTTTATACAGGAATAGAAATTGTAAATATATAATATTAAAATAACTCTGCTATAAGCAGTATGTTAAATTAGCTCTATATTTGTGTAAAGTTAATTAGGTATATAAATTTTTTTTGCTACTGCATAAGATATCTGTAACTTACTTTAATAATAGGTAATACATAAAATTTTTGTATAATTGTATAAATTTATAAAATATGGAAATACTTAAACTAAAGAAAAAGGAGGAAATTATATGAATAATAACAAATTTTATAAAATAGGTGCAGTTATTTCTATAGTATTAATAGGTTTAGTTGTTACATTTATAGTGCTAGCACAAAAACGTGATAATAAAACAGCACAAACAGAGGAAAATTCCCCATCAGTAATGTCTAGTTCAAATATAGTAGAAAATGAAGAAATAGCAGTAGAAGAAAATGAGTTTCAAGAAATAGCGGCTAGTGAAACTAACACTACAAAAGCAGAGAATACAAATAAAGCATCAGAAAATAAAACAACAGAAAACAAAGCTACTGAAAATAAAACAACTCAAAATAAAGAAAAAACATCTACATCAAAAAATACTACAACTGAAAAAGCCACAAATACACAGAATGTAGAAAAAACAGAAGAAAAGAAAAATGTAGATCCAGTATTTTGCTATCCTGTAGAAGGAGAAGTAACAATGGAATATGCAAAAGATAAACTAGTATATTCAAACACTTTAGGCGAATGGATAACTCATTTAGGTGTTGATATAAAAGCAGATAAAACAACAGTAGTAAAAGCATCAGCAGATGGAACTATTAAATCGATAAAAAATGATCCAAGATATGGTCTAACTGTTGTAATAGAGCACAATAACGGATTTAGCACAGTATATTCAAACTTACTAACAGCAGAGTTTGTAAAAGTAGGAGAAAAAGTAACATCAGGACAAACAATAGGAACAGTTGGAAATACTGCATCATTTGAAATTTTAGATGAATCACATTTACATTTTGAAATTTTAAAAGATAATGAACAAATAGATCCAAATATGTATTTAAAAAAATAATAAAACAAAATAAAATGGGAAAAGAGTTTAGGTTCTCTTATCCCATTTTTTTGATATAATTGAAAAGTTCAACATAAGAGGAAAATTTGCGTAAGAAAAGTCAACTGAGTTATTGTTTAAATTGATAATTATGATATAATAAATATATAATTATTGATATAGAGGAAAGGTTAATTATGCCAAAAACAATAAAGGGGGTTTTTATATGCAATCATTAAAAGAATTATTTAAAATAGGTAGTGGACCATCTAGTTCACACACAATGGGACCAAAAAGAGCAGCAGAAATGTTTAAGGAAAAAAATAACGAGGCAGACAAATTTGAGGTTATTTTATATGGGTCATTAGCATTAACAGGAAAGGGACATTTAACAGACTACATAATAAAAGAAGTTCTAAAACCAATTCCAACAACAATACATTTTAATTTAGAAGAAGAATGCAAAGTACATCCTAATACACTAGACTTAATTGCATACAAAAACAACAAAATAATAGACCAAATAAGAGTTTATTCTGTTGGAGGTGGAACAATTAAAATTGAAGGGCAAAATGAAGAAAATGCCCAAAATATATATCCGCATACAACATTTGAAGAAATAAAAACATATTGCAAAGCAAAAAATATCAATTTATATAGCTATGTTTGCGAAGTAGAAGGTAAAGAAGAAATTACAGAATATTTAAAACAAGTATGGGAAACAATGCAAAATGCAATAAATAGAGGGTTAAGCACAACAGGAACAATTCCAGGCTCTCTAAAACTAAAAAGAAGAGCAAAACAAATTTTTGAATTCATGTTAGACGAAGAAACTCCAGAAATAAGAATAAACAGAATATTAAGTGGATATTCATATGCTGTGTGTGAAGAAAATGCTTCAGGAGGAGAAATTGTAACAGCACCAACATGTGGAGCATGCGGAGTTCTTCCAGCAGTTTTATATTACATGAAAACAGAAAAAAATTATAAAGATGATAAAATAATCGAAGGCTTAGCAGTAGCTGGACTAATAGGAAATTTAGTAAAAACGAATGCATCTATTAGTGGGGCAGAATGTGGCTGTCAAGCAGAAGTTGGAACTGCATGTTCAATGGCAGCAGCAGCCGCCGCTCATATATTAGGGTTAGGAACAAGCAGAATAGAAAATTCGGCAGAAGTTGCAATGGAACATCATTTAGGTTTAACTTGTGACCCTGTTTACGGCTATGTTCAAATACCTTGTATAGAACGAAATGCAGTTGCAGCAATGAGAGCTCTAGACTCAACATATTTATCTATGATGCTAGGAAAACAAAAATACATATCTTTCGATATGGTAGTAGAAACAATGTACGAAACAGGAAAAGACTTAAGTTCACACTATAGAGAAACAAGTAGTGGAGGTTTAGCAAAAAAATATTGTAGAAATAAATATTATAATAAAGATATGTCAAAACAAGAATAGTATAAACAAAATATGATTTTATAACAATAAGAGTTTATTGTATGTTTGTTTAAGAATATAGTAATTTGTCAATAAATGAAAAATTTAGGAGTGTGATTATATGGCGTTTATTGGAATCTTATTTGCAAATATTTTATTAATGCTTATTTTAGTAATAACATTTATAGCAATAGTACTTTTTATAATTTCAATGATTTTATTTTCAAAAAATAAAAAAGCACAAAAAGCAGGAAAAAAGAATATAAAAAAGACTGGCGCTATAATTACATTAGTAATTAGTATAATATTATTTTTGCCATTAATAATTAGTATATGTGCTTTATCAATTAATTCTAAAATTCAAGATACAAGAAAAAAACAGATTATAGAATCAATTGAAAATAAAACGATTGTTAGAAAAGATGAGTGGAAGAACGGGTTTGAATATGATGGTAAAAATTTAATACCAGTTAATCTTTTGATGAATTCTGACAATTATGATTCTAGAGGAGCATTTAAAAAATTAAATATTGGTGCTTTAGTTATAGAAAATACAAATAGTTATTATTATTTATATGAGTTGGAAAACGAGAGTGGATATAAAATATATTATGTGAAGGTTAGTACATTTACTGATGGAGAGTATTATTCAAGAACTTTTGTAGATAAAAATGATTATGAAGCGGTATTAAATTATTATAGTACAGCTAGTTTAAATGTAAGTACATTATGGAAATCAGCTCCAAAAAATTTAGGTTTAAGTAATATGTGGACTAGTTTAGATTTAGATATCAGCGATAGACAAGATGAAATAATAAAGCTAGCAAATGAAGTTTTAGGTGATATTTCAAATAAAAAACAGACAGGTACTTCAACTAATGAAGATTATGATAACAGTATGGAATTTGAGATTAAATCAAGTGATAAAGTTTTTGCTCTTGATTTAGTTATATATACAAAAGATAATGATATTAAATTGTATTTAAATAAATATGAAGTAGAAAAGAAAATAATTGAGAAGCATAAAGATATGTTACTTTCATTAATAAATGATGCACAAGAAGAATTAATTCAATAAATAGATACCTGGTAGAATGTCAACAATACGTATTGCTAATTATTGATGCTTTTGGTATAATAAACATTACTTAATTAATAAAAAATAACTTAAAATCTTTAAATAAGGAGGAAAATATGAACATAACGTATCTTAACGCTCTGCCAGAAGTAGAAAATAAATTTAAAGTTAAACTACAAGAAGATGAGAAGGTGATTTTTAATGCAAAACTAACTTGTTTGGGAACCGAGACAGGTAGATGTCTTGGCGGTCCAGATTCAAAAATGACTGTAACTAATAAAAGAATTATTGCAGATAATAATGTTGGAGTATGGACAGTTGATATTGCTGATGATATAGTTGATTATACTAAAGTTGAAAGTGGAGCATTTATTTTTAAATCTATGTACATTCTTGTAAATTTAAATAAGGAAATCGTATTTAATAATGAAACTGAAAAAATGAATGGATTTCGATTTTATTTTAATAAAAAAGATATAATAAAATTTGAAACGATTATGAGTAATTTATTAAAGTAAATCAAAACAAATTGTAGTACACTAATGATTTTAATGATATTAGTGTGCTATAATTATATTGTTTGATGATGGCGATAATATTGTTGAGCTTTGTTTTTAGACCGTTATGTTAGTGGCTATGGAATTTTAACAAATGATAAATATCGAAAAACGATAAAAAAATATTGACAAACATTATAAAATGATGTAAAATATCTCCAAAGTAAAATTTGGAGGTATTTTTTATGCAAATATTAGGAGAAAAAGGATTAGGAAATATTTTAAAAGTTATTTTACAAATATTCTTATGCATAGTAAGTTTAGTATTAATAGCACTACCATTTGTATTACAAATTTTTGGATTAAATTTAGGAGCTAGTATATTTATAATATATCCTAATGGAATAGTATTGTTGTTAATAGCAAATAAATTTATGAAACTGTTTGATTCTTTAAAAAATAACAAACCATTTTGTGAAAACAACGTAAAAATTTTAAAAAGTACAGGAAAAACAGCTTTTATTGGAGCATGTTTTTGGATGATGGATTTATTATATGAAATAGTTTTTGCAGAAAAACTTGATGTTATATGTATTTTAGTAATGACATTTTTGTTTATTTTATATATAGGTGTATCAATTGCTTTATATATATTATCTGAATTATTCAAACAAGCAACTGAATATAAAAATGAAAACGAATTAACAATCTAATGTATGTTCGCCCTTCATTTTAATAAAATACCGAACAACTAAAAAACAAGGAGAAAAGTAACTATGATAGTAGTAAATTTAGATGTAATGATGGCAAAGAGGAAGATATCATCATCCGAACTAGCCGAGAAGGTAGGAATAACACCTGCTAATTTATCAATACTAAAGACAAATAAAGGAAAAGCAATACGATTTTCTACTTTAGACAAAATATGCAAAGTATTAAATTGCTTGCCAGGAGATATTTTAGACTATGAAGAAGGAGAGAATGAGGAATGACAAACATATTAATAGGAGCTGTAGTTTTTAGTATTTGGTTTGTAACGTTATTTTTTGAAAAGAGCATAGGTTTATCAATGTTATTATATGTACTGCCTTTAGCTAGTTATATAATATACATACTAAGAAAAAATAAAAAAGAACAAAATTCAAATGCTAAATTTTTAATAATTCCGATAATAATTTTAGCTAGCACATATTTTATATACAATAATAGCTTTTTCAAGGTAACGAATATTTTAGTTATTTTAATATTAATAGCTATTATGATTTTAGAAATACTTAATAGAAATGTATTAGTAGATTTTATAAGCTTAAAAAAAGTATTTTATGTATTTTTTAAGCCATTATATTACTTAGATGAAGTATTTGATAAGTTAACTAAATATTTTAAAGAAAAACTAAAAATAAATACAAGTAACGTAAATAAGGGAAAAACTAGCCAAATAATAAAAGCTATGTGTGTTACAATTCCATTAATCTTAATTATATTAGTATTACTATCAACTGCCGACGATGCATTTGGAAACATATTTGTAAATATATTTGAAGGAATAATATCATTCTTTAAAGAATTTATGTTTAAATCATTAATAGAAAGAATATTATCAACAATTGGTGTGTTTGTATATTTAATTTGCTTATTCTACAGTATTTGTTCAAAAAATGAAAAAGAAAATGGAATTAAAAAAATAGAAATAAAAGACAATTTTACAATAAAAATGATATTGGCATGTTTAAACATTATATATTTAGTATTTTGTACAATACAAATAAAATCTTTATTCTTGCAAAGTGGAGATATTAATTATGCAAGCTATGCAAGAAAAGGCTTTTTTCAACTTATGGCAGTATCTATAATAAATTTAGTTACAATATTAGTTGCTAAAAAAAGCGAAAGTATAGAAGATAAAAAAAGTAATAAATACATAAACAGTATGAGTTTAATAATGGTGATATTTACATTTATAATATTAATCTCAGCAACTATAAGAATGTACAATTATGAAAGTGCATATGGATATACACTTTTAAGACTTTTGGTTTATTGTACGTTATTTACTGAAGGAATTTTATTAATACCAACAAGTATGTTTATATTAGACAAAAAGGTTAAACTAGTTCAAACATATTTTTGTATAGTATTACTTGTGTACATTGGTATGAACTTTGCAAACTTTGATAATTTAATTGCAAAACGAAATATAGATAGATATTTTGAAACAGGTAAAATAGATATTGATTATTTAGTTCAGAGTACTGGCACAGATGCAGTAGAACAAATTGCAAGAATTTTAGAAGAATCACTTGATATGTCAGAAGAAACGAACTATGTATATAAAAACGGTAATAGGAGGTCACAACGCTATGAAAAAAATTTTAGTGTATTAGAAGAAACTAAAGATTATTTAAAGGATACTTATACGGATTTAAAATATGAAAAAATGGATTATAGAGATTTTAATTTATCAAAATATTTTGCTAAGAAAGAATTAAAAAAATTAAAAAATGAGTTCTAAGGAAGGAAATAAATGCTTAAAAATAGAAGAATAAAATACTTTGTTGGATTTGTGGTAAGTATACTTATAGAAATGTTAATAGCATTATATGTTCACGATAAAATTATAAGACCATATATTGGCGATGTATTAGTAATAATCTGTATATATTTATTATTAAAAACTATTTTTGATACTAAAATAAAACATTTAGCACTTTACATATTTATTTTTGCAGTATCAGTGGAGTTAATGCAATATTTTAAGATAATGCAATATTTATCAAAAGGTAATGATACTTTAAAAATAGCACTTGGTACAACATTTGATATAAAAGATATTGTTTGTTATTTTGTAGGGTATGTAGTTATTGTTTTGGGTGAGAGTGTAAGAGATAGTTATGCTAATAATATGGCAAAACACTTAAAATGAGGAAAACAATTTCACTAATTATATATTTAAGATATAAAAAATATAAATTTATTAAATAATATAAATAAATATGAATTGAATGGTGAAATTAATTTAATTGATTTGATGTTAAATTTGACAAACTAAAATTATAAGTGTAAAATTAAATATATACTTTTGAGGTATATTAATAAAATTTTTAAGGGGAGGAAAACCAAATGAAAAAAGTAATGAAATTACTTAAAATTAGCATAATATTATGCGCAGGATTAGTTATCTTAACAGGATGTGGAAACAAAGATGAAGATAATAAAACAAAAAACAACAAAAACGAAAATGTTGCAGAAAGAACAAATAGTAGTGTAGAAGAAAATAAAGTTAGTAATGTAGCAAAAAATACTACAACCAACACTACAAATAAAAATACAACAAATGATAATAAAATAATAGCTAAAGAAGTAGACAAAACACCAGTAGATGTTAAAGATAATAATTCATATTACTTTATAGTGAAAGGAAAAAAATATTCAGCAGGAGATAAAATTAGTAGTTTATCAGAATCAGGATTTCATTTAAATAAAGCTGGCTCTGAAAAAGAGTTACAAAAATATGGTTATTTAATAGGTGGAGGTGCTGTTTTAAATTCTGATAATAAAACAGTGTTTAATATAACTCCATTTAATAACACAAATTCAACTATAAAAGCAGCAGACGCATCAATTGGATCTTTTTCTTTAGATAAAAGTTCTTATGAAATGTTAGATGGTGATATTGAAATAGTTAATGGTATTACATTTGGTACACCAATAGAAGATGTAAAAACTATTTTTGGAGAACCAACAAAAATAACAGAAGCAACTGAGTACATTGGACCAACTTATGAATATAATGTAACTGGAGAATATAAATCATTTACATTCCGTTCAGATAAAGAAGGAAAAATCACATCAATAAGATGGCAAAACTATGTAGTATCAAAATAACAATATTATAATATGCGCCAAGGAAAACTGAGAAAACAATATCTCAGTTTTTTTATAAATAAGTATTAAGTCGATTTGAATTTAGAAATAGTAAATATAAAATTCGAAAAATAGTAAAAAAAGAGGAGAGAAAATAATATGGGAAAATTTTGTAAATATTGTGGAAATAAATTAAGTGGAAATGATAAATTCTGCCAAAACTGTGGAGCAAGTGTAGAAAAAGAAGTTCAAGCTGTAAATAATGATCTAGAAAACAACACTCAAAATAATAATATAAATAATAATATGCAAAATAATGATGTAAATAATCAAGTAAAAACAAATTCTTCAGCAATAGGTTCTTTAGTATGTTCATTAATAGGAATTTTTATTGCTGGAGTAGCTATGGGAGTAGTAGCTATAAGTTTAGGTGTAGCTGCAAAAAAACACATAAAAATATTTCAAAATGAAAAAGGTGAAGGTTTAGCAACAGCAGGTATTGTAATAGGAATTATAGACATAGTTTTTGTATATATAGGCAGAATTATAAATGCGTTAATTTCATAACAAAAAATACAATTATGGGGGGAAAAGAAATTTTGTTCAAAATTATTTTAAGATTGATATTTATAATGACATTTGCATACTTATTAAACAAGCAGAAATATAAAACGAAGGAAATTATTGTATGTTTTATATATATAATATTATTTGGAATTACCTTTTTAGGTGGTGCTGTTACTATGGATTCTAATAGTACCAGAATTTTATTTTGGATTATAGGATGTCTTAGTCTAGTAATATCATTAGTTATAGGAAATATTATGGGAAATAAAAAAATAGATAAAAATAATGTGCTTTTTATATGTCCAACAATAATATTATTTGTTTGTATAATATTATCTATTATTTATAATAATGTATTTTTTATATGTATATTTTTAGTAAGTGCCATTTCATATTATGCTGCATACAAAGATTGTGGGGATTGGAAAGGAATTTTTATGGATGCAACAGCTAACAAAGAAAAAGAACAAAATAATCTAAAAGTATATGATATAGATACTAATAAACGAAATTTAATAAAAATAGTTTCTAATATTACAAATAATAAAATAAATAATTGTGATTTCATAAAAGATAATACTACGGAAGATTTTATAAATTATTTATATGATAATGGATATATAGCTCGTTTTTATTTTGGAATGGAACTAGGATTAACTGTAAGAATTATTAATAAAATATTAAAAAATTTAGATTATGATATTACAATAAAAAATGAAGATATATTAGAGAAAGATAATAATGAAATAGCTAAAAGGAGAAGAAAGGGATATTCAACAATATTGCATGATGTAAATATAATATCTGAAATATTAAGAGAACATGATTTGGAATTGATTAATATATATTCGAAATATTATGGGTTTTATAGATATAGTAAAATCTCTAAAGATAATTTTTATTGTGGTGTTGTAAAATGCATTAAAAAATAATGGTTTTACAAAAAAAGAACTTATGTTGTAAATAGTTACTATATGTTTTATGTGATATATCATTTATTGTTTTCTTATTGTTTTCGGTATTTTATCTTGCAACAGAATAGTAATTAACATTCGTCCTTTGATAGTGAAAGTAAAAACGAATTTTTTAATGAATTTTCTAAAATAAATAACATTAAGAAACCTATATTAGAAAAAATCAAATATAAAGGTGAAATTGAATATTATGAAAATTTTGGGCAGTTAATGACATTATATATGAATAAGATAAATAATATTGAAGTATATTCAGTTAGAACTAATTATGATGAAAATTCTATACAATTAGCTAAGTACATAAAAATAGACAAATACAGTATTAGAAATGAAATTAATTATATTTCAGAAAAAGTTAAGCAAAAATTATGTATCCGTCCAAGAAAATGCTTAGAAGTTGTACATTTTCCTAATTTTAATTTTTTTAGTAAATATGGAAGAAATCCTAGCTTTGAAGAAGCACTGCGTAATACAGGTTTTTTGTGCCTTAATGGTATAGAAAAGTTTATAACAATAGGATTTAGCATTTCATTATTGGTTTTAATTGTAGGATTGTTATCAATTATTTGAAAGCTATTGTAAACTATCGATTTTAATTCATATAAAAGATACAAGGAGTGATGATAAAAAAGGTAAATTCATATATATTTATTACACAATAAGAAATAGAAAAAGTTATAATAAAAAAATACTAATTTAATTATGAAAAAGAATATTTAGAAAAATAAAAACAAGTAATATTAGAGTGAGGTTATTTTTATGAATGCAAAGCATTTTTTAATATTAAAAAAATTAATACTCTTAACAAGTTTTGCTTGTTGGGTTTGTTTATTGTGTGGATGTGATTTAAATAAAAATAATATTTTTTCTTATGAACAGAAATCAATTAATGATTGTATAAGAAACCAGAACAAAAATTATACAGACATTTATGAACTTACCTGTATTCCGGGAAATGATACTACACTGTTAGGCAGTGATTATGATTTGCTGGGAGAATTAGTTAATCTTGAAAAGATAAAATTTGTTGGTATAGCTGATGAATCTGATGCTCAAAAATTTTTTTCTGAGTTATCAGGTCTGAAGAAGCTAAATACTGTTGAAATTGAAGATTCAAAGGTAGGCATGATTGATAAGTTAGGTGAAATTACAAATCTAAACAGTTTGTCTATAATCGGAAATTCAGGCGGGGGAGACTGGTTTACAATAAAAGATTTGAATTTATTAGGTACTGACAGTCGTTTTAATAAATTACAATCATTAACACTCAAATATATAAATATGGAAACTATTCCGAATTTATCAGAACTCACGAATCTTCAAGAACTTTCAATTTCAGGATATGATATAAATAGAATTGATGCAGATGTTGTTAATTGGGAAAATTTAACATCGCTTAAAATCAGCAATACTTCTGTGACTGTTCTTGACAATAGTATTGTTGACAGACTAAACAACCTGCAGTTACTTGATATTTCGCATACCTTCATTCGTGATGTAAATTTCGTACTTAATTTGCCAAATCTAAAGAGCTTTTTATATGCAAACCATAGTTTTCAAAACGTAGATATGGAGTGTTTAAAAAATCATCCGAATTATGCAGAAAAATGGTCTGTTAATTAAGACCGCAGATTATATTCATATAAGATAATACTAAAATATGATATAAATAAACATGAATTGAATGGTGAAATTAATTTAATTGATTGATGTTAAAATAGACAATAAATAACAGAAATACAAAAAATGTATAAAACATTTCAAGTTTCAGCAGTGGAATACAATTACGTTAAGTTAAATAAGTATTAAGAATATACTCAAAAAATTTGACTTAATAAAACGTTTATGCTAAATTAAATATGATAAATTTTTTGGGAGGAATATTATGATTTTACAAGATTATTTAAACGATGACCAGGTTAACCTGTGTGAGGAAAGTGGTATATTAATAGAAGATAGGGATTATAGTTGTGAAGAAATATTTAATATAGAGCACCAAATAAATGAATACATAAACGAAAATTGTACTGATGAAAAATTTTACTTATTAGAAGAAAAATTTGATGAAATATTAGATATTCTTATGGATTTAGAAAATGAAAATGATGAAATAAATCCAATGATTATAGAAATTTACGAAGATGATCATGTAGAATTAAATAATGGAAAAACTGGAATTGTAGCAGATATTACAAATAACGTATATACAATCGAAGTTGATGAAAAATTTAAAACTGGCGATATAGACGAAGATATTATGATAGTAGCTGCTAATAGTATTATAAGAAAAATATAAAATAAATAATAAAATAAAAATGGAGGATATACTATCTTTATAATGGTAGTAAATCCTCTATTTTATATAATAGGAAAGTTCTATTGTGAGGTAAAGTTTAACTGTAAGTGCTTTCCTATTATATAAAATCCATTGCACACAATTTTTTGCAAAAATTGGCGCGCGAACAAAGACGCGGACGATAAAATGTCATAAATAGATGCAAATTTAAAGAGGTCCGCTTTTGTTCTACTATCCTATACTTCTATAGCTAAAGCATGAGCAATTCCAGGAATACTTTCACCCTGTTGAGAGCTAGTAGCATTCATAAGTGCACCAGTAGCAATAACTAAAATTTTCTTCATTTGTTTATCCTTTAATTGTTTAAAGAAATATCCAGAAAAAATAGTACCTAAGCAAGCACAACCACTTCCACCAGAGTGAGTATCTTGAGTTTCTTTATCAAACATTAAAACACCACAATCATTATAATTATTTTTTATGTTGTATCCTTTAGAAAGTGCTAAATCTATAGCAATATCTTTTCCTATATGACCAAGGTCACCACTAATTATTGCATCATAATAACTAGGGCTTCTACCTGTATCTTTAAAATGAGTTATTAAAGTATCTACAAAAGCAGGGGCCATAGCAGCTCCCATATTATTTGCATCTTTTATTCCCATATCAGTTATTTTTCCAGGTGTAATATGAGTTATATATGGACCATCTCCACTAGCACTTAAAATAGCAGCACCTGAACCAGTTACAGTCCACTGAGAAGAAGGTGGTCTTTGATTTCCAAGCTCTAAAGGAAATCTAAATTGTTTTTCAGCACTACAAAAATGACTTGATGTAGCACAAAGAACATTTTTTGCAGCACCAGAAGAAATAAATACACTGCCTAAACACATACTTTCAGCGAATGTAGAACAAGCTCCAAATACTCCAAAAAATGGAATATTAAGCTCTCTTAATCCAAAACTAGATGAAATACATTGATTTAATAAATCTCCTGCAAAACAATAATCTATTTCACTAGAGGGAATTCCAGATTTAGATACTACTGTATTCACAGTTTCTTTTATAATTTTACTTTCTGCTTTTTCCCATGTTTTTTCACCCCAAAATTCATCATCTAAACGCTGATCAAAATATTTTGCCATAGGCCCTTCAGATTCTTTAGGGCCAACTATACTAGCTGTTTCTAAAATTGTTACAGGATTATCTATTTTTATAGTTTGTTTTCCTAATCTTTCCAAAATTAATCCTCCTCCTTAAAAAATAATTATAATTGTAGAAAAAATGCTAAAAAATGTTGAAAAATGAAAAAGAATGTAGTACAATTTTATTGTATTAATAAACGTAGCAATCTCACTACAAATTCTGTGCATTTTAAATGTACAGAATTTTTTTATCCAACAAATAATTTGGTAATTAATCCAACTATAACCGCACTTGAAATACCAAATACAAGAACAGGTCCTGCTACAGTGAACATTTTTGCACCAACACCCATTACATATCCTTCTGATTTATATTCAATTGCAGGAGCAACTATAGAATTTGCAAAACCAGTAATAGGAACTAATGAGCCAGCACCAGCAAATTTTCCAATTTTATTAAAAATATTTAAGCTAGTTAAAAGTGCTGAAATTCCAATAAGTATAATAGAAACAGTAGTAGATGCAGATGTTTCATCTAGCCCTTTATATTTACAAAAACTAAATATGAGTTGTCCAATAGTACAAATTAAGCCTCCAACCCAAAATGCATTAAAACAATTTTTTAAAATAGGTGAGTTGGGAGTTTTTGTATCAACATAATCACTGTATTGTTGATTTGTTTTTATAGGTTCCATAAATGTATCCTCCGTTTTTTTATTTTCTAGATGAGTCAATAGCAAATGATATATCTAAATCCACATAATAAGCAGTAATTTTATTACCAGTAATATCAGCATATTGACTTATAATTTCAACAGATGTTAAATAATCTATTGATTTAGAAGCTTCGGCAATTGCCTTTACAATAGCATCTTTCCATGAAACATTAGAAGAGCCTGTAATAGATAAATGTTTTTCGATTTCCATATAAGTACCTCCAAATTTAATTTTTCATTTTGTTAAAGAATATTTTCATATTCTATTTTTTAGTGCGTAAAACACTAACTTTAATTTTCAATTGTTAGTGTTTTCAGAAAAAATAAAATTATACAAAAAAATAATCATAACAAATTATATTATGATTATTTTTTGTATAATTTAGTTTTTTATTCAATATAAAAAATAACTATTTTTAAAATATATAAATTTTACTTAATTACTTTTTGAAATATTTTAAGATAGATTGAAATAATTTTTATAAAAAATTATTTTAGTCAATTAAATCTTTAACAACCTCGCTACAAATAATTAATCCAGCAACAGAAGGAACAAAGCTAATACTCGACATTTGGGCTCTATAATCAGACTCTGTGCTTCTAAACCTTGTAGGTTTTTCTTGAGAATATATAACCTTTAAATGTTCAATACCTTTAGCTTTTAATTCATTTTTTAAAAGATTAGCAAAAGGACAAGATTTAGTTTTTGAAATATCTGTAATTTCAAATAGGGTAGGATCAAACTTATCACTAGTTCCCATAGAAGAAATTATAGGAATATTTTTTCTTGTAGCTTCTGTAATTAATGCAATTTTATCAGATATTGAATCAATAGTATCAACAATATAATTAAAATCATTTGAAATTAAACGAGAAGCGGTATCTTTATTAATATATTCTTTTACAATTTTAATATTTAAATTAGGATTAATATTTAATAATCTTTTTTTTGCAATATCAACTTTATATTTACCAACAACTTTAGTATCAGCCATTAAATTTCGGTTTAAATTTGTAACATCTATTAGAGCTTTATCAAATAAAACAATATTACCAATACCAGTTCTAACCAAAGCATCTAAAGTATAAGAGCCAATACCGCCACATCCAATTACTGCAACTGTAGCATTTTTTAATTTATTTAAAGATTCTTCGCCTAGCAACATTTCTGTTCTAGAAAGCCAATTTTCGTCCATTATTTTATATCTCCATTTCGTATACTATAGTTCAATATTATATAATTATAAGACGGCAAAGTCAATTGAATTTTCAAAACCATCTCATAGATTCTGCATTTTCTGGTAACTTTTATCATACTAAAAGTGCACATTTTTAACGTCCAAATGTGTGCCTATTGTGCGCGTTTGCAGTGAGCAAATGGAAGGTAAAATTTTTATTGCTGAAATAAGATAAATATGGTAAAATAACCAAGAAAAATAGGAGGAATAAAAAATGGGAAAATATACATTTTTGTTATTAGGAATAATATTAGGAATTGCAATTGCTTTATACGTATATGCAATAAAAAAAGAACGTTACGCGAAAAGAATAAAAAACGATCAAGAAAATTTTTCAACTCAAAGACTAGATAATGCATTAGAAAGAGCCGTACACGAAATGCAATCACAAATGAAAGAGCTTGGCAGAAAATTAACAGAAGATGAAAAAAATCAAATCATTTTCGGACATTTAAAAGAAAGTGAAAATATAAAACAATAGATAAAATAAAAATTTTATTTATTGCAAGAGGAGAAAAGAAAATGAAAAAAGATATTAATAAAACAGTCCAAAAATATATAGTCTTTTTTTACATATATGCTTTTTTTGGATGGATAATAGATGTATCAATAGTTTTTGTAAGTGATGGAGTTCTAGAAAACAGAGGATTTTTATATGAAACAATATGTCCAATGTATGGTATTGCAGCCTTAGTTTTAATTTTTCTTTCAAAAAGAATTAAAGGAAAAGGTGGAATTGTTAAAAAAATTATATTAGCAACATTATGGTGCTCTATTTTAGAATATGTAACTTCATTAATATTAGAAGTTTTTTTCGGAATAAGATGGTGGGACTATTCAAAAGAGCCATACAATTTTCAAGGAAGAATATGCTTAGCAGCATCTGTATTTTGGGGATTGTTATCAGTATTATTTATGAAAGATATACATCCTTTTGTAGATAAACAAGTAAAAAAAGTTTCTTCAAAAATGATGCCAAAAGTCAAAAATATCATAATATATGGAGCAGTAATATGCACATTTGCAGATTTTATAATTTCTGTATTTAACTATTTAAAATAGCAGTTAGGACGGAGAAATTGATTCACTTTACCAAGAGGTGTCATAGTTGGTTGGCAAAGTGAATCAATTTTTTTGTCCCATTTATAACCTTTACTATACTTTTTATATTCCAAATTTATACTTGACCTAAGTAAATTTTTTATCCATAGCATTTTTCCAAAAATCCTCCCCAAAAAGTAACTAAATAACTTTAAATTTAATATTATGTAATAAAGGTAGAAAAAAACTACCTTTTGTCGATAAAGGAGGGATAAATATGTGTAATAAAGGATTATGTGGATGTGCATGCTCTCTAACTTTAGGAATAATTGGAGGAATAATAATAGGAGTAGCGTATTTCTTTTTAGCAGCAACTTTATCATTACCGGTAATATTATGGACTGCATTTGGATTAACACTATTTGCATTAGCAGCACTAATATTTTTGCTTAATAATGAGGACACTGAAAGAAAAATAGATAGATGTATATGCAAATTTGGAAACTGTATATTAATAGGAGTAATAGGGACACTAATATTTGAATTAATATTAGCAGTAATAACTGCAGGCGTGGTTGTAACTGCTATTTTAATAGGAATAGCCGGAGCATTTTTTGTAATTGCATTGGTATCTTTAATAAGACTAATATTTTGTTTAGTAAATGCAAATTGTAGAAAACATTATTGCATGGGAGAATAGCATAAAAAGTGGAAATGGGCATTGTTCTCATTTCCATTTTGTAAATATCAGCTAAAATTATAGTTGACAAAAATCCCCACATTTGTTATCATCTAAATTAGAATAAAAAAGGAAAGCAGTGATTAAAAAATGGCAAATTTTACAAAAATGGTGAAAAAAATTAAATAATTAGGTTATAACAAATATAATTTTTATTTGTTATAGCCTATTTGGTGTACAAGTAAAAATTGTGTTCATTTATATATATTACTATAAAAAAGGCAGATTTTTATTAATCTGTCTTTTTTCAGTAATATATAACAATATTATAAACTAAAACATGGGTTTATGTACATTAAAACAATAGTGGCGCATGTAATATTCTAAATTTTTACAATTACATTTTATATAAAAACAGAGCCTGAAATACTATTGAACAAAATAAAAAAGATTTGGAAGGAGGAGCTTATGAAAAAGGAACTAATAAACATAATAAAAAAATATAAATGGGAAATATTTGTGAAAGTAATCTTTATTGTAGCAAATGTATATGTTTTAGTATATCCATCAAAAATCATAGGTAAGATAATCGACTTATTATACAATCCGCAACAAAATAAAATTGAAATATATGAGTCCATAGTGATATTACTAATCATATGTATATGTATACTTATCAGTAGAGTAATCTGGAAAAAAATAGACTTTTCAAATGATCTAAATATGACAAAAGATTTAAAAGACAAGTTATTTACAAAACTTATGAAAGTTAAAATAGAAAAGCTAAATGAAATAAAAAATGGAGAGGTAATGTCATATTTTGTAAGTGATGTAAAAAAAGTAATAAGAAGTATAAATAGAATTATTACCACTATGATAAGAATTTTAGCAAATTTTGTTATTATAATATTAATGATGTCAGAATCTAGTAATATAAAATTAACATTTATTGCAATGATACCTATTTTTGTAACAATAGCAATTATAGTAATTATAAGAAATAGGGTGAGCATAAGTTTTAAGGCAGCACAAAAAAGTTTTACTGAGTTATCAGAATATGTTCAAGAAAGCACAGATAGTATTAGAACAATGAAAGCTTTTATTGGAGAAGAAAAACAAATAAAAGATTTTAAAAATAAAAATAATTTGGTTAAGAAGAATAATTTGCAAGTAACCAAAAATCAAAATTTGTTAGATATATGCGTATCAATTGGATTTGGATTATCATATGCATTAACATTATTATTTGGATCAAAATTAGTTCTTTCAGGAGAAATAACCATAGGAAATCTAATTGCAGTTAATGGGTATTTAGCAGTATTAGAAAGACCAATTTTTTGGATTTCTTGGATATTATCAAGCTTTAAAAAAGTAAAAGTATCATATGAAAGATTAAACAAAATGTTTAATTTAACAGAGGAAGAAATTGAAATTTTTGATAATAAAAAATATGGTTCATTAGAGGGAAATATTGAAATAAAAAATTTAACATATAATTATCCGGGATACATAGAACCAGTTTTAGAAAATGTAAGTTTAACAGTAAATAAAGGGGAATCACTTGGTATAATTGGAGTTATAGGAAGCGGAAAAACAACATTAATGAATCTTTTACTAAAATTATATGATGTACAAAAAGGCAAAATTTTTATAGATGGAACCGATATTAATGATATATCAACTAAAAAAATTAGAGATAATATATGTTACATAACCCAAGATAATTTCCTATTTTCAACAACTTTAAAAGAAAATATAAATTTATTTAAAGATGATTACAATGATTATGAAATAGAAGAAAGCACAAAAAAATCTATGATATATGAAGAAATTTCTAACATGGAAGAAGGAATTCATACAATAATTGGAGAAAAAGGAATAGATTTATCTGGTGGACAAAAACAAAGAGTTGTTATATCTAGAGCATTTTTAAATAACAGTAACATCGTAATTTTTGATGATACTTTTTCTGCACTTGATAATAGAACAGAACAACAGGTATTAAATAACGTAAAAGAGCTAACTAAAGATAAAACTTGTATAATAATTTCAAATAGAATATCAGACATAAAAGATTGTGATAAAATAATTGTTTTAGAGCAAGGTGTAATAGTAGAAAATGGAACACATAGTTCTTTGATACATAAAAGAGGAAAATATTATGATTTTTATGAAAACCAAGCTCATAAAGCAGAAAATTCAATTTTAGATTAAGGCACAGATTGGTGCACATTAGGGACGTTAAAAATGTGCAGAAAGAAAATTAAAATTTAATTTAACCATAAAATTTGAAAGTTGAAAATGCACATTGTAGATGTAAAAAATGTACAGAAAAGAAAATGCAAATTAAATCTAACTATAAAATTTGAAAGGAGGAAACTATGAAGAGCACAACAATAAATAGATTCAAAAAAATGATGAAACCATACAAAAAAACAATAATATTAGTAACTATAATGGCTCTATTTATAAATATTTGTGAATTGCTAAAACCATTTCTACTAGAAAGAGTAATGGACAAGTATCTACCAGAAAAATTATACATATACGAAAATATAAGCATTACCACAATTGCAATTATATATATAATACTAGTAATTGCAGGAAATGTTGTAGACTATATAAACAGAATAACAACAAGCAATATGGGTGAAAAAGTTGTATATAAATTACGAAATGATTTATACGAATATATAGAAAAATCAAATGTAAGTTTCCATGATAAAACACCATCAGGAAAACTATTTGTAAGAGTAACTAGTGACACCGAGGATGTATACAGTTTATTTAGTGAAGTAATAACAACACTACCCAAAGACATAATTATAATAATAGGTTTACTCATAATGATGATATACATAAGTATTCAATTATCAGCTATAAACATATTAATTATACCATTATTACTAATTGTAACAATATGTATGACAAATATGATGAAAAAAATATATGCCAAATCTAAAGAAGCAAGAACAGTATTAAATACTTTTTTAGCAGAATCTATATATGGAATAAAATTAATAAAAATATTTAATCGTCAAAAAGAAAAACAAGATGAATGTGAAAAGTACACAAAAAAATACAATGATGAATCAAAAAAATTAGGTTTACTATATGGAATGTTACCATCACTTATAGTAATAATAGAAAATTTGGGAATATCAATTATTGTTATATTTTGTGCTAACAAAGGGCTAGGAATAAATTTAGATGTGGGAATAATTTACTTATTTATAACTTATTTCAAAAAGATATTTAATCCAATTGATAGAATAATAGAAAATATAGAAATAGTTCAAGATTCTATGAGCTCAATAGACAAAGTTTACGAAATATTAGAGCATACAGAATATTTAGAAGACGACAAAACCGGAATAGAGCTAAAAAATGTAACTGGAAAAATAGAATTCAAAAATGTTTGGTTTGCATACGAAAAAGAAAATTGGATATTAAAGGATGTAAGCTTTACAATAAATCCAGGAGAAAGTGCAGCTTTAGTTGGAAAAACAGGTTCAGGAAAAACTACTATTACAAATTTAATTAATAGATTTTATACAATACAAAAAGGTGAAATATTATTAGATGGAATAAATATAAATGATATAAATTTAAAATCCCTAAGAAAAAATATAGGAACAATATTACAAGATCCATTTATATTTGCAAAATCTATAAAAGATAATATAAAGCTATATTCTGATATTTCAGATAAAAGGGTAGAAGAAGCAGTAAAATTAGCATCAGCAACAGATTTTATAAATTCATTAAATAACGGACTAGACGAAATAGCATCAGAAAGAGGAAACTCATATTCTGCAGGGCAAAAACAATTAATAGCATTTGCAAGAATATTTGCACAAAATCCATCAATATTTATACTAGATGAAGCAACTGCAAATATAGACACAACAACAGAAGAGCTAATTCAAAAATCAGTAGATAAAATATCAGCAGAAAAAACATCAATATTTATAGCACACAGGTTATCAACAATAGTAAATGTAGATAAAATAATAGTCCTTGACCATGGAAAAATAATAGAGCAAGGCAATCATCATGAATTATTAGAAAAAAATGGATATTATGCGAAGTTATATAATGCTTACTACAATAGCTTGACATGATGGAAGAGGGAAAACGGAAAACGGGGAGGAAAACGGGGACGGAGAAATTGATTCACTTAATTAACATTATATATTTTTTTAATTTCCTAAGTGAATCAATTTCTCCGTCCCCGTTTTCCGTCCCCATTTTCCCATATATTTCAAAATATATTTTTTACAATAAATATTGAAATATTAAATTCCAACATATATAATAAGCTAAGCAAACAAAAGTGAGAGGAGAAAAAATATGGGTAGCGAATTAAATACCAAAGAAACTATTGTAAAAATAAGAGTACTAGGAGCCGGGGGCGGAGGCAGTAATGCTGTAAACAGAATGATACAAGACGAAGTACAAAATGTAGATTTTATAATAGTGGATACAAACGCAATATCAGCTGCTAGATCAAAAGCAAAAAACATAATACAAATAGGAGAAAATGAAGCAAAAGGTATTGGAGCTGGAGCTAACCCGGAAGTTGGAGAAAATTCTGCAAAAGAAAATGCAGAAGAAATTGAATCTAAATTATTAAATACAGATTTATTATTCTTAACAGCTGGAATGGGCGGTGGAACAGGTACAGGAGCACTTCCTGTAATAGCAGAAATGGCAAAAAAAATGAACATATTAACAATAGGAATTGTAACAAAGCCATTTAAATTTGAAGGAAGAACACGACTAAAAAATGCCGAAGCAGGAATACAAAAACTTAAACAAAATGTAGATGCACTTATAGTAATTGAAAATGACAAGTTATTAAAATTAGATTCACCAAATATGACTATAGTAGATGCATTTAAACAAGCAGATAATACATTAAAACAAGGAATTGTAGGAATAACTAATTTATTAAATACAGTAGGCGAAATTAATATAGATTTTGCAGATATTTCAACAATAATAAAAATAAATGGGTTGGCATATATGGGGATAGGAAGTGCATCAGGTGAAAATGCTTTAGCAACAGCTACTCGTAGAGCTATTGATAATCCACTAACTTCTGTTAAAATAAATGGGGCAAAAGGAGTAATATTTAATATACAAGGCAGCAAAGATTTATCTTTAAGCGAAATAAACAGCAGTGTTGCAATTGTAAATGACATAGTAGATGAAGAAGCAAACATAATTTTTGGAACAGTAATAAATGAAGAGCTAGGAGATGAAGTAATAGTAACAGTAGTTGCAACAGGAGTAGACGAAATTTATTAAAATATTAACCTTTATTAGGAGGAATATGATATATAAAAGAAAATCCAAATTAGGAACAATAATAAAAATAATTATAGTAATTACCTTAATTTTATTTGTATATGCATGCTATAATGTAGATTATTTTAAAAATAACAAATATGTAGTAATGGTAAAAGCCAAAATAAGTGAAACTATGGGCACTATAACTAATAATAATGGAAGTTTATCATCACTTATTGAAAATTATGAACCTGATAATGAAGACAATACTGTATATGAAATAACAGATATCCAAAATAGATATTACTATAATCAATTAGATGAAAACTCAAAAATAATTTATGCTGAAATATTAGAAAATGTAGATAAAATAAAAAATGGTGAAGATAATATAAGAATATCTTCAAAATTATCATCATTAGCAAGTAGCGAAGATATGCAGGCAGAATTAATGAACTCATTTCAAAATGCATGGGATGCATTCAGAAATGATAATGTAGATATTTTTTACATAGATGGTTCAAAAATGTGCCTACTTACAAAAACTATAAAAAGAGGTAAAAAAGTAAATTATGAGTTTTATATAAGCAAAGGAAAAAACTCTAATTATCTTATAGATGAATTTAGCACATCAAAGCAAGTTGATGATGCAATAATGTTTGTAGAAAAAGCCGAAAACGAAATTTTGCAGACAGTAACAGAAAAAAATGATTATCATAAAATAGTAAAAATTCATAATTGGATTATTGATAATTTACAATACAATTTACAAGAATCAGATAATAATTCAAATATTTATGGGGCATTAAAAGAGAAAAAGGTAGTATGTGAAGGATATGCAAGACTATTTAAATCATTAATGGATAAACTAGAAATACCATGTGTATTAGTATCTGGTGAAGGAATTGATTTAGATACAGGAAATACAGAAAACCATGCTTGGAATTATGTGTATTTAAAAGGAAATTGGTATGCAATAGATTCAACATGGGATGATCCTGTAATAATAGGAAGTGGAACTGTTGATGAAGATATAAAATATAGATACTTTTTAAAAGGATCCGAATACTTTGACAAATCTCATGTACCTGATGGAAATTTAGTAGAAAATGGAATGGAATTTATATATCCTGAGTTATCTGTAGAAGATTATGTGAAAGAAAAATAAATTATAAACTATGTTTTATATGGAAAAAAATCATAAGAAAGATGCAAAATTTTAGAAAAATAAAAGAAATATATTCCAAAAAATCAAATAATTGCATATATACATAAAAACCGCCTAGATATTTATTTTATTAAATATCTAGGCGGTTTTTATAATAGAAGGGTTTAATATAAAAGTAAAGTTTAACCAAAAATGCTTTACTTTTATATTAAATTTATTGCAAAAGTTTTTATTATTAAAAATCTTGTTTATCAACTATCATAGGACCAATATTTACAACAGTACCAGCTCCAACAGTTAAAACAATATCATTATTAATAGCATGAGATTTTATATATTCTGCGATGTCTGTAAAGTCAGACATATAAATTGCTTTTCTTCCTATTTTTGTTATTTCATCAACTAAATCTTGTGCACTAATATCATATGTGTTTTTTTCACGAGCAGCATATATATCAGTAATAATTATATTATCAAAAGGAGCTAATGCTTTTGCAAAATCATGTAATAAGTTTTTTGTTCTACTATAAGTATGTGGTTGGAATATTATCCATGCTTTATTATGAGATTTTTGTCTTGTTGCATCTGCAACAGCTTTTATTTCTGTTGGATGATGAGCATAATCATCAAAAACATTAATATTTTTGTGGAGAGTACCAACAAATTCATAACGTCTGTGAGCGCCAGTGAATTTTTTTAGTGCTTCTGCAATAGTTTGTTTTTCTATTCCATAGCAATGGCATGTTGCTATACAAGCTAATGCATTTAAAATATTGTGTTTTCCAGGTACAGATAAGCTTATTGTTTTATAAAAATTGTTATTATAATAAACATCAAATGTTGGAAATCCATTTGAATTAAAAGTAATATTTCGTGCAACAAAATTAGCATGATTGTTTTCAATTCCAAATGTGACTACTTTTGCATCAGTACATTTTGAAAGAGTGGAGCAGTTTGGATCATCATTATTTACCACTAATAAACCATCATTAGGAAGTAGTTTTACATATTTTTCAAAAGATTGTATTATATTATCAAGGTTTTTGAAGTAATCAAGATGATCATTATCTATATTTAATACTATTTCTGTTTTTGGGTGAAAACTTAAAAAGCTTTCTACATATTCACAAGCTTCTAAAATAAAGTATTCGCTATTACCAATTCTTGAGTTCCCATTTAATTGTTTTAAAATTGCTCCAACTTGAATAGAAGGGTCTAAACCAGCTTCCATAAAACATAAAGAAAGCATCGATGTAGTAGTTGTTTTTCCATGTGTACCAGAAACACAAATTGTATCTTCGAAAGCTTTTGTAAGTTCACCTAAAAAATCTGATCTTTCTACAGTTGGAATGTTTAGTTGTTGAGCTCTTACTAATTCTGGATCATCAGCTCTCATTGCTGCTGTGTATACAACTAAACTTGCTTTTGATAAATTTTCGTAATCATATCCAATTGTAACTGGAATGCCTCTAGATATTAATTTATCTGTTAATTCAGAAGCATTGTCATCTGAGCCAGTAATATGAAAGCCCCAGTGCTTTAGCATTTCTGCGATACCACTCATACTTGTTCCGCCAATACCTCTCATGTGTATATTTCTAAAAAGTCTTAATTGATTTAAGTTTGCCAATGTAATGCACACTCCTTTTTATTGATTTTGTTTAAAATTCGATGAACTTATTATATAAAAATTATATGAAATTTTCAATATAAAATCCGTAATATTTGGAAAAATGTATTAGATGATAATAGTTATACAAAAATATTTTACCTATTATAATGAAATTTTAATCATTTTTAGAAAATTTTAACGAGATATTTGAAAAATTACTAAAATTATTGTAATTAAATTTCAAAAATAATATTAATTAACTATAAAAAGTGTTTGGAGTTAGATTAATAAAGTGCAAAAACATAATTCACATATTAAAATTTTATAAAACAATAAAAATATGTAAAAAAAAGAAGGAAAAAAATTTTTTTTGGAGAATATTATAATTGTACATAAAGATATGTACAAAAAATAAAAAACATTGGAAGGCGGTGCTCAAATGCAAATAACAAATGTACGTTTGAACAAAACATTAAATTCAGAAAGCAAAATGAAGGCAGTTGCTTCAGTAACATTCGACAATGAATTCGTAGTTCATGGAATTAAAATTATCGATAGCCCAAAAGGTCTATTTATTGCTATGCCTAGCAGAGAAAAAGCAAATGGTGAACATAAAGATATAGCTCACCCAATCAATCAAGAAACAAGACAAAAAATACAAGATGCTATATTTAAAGAGTATGAAGCAGTTCAAGCTGAAACAGAAACTGCATCAGAAGAATAATATATAAAAAGGAGGTAACTTTTGAAGTTACTTCTTTTTTTGAAAATTCATATTAATGATGATAAAAATCAAACTATATATTGTATTTATAATAATTTTTATAATAGAAAATATTAGTTAAATTTTATTATTAATTGGACTTTCCTATTATAACCAATATAAGAACAAATCGGAAGGCTAATAAATTAATAGTATGTTATTCGAAACTATAAATTTAAAATATCACTATTCATAAATCGGTTAAGCCTTCCGTAAATTTGTTCTCGCGCGAAATTTTCGTTAAGAAAATTTCTGTGCAACATCTTGAGCAAAGCGCTTTTTATACAATAGGAAAAGATAATTTTCCTATTGTATAAAAAAATCACCTATATAATTGAAATAATATAGGTGATTTTTTTTTCTAATTTATATGTAATAATAAAAGTTACGGTACATGAATGAAAAGCATTACTAACAAAATTGAAGCATATCTAAAAAATTTTTTTGATAGAAATTTTTTTGTATAATAGTTATAACCTTCTTCTAAGGCACAATATTTATCAACTAATGTGATTATATATGATTCTAAATATTTGGGTGGTATTACTGTAACTGGCCACATATGTTTAATTATTATATCTTTTTCTTTTTTATTCAAATTAAATAATTCAGAAGCTTTTTTATAAGCTATATATGGATGCCTGAAAGCGTGGAAACCTTTTCTGCCAGGTTGTTTAACTCTCCAGTCATATAAAAATAAATCATGAAGCATTGCTGCTCTGGCTATTGATGTATAGTCTAAGTTTAGCTTTTTACAAATCAAAAAAGAATAGTATGCTACAGATAAACAATGGTCATAGCAACTACTTTCATAATGTTGCCTAAAGTTTTTCATTTGCTGTGTTATAGGATGTGTGGCTATGTCTGAAATTATGCTGTAGAATTCTTTATAATTATTGGAATTAAGGTTCATAGTAAATATACCAGTCCTTTCATAAAAAAGTAGGAGATTAATTATTGGTTTTTATTGTTACTATGAATATAGTATAACATTAGTAGTTTGATTAGGCAATGTAAAAACTTGGATGATATAATTACTATTGTTAATACAAAGCCATCTATTGCTTTCACATATGTTTCTATATTATTATAAAATTACTATTGGTTAATAAAAAGGTAATAATTTTTTGCGTAGCATATAACTTTAATAAAAAAGCTCAAAATTTGTCGAGCGAAAATTGTTGAAATGCAAAGCTATATGATGTATTATTAGCAGGTAAGTTAATTTATGCCTTAGTGCATAATATCATATTTTTGTAAAAAAATTTAAATTCTAAAATTAATATCTAAAATAAATTAAATTATCTAATTATTCTTTACGGAATATTATTAATTCTATAAAAATCCCAAGAAAAAATAAAAAACAGCACAAGGTATTGTTACTATTCATAATGAAATTGCTAGACCAAAATTAATTAACTATTAATCATCCTAAATTTTTTTTGCTCTAATTGAACAGCTATGAATAGCAACTTTCTAAAGCAATAAATATAAAATGTTCTAACAAACTATTGCGTAAAAATTAACTTATATGTTAGAATGTAGTTAGGAGTGAAATGACAGAAGAATTAACGTATCTACCAACAAATGATATAATGTTTAAGCTAATATTTGGCTCTATAGGCAATGAAAAAATCACACAAAAATTTATAGAATCAATACTAGGCAAAAAAATTAAACCAATAACATTAGGGCATAAATTAGAGCTAGAAATACCATCACCAACAAGCAAACAAATGGTAGCTGATGTAATTGCAAAAGACAAAGAGCAAAAAAAGTATGTTTTAGAAATGCAAAGAACAAAAACTAAAGGTCTACTACAAAGATTTTTAGGGTATGATTGCAAATTATACGTATCAGGAATCAAAAAGAAAGAACAATATGACACAATAAAACAAGCAACATTAATAGTAATAATGGAAGAACCATTTCCAGGATTAGAAAAAATAAAAGATTATCATACAGTAATAGATTTAGCAATAAAAGCACACACAGAAATAGAATTTAATAATGTAATACAACTACACATAATAGAGCTAGAAAAATATCAAGAACAAAAGAAAAGTGCAGGAAAAATAGAGC